>NZ_KB849159.1:368918-723364 GCF_000367905.1 Acinetobacter sp. CIP A162 | reverse complement strand
TCCATTTTTACGCCATGCCCTGCAACCGATTGTCAGTCAGCAACAGTCCAAACTTTTAGTACAACTCAATGAAGAGCTAGGCGACTTCCATGGTCTGCATCAACGTCTGATGTCCGCCATTGTGCAAAACCCGCCCGTCCTGCTTCGTGATGGTAATGTCATTGCCGAAGGTTTTGACAGTGAACTGGATGAATTGCGTCAGATTCGTGATCATGCCAGCCAGTTCCTGATTGATCTGGAAATTAAAGAGCGTGAACAAAGCGGAATTCCGGGACTGAAAATTGGCTACAACCGCGTCAGTGGCTATTATATTGAACTGACCCGCGCACAGGCCGAACAAGCACCCGAGCATTATATTCGCCGGCAAACCCTGAAAAATGCCGAACGCTACATCACCCCTGAACTAAAAGCATTTGAAGACAAAGTCTTATCTAGCGAATCGCGTGCTTTGGCCCGTGAGAAAATGCTGTTTGAAATGCTGCTGGATGAACTGCGTCAGGATATCGGCAATTTACAGATGATGAGCAGCGCCATAGCCCAGATTGATCTGATTGCGAATTTTGCCCATCAGGCGCGTTTACGCAACTGGTCGCGTCCAAAATTCAGTCCTGAAGTTGGTGTAAGTATCACTGCTGGTCGGCATCCGGTGGTAGAAGCCCTCAGTAAATCGGCCTTTACTCCGAACGATATGCGACTGGATTTTTCCCATCGGATGGCCATCATTACCGGCCCGAATATGGGTGGTAAATCTACATTTATGCGCCAGACTGCATTGATCGTACTCTTGGCTTATTGTGGCGCTTATGTTCCAGCGCAAGCTGCAACCCTAGGCCCTGTAGATCGTGTCTTCACCCGTATTGGCTCTGCCGATGATTTATCGACAGGCAAATCGACTTTTATGGTGGAAATGACCGAAACCTCGCAAATCCTGCATCATGCCACCAGTCATTCTTTGGTACTGATGGATGAAGTTGGCCGTGGAACCAGTACCTATGATGGCTTGTCGCTGGCTTGGGCCTGTGTGCTAGATCTAACGAAACGCATTCAATGTTTGTGTTTATTCGCCACGCATTATTTCGAACTGACTGAACTGGATAAGGAAAGTGGCATTAACAACTACCATGTCACGGCCAAAGAGCTGAATGGCAATCTGATTTTATTGCATAAAGTACAACATGGCCCGGCCAGTCAGAGTCATGGCTTGCAGGTTGCCAAACTGGCAGGCATTCCAGCTGCAGTGATTAAAGAAGCGCAAAACCGCTTAAAGATTCTGGAAAAACAGCATCAGGCCAAGCCACTGAGCCCGCAGCATGATCTGTTTGCAATGCCTGAAGTTATGGAGCCTATAGAACGTATCATCGAAATTGAGAAAGAATCGCCTGCACTGGACTTACTCGAAGATATTGATGTAGATAGTTTAACTCCGCGTGAAGCCTTGCAGCAGTTATATGCGCTCAAAGACCTGATCAAACAGTCAAGTTAATTCTCGGTCCTAGACCTCATCTGGCATAGGGTCGATGTCCTGAACATACCGATGAATGCTGTAATTCATCGGTATGCGACCTTTTTTCAAATTTAACAGCCCTATATATAACAAATATCAATAAAAGGAATTGTTAGTTCCCCCTGTTTTTGCCTAAAATACAGCATTCGTAATTAGAACCATATTTTTTAGGTAGCTGTCGCCATGACCTTCGTTGTCACTGAAAATTGTATTAAATGTAAATATCAAGACTGTGTTGAAGTTTGCCCTGTAGACTGTTTCTATGAAGGTCCTAACTTCCTTGTGATTAACCCGGACGAATGTATCGACTGTGCGTTATGCGAACCTGAATGCCCGGCAAATGCAATTTTCTCTGAAGACGAATTACCAGAGGGTCAAGAAGTCTTTATTGAACTGAATGCTGACCTGTCACAAAAATGGCCAAATATCACACAAATTGGTGACCAGCCAGCAGACCGTGAAGAATGGAATGGCAAAGCAGACAAATTACAATACCTTGAAAAGTAATTAGTTTAAACTTTAAAAGATCAGCAAATGCTGATCTTTTTTATACTCAACGCACACATTTCATTGCAATATTCTCCAAATTTCTCCCTATATTTAGTCTAAAATAGCGCTATTTTGTAAATATCTGATTTCTATAAATGAAGAACTTGTTAAAGGGATTATTGAGTCTTTGTATAATTCCTCTTGTTTTTGTGGGCTGTACCACGACCACAAAACAACCTGGACAGGCCACCACACCTGCTGGAAAACGGATTTACATTCCACAAGAACGTGTTCAATACGATCGTAAAGCCCACCCAAAAACTGTGCCTTATGTGTATACCCACTGGGTATCGGCACTGGATAATTTGTCACGCGTGCGTGAATATGAGGTTTTTCTGGAACGTCATGGGGTTGGCAATATCATTCCAAGTTTCGAATTGATGCGTACTGCACGTGATTGGGCCAAGTGTGGCCGTTCCCAATACATGATTCCAAGCCGTGAATTATGGGCCAATCAGATCCCAACTTTAAAAGTTTTTAAATATCTGGTTGCAGCCAATGTACTGACTGATTTTGAAGTCACATCAGTCTATCGTGACCTACCTTTAAACCAGTGTGCCGGTGGTGCCAATTCTTCACGCCATCTGTATAACTCTGCGATCGATTTCCGAATTGGGCCTGAATATCCGCAGGCACAAGATTATAGCTATATTGAAAATACCAAGTTCAAATTGTGTCAGTTCTGGGTACAGCATGGTCAAAGTCTGAATATGGGACTTGGCATGTATGCTTCAGGTCAAATCCACATCGATACCCAAGGTTATCGTACGTGGGGACCGAGTTTAGGCCGTAATTCCTCGATGTGTAATTACTAAGTCATGACAACCACTCTACAAAGTTCATGCAGGACTTTGTAGAGCCTAAAAAATCATCACCTATAGAACAATAAATTGCGCTCTGCCGCGAAAAGTTTAAAATGCACGCATCGCAATCGAGGTGCTAAGACTATGCAACAAATGTGGACAGACATTGATCACTATATTGATTCACATTTAATTCCTGAAGACCCTATTCTGAATCAAACTCTTGAGAATACCGCAGCGCACGGTTTTCCTGATCATCTGGCTGTGGCACCGAACCAAGGCATGTTGTTGCAGATGCTAATCCAGATGAACCAATGTAAACGTATACTGGAACTCGGCACATTTGCAGCATATAGCACCATGTGGCTGGCACGTGCTTTGCCGGATGATGGCTATATCCTGACCATTGAAGGACGTGATACCCATGCAGCGATGGGTCAGGAAAATATTGATCGCGCGCAGCTTAAACAGACCGTCGAACTGAAATGCGGCCGTGCAGCAGATGTGCTTAAAGCCCTGCCTGAAGATACGGAAGCTTTCGATTTCATCTTTATTGATGCAGACAAACAGAGTTATCCGGAATATCTGGAACTCAGTTTAAACCTGTCCCACTCAGGTACGCTTATTTTTCTAGACAATGTGATTCGTGCTGGCGAGATCATTAATCCGGACAATAATAAACCAAGTATTGAAGGCATTCGTGACATGTTTAAAGCGCTTCAAAATCATCCACGTATCTTGTCATGCACTGCTTTACAAACGGTTGGCAGCAAAGGACATGATGGTTTTGCACTCGCGATTGTGAAATAAAACAAGAAGAACAAAAATCACCCAATGACATATTTATTATAAATAACATTAACTTATAAATATTAACCACAGAGTTATCCACAATATATGAGGATAACTCTGGTCATTTTTAAATCAAGCTGTAACAATTTACGATTAGACTTCGCGCTTGGCTATTTTATGCAATCCTTACTTCGCAACCAGTAAAGGTACTTTGGAATTCCGGAAAATCGTGGTCGCAATACTGCCCAAAAAGAACTGGTGAATTTTACTGTGACTAAATGCACCCAACACGATCAGTTGAATCCCGAGTTCCTGTTGATAGGTCAAAATATTTTCTGCGACATCGCCATAGCGGTATTGTGGCACCACATCTAAACCGGCCTGATTTAAATATTGCAAAGGTTCATTTAGAATTTCAGCATGATCACCGATATATAACAGATGACATTGCAATAAGCGCAGCAGATCACTTTCCGCAATCCGTTTCATCATCTTGATACAGGTCGGTGAATATTCATAGGCGAAAATAAATCGTGTCGGCGGCTTAAACTGTTCTCCGACAGTCATCACGGTACAATTGGCCCCACGAATAAAATTTTCGACATTGGTGCCGATCGGTTTGTTTTTTTCAGCGGAGCGTTCACCGAGTAATCCAATTACTGCGATATCATCAGGCTGCAGGATCTGGAAGCTTTGTTCCAGAAAATCACCTTTTTCCTGAATATGTGTGGTTTGAATACCATGTTCTGCCAGAATCCGCTCGGAAATGTGTTGCAGCAGGTTATTGCTATAATCCAGCGCAATTTCACTTTGTTTTTGTTCAAGCTCAGCCAACTCTTTGAGTAACATGGCATTGCTTTCAAAGCCAATAACCCCACTGATTTCCCCCAGATGATAACTGGCCGGGTAATAATCCAAAACCTGTAACAGGACCAGTTCACGGCCAGTCTGTTTGGCAATCCATGCCGCCGCGTCAGCCAGCGCGTTTATACATGGTGATGAGTCGATGCAGGCGATGACACGTTTCATGTTTAGCCTCTCTTCTATTTATGATAAAAATTTCTTAGTTATTTTTAACTTAGCATAAGCATTCAAAAATGTGCAGCGAAATCTGTAAGGCTTGACTTGAAATATGTTAACTTTTATGTGAACAAATATAGATCAATATATCGAACCATCTGCTGAGTCAGGCTGTTGCATCAAGCACTTGACTTCCAAAAGCTTATTCACGATAGCGAATGAATTGGGCCGGATTACCGGCGACAATCGCACGCTTCTCGACATCCTTGGTCACCATACTGTTCATTCCCACCACGGCCTGATCTGCGATTTTAATTCCGTCCTTGATACCGACATGCGCACCGAGCCACACATCCCGACCAATCTCGATGCCTTGCGAACGTACTGGCTGCTGATAAATCGGCTGCTCCAAATCCATGCCATGATCAAAGGCATAAAGATGACAATAAGCGGCGATGCGCACCTGATCATGCAGTTTAATCCCCACCCGGCCACCATCCAGAATACAGTGATGATTGATCGCCACTTCATTACCGATCTCTAGGGGGCCATGTAAGGTGCAATCTGCAGCAATAAAGCTATTATCACCAATAATGATTTTGCGTCCCGGCTCCGCGAAAATATGTGCAAGAGGTGAAATAAAACAGTTTTCACCAATCTCGACGGTTTCCATTTCCATCAAGTAAGCCTGATAGTCCTTTTGCCACGCTTCTGCCCAACCGCGATTTTTTGGCTTTAAAGACCAGTACAGCCAAGGCATGTAATTCAGGCGATGTTTATGCTGCTCACGATATTTCAGTAATGGATCTACGTCAGTCATCTGTCGCTTCTTCTATGATTTTGAGCTGTTCACGGCCGCGGGTCACATCTTGAATTTTTAAGGCAAAAGGTTGAATTTGATGTAACTGAAATAAGGCGCTGATCTGCACCCCTTCGGCTGTATATTCTTCCTGATAATCGATTTGCTGCTGATTCAATTCATATTGAAAGATGGCCCATTCATTGAATTGACAGGAAAATTGCACCTTCTTCTTTTCAATCAGTTCAATTTTTTCTGCCAACAACAAACATTGTCCAGCGCAACCGCCATAGGCACGTACCAAGCCCCCTGTTCCCAGCTTGATCCCGCCATACCAGCGATTGACCAGTACCAGCACATTGGTCAGCTCATTGCCTTCAATGGTCGCCAGAATCGGGCGTCCCGCTGTGCCTGAAGGTTCACCATCATCATTAAAGCGTACCTGATGGCCAATTTTCCAGGCCCAGCATTGATGCGTGGTGCTTGGATCACGATAAGTTTCCAGAAAATCTTTGACGTCCTGCTCATTCTCAACAGGGGTGGCAAAGGCCTGAAAGCGGCTTTTTTTGATGTCTTCCTCAAAACTGACCAGGCTGGCAATGGTAAATGGCATAACTTCAGGCTTTAAACTCTCACTGCTGCAGTATACCCGCTTTGCACAGACAAATAAAAAGCCTCTCCACGGAGAGGCCTGATTTTGATCGATTGTTTTACTCAATTGCTTGGCAAATATTACCGTTCACGCAAGGCTTCTTTGGCTTTATTAAATGGCTTGATCAGATAATCCATCACGGTTTTTGAACCAGTACGAATATCCACGGTGGCCACCATCCCTGGAGTAATATTGAACTCCTGCCCGGCATTATTGCTGAGCTTGTCGCTATCGGTACGGATATACACCCGATAATAAAATTGATCCTGCTTGACTTCATCACGCAAGGTATCCGGTGAAATCATCGCAACTTTACCATTCAACCCACCATAGATCGAATAATCATAAGCTGTAATTTTAACCAATGCTTCCTGATCAGGGCGAATAAAGGCAATATCACGCGGCGAGATTCGTGCTTCAACCAGTAATTTTTCATCCAGTGGCACGATGGTCATCAACTTGCCATTTTGTGGAATCACGCCGCCCAGCGTCATCACATCAATCTCTTTGACGACACCGCGAACCGGTGATTTAAAAACAGTTCGGCTCAAAGTATCCGACTTGCCACGTACCACCTGTTGCTGGGTTTCTACATCAGTATTGGCTTTGGACAATTCTTCCCGCGCATTCACATAATATTGATTACGGATATCATTCATCTGATTACGCAGGTCATTGGCTTCACGTTTTAGACGCAACACTTCAACCTCACTGGCTGCCCCTTTGGCGACCAATGGCGCGGTCATTTCCAGTTCTTGCTGCACCAGTAACAAAGCCTGTTCCAGGCCTGCAACAGATTCTTGCAAATTGGCTCGACGCGACTGATACAGGGCCGTTTCTTCTTTAACCAATTTGGGGTATTTCAACACTTCTTCAGGAAAGACCAACGGTGCGCCGGTGACTTCCGCACGTAAACGGGCTGAAGTGGCACGTGATGAAACCAGCAAGGATTCTGATTCACCGACATTGGATTCAAAGCGGGTTGGATCAAGCTGGGCCAATACTTGCCCACGCTCGACAATTTCACCTTCTTTGACGTTGAGTGTGGTCAGAATATCGCCATCCAGAGACTGAATCACCTGCTCTTTGGATGATGGAATTATTTTCCCGGTCCCGGTAGACACTTCTTCCAATTTGAATAACCATGCCCAGCTCAGCAATACCAATAGGCCAATGCCAATAATCCAGATGATGACACTTGATTTGGGTAAGGGTGGTTCCTGAAAGCTGACCTTGCTGGAACGTTTTAGTTGTTGTAGTTCACTCATGCACTTGCTCCCACAACCCGCTTATTACCACCTTGCGACTGATTCAGGATCTGATCCCTTGGTCCATCCATCAGAATCCTGCCATCATTGACCACCAGAATACGATCCACTAGTTCCAATACCGCACGGCGATGAGTTGCAACGATCATCGTACGATGGGTTAAATAGCCTTTAAGATAATCAATCAACTGCTTTTCTGATACATCATCAATGGCGGCAGTCGGTTCATCCAGCAGTAAAATTTTTGGTTGACGGATCAATAGCCGCGCCAATAACAAGGCTTGACGCTGCCCACCAGAAAAGCCGGCACCGCCTTCCAAAATGATATGATCCAGCCCTTCTTTTTTCTCCTGTACAAATCCCAGTGCACCGGTAATCTGTAAGGCTTCCAGAATTTGCTGATCGGTGGCCAAGGGTGCACCCAAAGTCAGGTTTTCACGAATTGAACCATAAAATAACTGTGAGTTCTGATTCAGCAAGCCCATATCACGACGTACATCTGACGGATCAATCAGGGTCAGATCAATACCATCCAGCTTGACCTTGCCCTGTAGCGGTGTCTGCATCCCAGACAAGAGCTGCAACAAGGTCGACTTTCCTGCACCATTACGGCCCAGAATCGCAATTTTCTCCCCGGGCTTGATTTCCAGCTTGGGAATCATCAAACTCGGTTTCGGATCATCATCGCCATATTTAAACACCACACCGTTGAGCTCATAATGCCCATCCAGTGCCGGACGATGAATCAGGTGCGAATAGTCCGGCTGATCCACCGGTTTTTTCATCAATTCATCCAGACCGGATTTCGCTACTTTGGCCTGCTGCAAGCGACCCAGTACGCCCGTAATTTTTGAAATTGGTGCCAGCATGCGTGAAGATAGAATCGAACAGGCCACCAGTGCGCCTGTGGTCATGTCACCCTCCATCACCGCAAAAGCCCCGACCAAGACTACAATTGCAAAGGTCAGTCCCTGAATTTTTTGGGTCCAGGCGGTCATCAAGCCGACAATTTTACGTTGCTGCATGCTGACATCGGCTGACACTTCATTCATATGATTCCAATGATTCTGGAAACGTGTTTCAGCTCTTAACAGCTTGATGTCTTCAATACCTTGTACGGCTTCTACCAGCAAGGCATTGCGAATGGCAGATTCACGCATCCCCAACTGGGCCAGCTGTGCCAGTTTTTTCTGTGCCAGAATTCCCGGGAGAATCATGAGTGGTACCACCAGCAGCATAACCCAGAACAGATTTCCCCCAATGACCCAGAATATCCCTAAGAACAGGAAGAAAAATGGCAGATCGGCAATGGCCGTAACTGTGGTTGAAGTCACCAGTTCGCGGACGCCTTCCAGCTCGCGAATTTGTGAAATAAAGGTTCCTGTTGATTTGGAACGTTCGCTGTTTTTAATCCGTAATGAATGACCAAATACCCGGTCAGAAATTTTTAAATCCGCGCGTTTACCAATAATATCTGACAGATAGATCCGCGAGACACGTAAAACAAACTCGAAAATCGCGGCGATCAGCACCCCACCAGCCAACACCCATAACGTCGGAATAGACTGCGATGGAATGACACGGTCATAGACATTCATCGAGAAGACTATCGTGGCCAATGCCAAAATATTGGCAATTAAAGACGCAAACATCACATCGATATAACGCTTCCAGTCATTCAGGACAATTGACCAGAACCAGTTTTTCTCAAAGGGTTTGATATACTCATCCACCCGCGCATCTGGAACTGAAGATTCAGGACGCAGTACATAAAGATGCTTTACGCCAGTATCTAATTGTTCAACTGTAAAGCTTTGAGATAAACCTTCATCACCACTGAGCTGAATGCTGACATTGCCTTGCGTGTCGATGCGTTCGATCACCCCCACATCACCACTACCGAATTCAACCAGTAAAGGTAAACACCATGGATTCAGCAGGCTGCGCTCAAATTTATTTTTACGGACATTTAAACCCATCTGACGACTGACTATCTTGAGCATGTCATCGATGTCATGATGCTGGTTCCAGTCCAGTTGCAGGCGTATCCGCTCCTCAGAAGGCTCGATCCGGTAATGCCGGGCAATATTTAAAACTGCCTGAAGCCAAGGTTGATAATTTATTATTGTAGTACTCATGGCTGAACTTCAAACCCCTGAATAGAAATGCTGTTAAGCGCGTAAATATCCCGTGTACGGCCCGTGACCTGAATGTACTGTACGATCGCCGAGTAAATGTCATAGCGTGCCGATTCAATTTCCTGCGCGGTACTATGAATGACTTGCTCTGCATTCAGCAAATCCACTACGGTTCGGGTACCCAATTTATATTGTTCTTGATACAGCTCTTTGGTGCGTACCGTGGTTGCGCGGCGCTGGGATAAACCCCCCATTTGTTTTTGTTTATTTTCAATCTGCTCGCGGATCAAGCGCACCTGATCCTGCACATCCAGATAGACCGTATTGACCTGTGCGCGTGCAGCTTCTTCGGCATAGCTTGCGGCACGGGTCTGTGAACGCGTTGCACCACCCTGATACAAATTACTGCTGGCTTCAATCATGACTGAATTATAAAAGCCATCATCTTCATTATTATTTGGATTCCGTCCATTCATCGCCTGACTTAGACTACCTTTAACACTAATGGTCGGATAAGGGCTTAGCCGCGCCTGATCTTTTTGCAAACGGGCAATATTGACCCCGGCATGGGCCAGAATCATGTTCGGAATCTGGGTAAATTCCGGATCCTGATAAAGATCGGCCTGTGCCACAATACGATCAGGAATATCCCATTCAACAGTGGATACATCAAATCCTAGCAAGGTACGCAAGCGTTGTTGATATTGTCTGAGCTGGGTCTGCTGTACAATCAGATTCGATTGCGCTGCTTCCAGATTGGACTGGGCCTGAATCGGGTCGGCCTGACTGCTGATTCCGGCGCGGGCACGCAAATTGGCAATTTCTGCAATCCGTCCAATGCCCTGAATCTGCTGTTGGGCAATCTGGGTGATTTGCTGATAACGTTTGATATTCACTATTGCATCTGCTACTTCAAATGCAATCTGATCCAAACTAACCAGCACTCTTGCCTGTTCTTCTGCCAAGCGGGCTTCTTCCACACTGATATTGGTTTTAATTTTGCCAAAGTCATACAGCATCTGGGTGGCATTCAAAGAAACGATTTGTCGTCCACGTTCACCGGAAGTGAGATCCCCTGTCCCGATACCACCGGACACCTGCGGATAATAACCCGCTCTCGCTACATCAATATTCGCTGCCTGCGCAGATAATGTCGAAATACTCTGGGTGATTTCAGGACGTCGCTGCACTGCGCGGTGTACGGCTCCCACCAGATTCATTTTTTGTGGAATACCAGCTGTGATCGTAGGATTTAAAGTTGGCTGTCCTGACTGTGAACGAGTAATCTGTGGCAGCTCAGCTTCTTTTGATGTATCTAATGCATAATGACCCAGCGACGTGATATCAATGGTATGCGCGGATCGTGTGGTTTGGGTGCAATCAGCTGACCCAAGCCATTTTTGAGATTGGCAAAATAATGGGGTGAGCTTTCTGCATGCACCAAAGATACAGATAAAGGCAAAAGAAGAAGTATCAATCTCTTTCTTTTTTGATCTGTTTTCCCCTGATTTTTTTTAAAGTGTTCTTCCCTAAATCGCATAATTATGTAATGTTTCTTGTTTTAGTCTAACAATATATCAAACCCCTTTAAAAGAAATCTTTTTCACTTTGATTTGATCAAAAAAAACCCTGCATCCGACAACTGGCGTCTGATGCAGGATTTTATATAAAGCAGGATTATTTAAACAGTGAAATCATCACCCAGATAAACTTTTCTTACGGTCTCATTCGCCAGGATTTCTTCTGGTGTACCTTCAGCAAGCAATGCGCCTTCACTAACAATATAAGCATGCTCACAAATCGCCAGCGTTTCACGCACGTTATGATCGGTAATCAGTACACCAATTCCGCGATTTTTCAAGGTCGTAATAATATCCTTAATATCTCCAACCGAAATCGGATCGACACCAGCAAAAGGCTCATCGAGTAGCATAAATTTTGGGTCCGCAGCAAGTGCACGCGCAATCTCGGCACGACGTCGCTCCCCACCGGATACACTCATGCCCAAAGAATCTTTAATATGAGTGATTTTAAAGTCTGCCAATAGCTCCGCCAGACGTTGCTGACGTTGTGCTTTGGTCATATCTTTACGGGTTTCCAGAATCGCCATAATATTTTCGGAAATTGTCAGTTTTCGGAAAATCGAAGCTTCCTGCGGCAAATAACCAATTCCCTTACGTGCCCGTTCATGCATTGCGAGGTCGGAAAGATCTAGATCATCGAGATAGATTTCCCCCTTATCCATCCGCACCAGACCGACCACCATATAGAAACTGGTGGTTTTACCGGCGCCATTTGGTCCCAGCAACCCAACAATCTGGCCACTTTCCATGCTGAACGACACATCTTTCACTACCCAGCGTTTATTATAGTTTTTCGCCAGATGCTTAATGGTTAAGGTTTGAACCTGCTGCGATTGCTCCATTAATCACGCGCTCCCGGGAAGGATGTTGAACTAGAGGGTGGAATCACGATTTGTACACGGCCAGACGATGAACCGGTTTTATTTGGTGTTCCGGTAGCTTCGATATCGCCTTTGTTCATGCTGTATTTTAAAGTCGCACCACGAATACTGGCACCGTCCTGTTGCAGGAAGGCATTACCTGACAAGGTAATAATCCCGGTTTCAGCATTGTAGACAATTTTCTGCGCCTGACCTTTGGCAAGACCTTTGGCCGGATCCACTTTTTGCTGGAACTGTGCCGGGCTGCCTGTCGCTGTAATCAGGCTGATCTGACGCTTATTGTTCAGATTGGCCACAATCGAATTGGCTTGCAGCTTCATGGTGCCCTGTTCAATGATAACGTTGCCCGAATACGTCGTCACACCCGTCCGCTCATTGAAAGTCGCCCGGTCAGCCAGCAAAGTGATTGGCTGGTTACGGTCAGATGGCAGTGCAAAAGCAGCGATTGAACCGAGTCCAACCACAGTCGCCAGCGTCATACGCTTCAGGAAAGTGTGCATCATTTTGGCTTTAGGAGTTTGGTTCATACTTTCCTCGAATATTAAAGAATTCGTATTGACCATCATTAAGATTGGCTTTAAGACCCTGGCTGACGAATTCAGCCTGTGGAGATTCCACAATCACTGTCTTGTCTGTTTCAATTTCACGTGTTTTCGGAAAAGCAGTCAGTTCTTCAGTACGAAACTGCATTTTTCCATTTTGCATGATTTTGGTGGCGAGCACTTCTTGAGAGAGTACAACTTTTGTATTGTCATCATAACCATGCGCCATTTTGGCAAAGAAAGTCGCATCGACTTTACCATTGTCATAGGTCGATGCTCGCAGATTTTCCAGCTTTGAGGTTTCTAGCTGCAGGTTCTGCTCGAGTCGGTCCACTTGGGCACGAACCGACACCTGGCCTGCTTCATCCGTCTGGGTTAAGTTAATATTTTGAGCGGAATAGGTCATGCTGCGCGCAGAGTCTGCCTGCAGCTTGTTGCCCTTGCCGCTGTAATAGTAATAACCACCACTTATTGCGGCAATAATCACAGCCGTAATATATAAAACTTTAGTATCCATAAGCGGTGTACTTAATCCAAAAGATATGACTTATTAATAAGGCGCACGAGTATATTTTTCAAGTAACTCTTGGTACATGCCTTTGGACATTAACAACATATCGCAGATTTCACGCACCGCACCACGTCCACCCTGTGCCTGAGTCACGAGATCGGCACGGCGGCGAACTTCGACATGACCATTAGGTACGGTCACTTTCATGCCGGCAATGGCGAACGCAGACAGATCAGGCCAGTCATCGCCCATATACAGGCAATCTTCAGGATCAATGTTGAGCTGCGCACAGGCTTCACGAAGTGCTGTACCTTTATCTTCACGGCCCTGATAGACCAGATCAACACCCAGATCCGACATACGCTTTTCTACAATATTGCTTTTACGTCCGGTGATAATAATCACCTTGATCCCTGCTTGCTGAACCAGTTTCATGCCCAGACCATCACGAATATCAAAGGATTTGATCTCATCGCCAGTATTGGTCAGCGTTACAAAGCCATCACTTAAAATACCATCTACATCAAGCACCAGTGCTGCAATATGACGTGCCTGCTCTAATAATACATAAGATGCCATTTATTAATTTACCCCAGCCTGAATCAGGTCATGCATACTAATCACACCAATGACTTTATTGGCATCATCAACAACTACAAATTGATTAATTTTATGCTCATTCATACGTTCCAGTGCCACCACTGCACGTGCTTCCTGAGAAATGGTCAACGGATTTTTGGTCATCACGTCCTGAATAGCCAGATTGACATCAAAACCTTGCTGCTTATCAATCAAGCGACGCAAGTCACCATCGGTAAAAATCCCCAGCAACACATCATTTTCATCGACGACTGTGGTTAAGCCCAAGCGCTTGTTAGAAATTTCGTACAATACTTTATTCATGGCGGTATCTGGCGAGACTTTAGGTAAATCAGTACCAGTACGCATCAGATGCTTCACGTGCAATAACAGACGTTTACCCAATGCACCTGCAGGATGTGAACGTGCAAAATCATCCGAAGTAAAGCCGCGAGCATCCAGTAAAGCCACCGCTAAAGCATCACCCAAAGCCAATGTTGCCGTCGTTGACGATGTCGGCGCTAAACCCAGTGGACAAGCCTCCTGAATATTACCTAGCGTCAAAGCCACATCAGCATTTTGTGGCATTGGACCACGATCATCACCACTGATGGTAATCAGCGGAATTTCCAGATGTTTGATGAGTGGCATCAGCATCATGATTTCATCACTCTTGCCCGAGTTTGAAATTGCAATCAGCACATCACCAGCCACCAGCATACCCAAGTCGCCATGACCAGCTTCACCTGGATGCATAAAGAATGAGGGAGTTCCGGTCGAAGCAAAGGTCGCCGCCATTTTACGGCCAATATGACCTGACTTGCCCATTCCGGTAATCACCAGACGGCCAGTACACTGTAGAATAATTTCACATGCCCGGCTAAAACGGTCATCAATCTGTGTTGCTAAAATCTGTAGTGCATTTTCTTCGATGCGCAGTGTTTCAAGTGCGACTTTCTGGAAATCTAGTTGATTCGCTGTTTTTTGTGGATTCAAAGCCTGTTTACCTACGCTAAGGACAGAGAAAAACTCTGGTTTGATGGGCATAATTTTCGCAATTTTAGCATAGCTATGCAATTGTAAGCTTTCTAAATGT
Source organism: Acinetobacter sp. CIP A162 (assembly GCF_000367905.1). Lineage (GTDB taxonomy): Bacteria > Pseudomonadota > Gammaproteobacteria > Pseudomonadales > Moraxellaceae > Acinetobacter > Acinetobacter lwoffii. The sequence continues at coordinate 708,647 of NZ_KB849159.1, read as the reverse complement.
AGAAGATTCGACGGATTTTTAATATATTCAGATTGTATTCAACTTGCGCAATCTGGTATCTCCGCCTCTACATTCACTCCATTTTTAAAACTGTAGAATGTGCTTATTTTTATTTTTTATTAGAATATCCTCACTCTCGTCTCAATGAATGGGATTCATACTAAATCATCCTCATTTCAATTTAACTCAATTACCCTGACGGATACTGTCTCTGAAAATGTAAGCTCAATATCGTCATTTTACTTCCTGAACCTCTTCTTTCTAAATCACTCTCATCGCCTAACTACCCTAAATAACTGAGGCTTTTTACGCTTTTATCTTTATGAATAATTATGCTTAGGTTAAGATGATTCATCCTTTTATTTGAAGTCTTTTGAACAGCTATGCAACCATTTGTTCTATATAACTCAGAGCAACGCAAAAAAGTAGAATTCGTACCTCGTGTTGAAGGTCAAATTGATCTGTATGTCTGTGGTATGACGGTTTATGACTACTGTCATATTGGACATGCACGTACAGTGGTTGCATTTGACTATATTATCCGTTTCCTGCGTAGCCAAGGCTGGAAAGTCAAATATGTGCGTAATATTACGGATATTGACGACAAAATTATTAAACGTGCCAATGAAAATGGCGAAAGTATCTCAGAGCTAACCAGCCGCTTTATTGATGCGATGAATGAGGATTTTGCCAAACTGGGCTGCCTTGCACCTGATGTAGCACCTAAAGCCACAGATTACATCGATCAGATGCAGGATATGATCAGCAACCTGGTCGACAAAGGTACGGCTTATCCATCCAATAATGGTGATGTCTACTTTGAGGTCGAGAAGTTTGCCAAATATGGTCGTCTTTCTGGCCGTAAACTGGAAGATATGCAAGCGGGTGCGTCTGAACGTGTCGATGTCGAAGTTGAAAAGAAACATCCATTTGACTTTGTACTGTGGAAACATGCCAAGGAAAATGAACCGTCATGGGCATCACCTTGGGGCAATGGCCGTCCAGGCTGGCATATTGAATGTTCCGCAATGTCGACCTGCTGCCTAGGCAATCATTTCGATATTCATGGCGGTGGTGCTGATTTAACCTTCCCGCATCATGAAAATGAAATTGCACAATCTGAAGCAGCAACTGGTGAACAGTATGTCAATTACTGGATGCATGCCGGATTTATTAATGTCGATGGCGAGAAAATGTCGAAGTCTTTAGGCAATTTCTTCACCATTCGCGACGTGATTGAAAAATTCCATCCGGAAGTGGTGCGTTACTTTATTGTCTCTTCCCATTATCGTAGCCCGGTGAATTACTCGGATGTTGCCTTAAAAGAAGCAAAAAATACCTTGTCTCGTTTCTACCATTCTTTTAAAACCTATCAGGCGGTTTATGGTGATCATCTGATTGAAACTCTGGATGAGGCTTTGGTTGAGCGTTTCAATGCCGCTATGCGTGATGATTTCAATACGCCTGAAGCGATTGCGGTATTGTTCGAAATCAATAAAGAGCTGAATCGTACCGTGAAAGAAGAAAATGCGGAACAGGCAGCGATCTACTACGCAACTTTACGTCACCTGACCAATATTCTCGGTCTGGTACAGCAAAATGTAGATGAGTTCCTCAAATCTGACATTGGTCAAGAAGCATTGGGACTATCGCCTGAACAAATTGAAGATTTGATTCAACAGCGTCAGGATGCCAAGAAATCCAAAGAATTCGCACGCGCAGACGAAATCCGTCAATCTTTACTTGATCAAGGTGTTGTTCTTGAGGATACCCGTCAAGGTACAGTTTGGCGCCGTGCTGATTAATTAATCAAACAGATTTATAGAGAGTTGACACTGCTGTGGAATTCTCTATAATTCACCTCATTGCGGGAATAGCTCAGTTGGTAGAGCATAACCTTGCCAAGGTTGGGGTCGGGAGTTCGAGTCTCCTTTCCCGCTCCAGAATACGAAAAACCCTTATCGAAAGATAAGGGTTTTTTATTGTGTTTGAAAAAAATTTATTAATAAAATGCATATCTCAAATCACTTATTCATCCTCTTTTACCCTGACAATTTTTTTGGGTTAGTCATGACAAAGTGCTATTGTGGATAAACTTTAAAACTTTCAATCCCTTTCATAACGATATCGTTTCATGACTTATAAATTAAATGCTCGTCATCTAATTCTAGATCTTTTATATGCATCTAAAAACTCCACCCTGTCTATTAAGCGGATCTTAGCTGCTGCTGAATTATTAGGTATATCTGACAATGGTATCCGTGTCGCTGTAGCCCGATTAAATCAGGAAAATGTCATTCAAGCTGTAGAGCGCGGCGTGTATCAATTGCTAGAGAAAAAATTCGATACTTCTTTTATCAGCTTAAACAAACATCCTGATATGCAAACGGCGACTACATGGAACGGAAAATATGTGCTGGTCTATACCGGTACTTTGGGACGTGTAGACCGTACGGCATTATCTAAAAGGGAAAAAGCGCTACGTTATTATGGTTTTCAGGAACTAGAGCAAAATGTTTTTATTCGTCCCGATAATTTAACGCTAAATCTAAGTCCATTAAAAACAGCTGTAATCCAGTTTGGATTAGATCCTGACGCACGTTTTTTTCAAGTCAGTCAACTGGAAAGTGAAACCGAAATTCGTGATTTATGGGATATCGAAGAGCTACATCAGACCTATCATCAAGTACAGCATGATATTAACGACTGGTTTGAAAATTACCAAAATCTGACTTTAGCAGAGGCTGCAAAAAGTGCTTTTTATTTAGGTAAATCTGCCCTATTTAGTTTGCGTGCTGACCCTTTGCTTCCTGCAGAATGGATAGATACCGAGGCTCGACAACAATTTGAGCTCGCAGTCCGCAAAATAGAAAAACAGGGACAACTTTTATGGCAACACTATTTTAAAGACCAAGGGGTCTAATTTATTTCTTTTTTATACACAAAAATGAATTGACTGTAATATTTCATCCAAATATATTGAATAAAGCAATAAGAACTAAATATAGGCAGAAGAATGAACAGAAAGGTCAGTGTCACAGAACTTTTTAGTCGTGACGAAATTAAAGAACTCACCACGACCTCAGACTTACACGGTGCCTGGGCAGTAGGTTCAACCTGGACCGTAATTGTCATGACCTTTGGTACGGTTGCCTATAGCTGGGAATATTTACCTACATGGGGAAAAATCCTGATATGTGCATTGGCATTGGCTATTCTTGCTGGACGCCAGCTTGCGATGGCTATTTTGATGCATGATGCCTCGCACCATAGCCTGTTCAAAACCAAATGGTTAAATACCCATCTGACTGATTGGCTCTGTGCACGCCCGATCTGGAATGATGTCAGCAAATACCGTCCTTATCACCTGAAACATCATGCTAAAACCTCGCAGCCAGATGATCCTGACTTGGGGTTGGTAAAAAACTTTCCCATTACGCAAAGCTCACTATTCAGGAAATTCTTCCGTGACCTGAATGGGCAATCGGGGCTTAAATTTCTCGCTGGTCGAGTATTAATGGATCTGGAATTGCTGGAATGGAGTGTTTCCAATGACCCCAAGCCAATTCCGCATGGTGATCGCAGCAATTTAGAGTTAGCGAAAAACTTGCTTAAAAATAGTTCTGGTATGTTAATTTCAAATGCAGCAATTTTTTCTGCTCTGTGGGCCAGCGGCCATCCTAAAATGTATTTATTATGGCCTCTCGCCTATATCACTCCATTTCCTTTGTTCATCCGCATCCGCGCTATGGCTGAGCATGCGGGCCTAGAAACCAGTCATTCCGCCCTTAGCAATACCCGCACCACCCGTGCAGACTGGCTGGCACGTGCTTTTGTAGCCCCAATTCATGTGAACTATCATATTGAACATCATTTGATGGCCTCTGTTCCGCATCAAAAGCTGGCGAAAATGCATCAGATGTTAAGGGAGCGTGAGTATGTCGATGCTCCGCCAAGTTATCTGGATGTGATTCGTTCACTTTTAAAAAAATAATCAACTTTCCCGATGCTTAGATTATTCCACTTCAATGCTGATGGGTTTCAGCATGTGAATGCGGATGTGAGGATTGTCCCCGATGTTCCGGCGGGCAATCTTCTGCTTCAATCTGCAAGGTCATCTCGGTAATATGATGCTCATGGTGAAGCATCTCAAAGGTCTGATGCCGCAGTTTCTGATAATCCACATTCGGTGCAACCAGATGCACGGTCAGCATGACTTTTTTGGAAGTAATCGCCCAAACCTTGAGCTGATGAATATCCTGGACCCCATCAAGCGCCAAAAGATCGTGACGTAATTTTTCAATATCAATTTCCTCCGGCACACCTTCAAGCAGAATATTGATGCTCTGTTTCAGCAAAATCCAGGTTCTTGGCAATACCCAAAATCCGATTAATACTGCAATGAGTGTATCTATCCACATCCAGCCGGTGAAATAAATCACTAGTGCTCCAATAATCACGCCTACAGATCCCAGTGCATCACTGAGCACTTCCAGATAAGCACCTTTGACATTGAGACTTTCCTGACTACTAGACACCAGAATTTTCATGGAAATCAGATTAATGATCAGCCCCAAAACAGCAACAATCATCATGCCAAGGCTTTGAATTTCTGGTGGATGACTCAAACGCTGATAAGCTTCAAACAAGATATAAATCGCAACCACAAACAGCATTAAGGCGTTAAACAAAGCAGCCAAAATCTCAAAGCGCTGATAACCAAATGTCCGTTTATTGTCTGCCGGTTTTTGTCCAATTTTGATAGCGACTAAAGCGATAGCCAGTGCAGCAGCATCGGTAAACATATGCGCAGCATCAGAAAGTAAGGCCAAACTTTGAGTTAGAAAACCAGCAATCACTTCCACAATTAAAAAAGTGGTGGTTAATCCCAGCGCTATTGATAATTTTCTGGCATTTTTTGCAGTCACGGCGACATGACTATGTTCATGATGATGTGAATTCCCCACCGGCCCCTCCCTCCTTCTTATTCAACGAGGACTGTATCCTCAGCATCTTTTCAAGTTTTGTTCTGATTCATATTACGCTTGAATTTTACCTATTTAAGTAGGTTTTTTATGAACTGTTTTATCAGTCGACATTAGATTAAAGTTTTAGCTTTTTCATGTTCTGCCAGCCAGGCCTGTACCGAAGCACACTTAAAATTACGCTCGACATATTCTATTATTTTCACAGGAAGTTTCACCTGATGGCTCAGCAAACGATGCAACATAAAGGCCAGATCAAAGTCTGCAATGGACCAGTGTTCAGTCAACCATATGTCCTCCAGCATATATTCTGCCACATTCACCAAGCGCTGAATTTCTTCAGTGATCGAAGCTGTAAGAGGTATAGACATTTTTGCTAGATGAAATACCGAATCGGAAGGCATCTGCTGGCGGATTTGCATAAAATCGGTTTTGACCAAGGCTTGTATGGCCCGACATTTAGCTCTAGCATAAATTTCCTTAGGATATAAGGCTGGATAATTAGGTGCTGGAAAGGCATCTTCCAAATATTCAGTGATCGCCCATGATTCAAACAGGCTAAAGTTATCTACTATTAAACACGGAACTTTAGCACTTGGACAAATGGCTTGATAAGCCGCAGATTTCTGTTGCTGCTGATCTAAATCGACCACTATTTCCTGAAAATCTAAACCCTTTTCTTTTAAGGCAACATAGACCGACATGGCATAAGGGCTGATTCTATTTTTATCGACATATAAACGTATATTTTGCATATCCTTGATCCTGATAGGCTTGTTGTTTTTATTCAGTACGGCAGCCTTACTCTACTCTCTTTCCTATATAAAAGGAAAAATGAACTGCTTCATGTAGCGATCACACGAAAATGTTTACACAGTTGCCGATAGCGCAGCGATGTTCATTATTTTCTATTTTGCACATGATGTGGGGCATAAAGCCTTTTATTTTGCTTTTGATTCACGTTAAATTAAATCATTCTCTTGATATCAAAAAACTATGCTGAACTTAGCCCACCTCTCCGATACCGTGTATGCCATTCAACATTTGGCTTTTGAAGACTTAGGTGCTTGGGAAGATATTTTTTATCAGCTCGGCTTACGTGTGCGTTATTTCGAAGCTGGCATCGATGATCTTACCAAGGCTTTTAAACATCCTGGATTAACAATTATTCTCGGTGGCCCGATTGCAGTCTATGAAACTGAGGATTACCCTTTCTTACAACAAGAAATAGACTTACTTAAAGTTCGACTGGAAAAGAATTTACCGACTTTAGGCATCTGTTTAGGTGCGCAGTTAATTGCTGCTGCATTGAATGCTAAAGTCTATCCCGGAGATGTGAAGGAAATTGGCTGGTCTAAACTCAGTCTTGCTTCTATTGAAAACAATCCACTAAAAGCTCTGGAGGATATTGACGTCCTGCATTGGCATGGTGATACCTTTGACCTACCTGAACAGGTAGAATTACTGGCCAGCTCTGATCTTTATCCAAATCAGGCCTTTCGGGTAGGACAGAATATTCTAGCACTACAATTCCATGCTGAAGTGGCCAGTGAAAGTTTAGAGAAATGGCTGATTGGACATACCTGTGAGTTACGCAAAGCCCAGATCAATATTCCCGCCTTACGGGCGGATCATCAAAGCTATGCGCCCGCGCTTGAACAGGCCGCCAGTTCGGTATTGCTGCATTATTTAGAAAACTTGCAACTTAAATAACCGTAATAAAAAAGCACCCAGTTGGGCACTGCTGTCCCATAGTTTGCTTTAAATAAAAAAACCTGAGTCCTAACAGTTAAAATATGAGTGCAAACAAACACTTTAACGACCAGGATTCAGGTTTTGTCACATCAGAATACCGTATTTCATGAGCTAATTAAACCTGTTGTGCGACAGGATTTTGAACAACTTGCTAAAGTACACCATGTTGGACAGAAATTTAGAGCGGCTTCCCGGTGGGATCAGTTTATTGCCATATTGATGTCTCAATTCTCTTGTAGACAAAGTCTGAGAGATATTCAATCCAATTTGGAGTGCCAACAGGAAAAGCTAAGTCATCTCGGAGCAAAGTCTATTCCCCGAAGCACGCTGGCACGAATCAATGAGCAGCAGCCTGCTGCCTTGTATCAACAGCTATTTCACAAGTTGCTTAAATACTATGAACACTCAAAAGTAGCTCATAAATTTCGCTTTAAGAATCCCTTGTATTCCTTGGATGCCAGTCATATTGACCTGTCGCTTTCCTTATGTGAATGGGCCAAAGTTCACGACTCAAAAGCCAGCATGAAACTCAGCATAGGATTGAATCACAGCAATGATATTCCTGAGTTTGTTGCAGTTGAAAATGGCAAAGAAAATGACATGGTACAAGGCCGCAAATTCCAGTTTCCTGCTGGCAGCATTGTAGTTTTTGATAAAGGCTATGTCGATTACCAATGGTATGCAAATCTGACTGCTCAAAACATTGGATTTGTCACACGTTTTAGGCCTAAATCTGTGTATCAGGTGATCCAGCAACATCCAGTGCTTGAATCCAAAGGTATTCTAAAAGATGAAACCATTCAGCTGAATAGCGCACATGCCCTAAAAAGAAAAGCCCCAGTGTTAAGAAGAATTGAATATAGAGATCAGCAAAGTGGCAAGCACTTTAGCTTTCTCAGCAATAACTTTCATTTAGCCGCCTCCACCATTGCGGCGATTTATAAAGATCGTTGGAAAGTTGAGCTGTTCTTTAAGGCGATTAAGCAGAATCTCAAATTAAAAGCGTTTCTAGGCCGCAGCAGGAACGCAATTCAGACACAAATCTGGATTGCGATGATCGCCTATTTATTGGTGAGTTTCGCTCAACATTTAGGGAAAACAGGTTGGACAGTTCAACGTTTACTCAGAATAATTCAAGTGAATTTGTTTGAAAGAAGAACTTTAAAAGCTTTATTTTCACCCGATAAAATACCCATAAAACAAGAGGAAGCTCAAATGAGCTTCCTCTTGTGAAAAATTGTGGGACAGCAATGCCCAGTTGGGTGCTTTTTTAATTTGTCATGCTCATTTTTTCGGAGCAGGAACAGAAGCCTCGGTAGTAATGTTCACTGTAATTTTATCGCCCACATTTGGAACATAACCGCCTACCCCAAAGGCTGAACGGTTAAATGAAGTGGTTGCATTGAAACCAATCGTTTGTAATTTTGTCATTGGGTGCACGCCTTGTTTATTTAAAACTGCGTCCAGTACCACAGGTTTAGTGACATCTTTTACGGTTAAGTTACCGGTGATTTTGTATTTGTTTTTGCCTAAAGCCTGAACTTTAGTACTTTTAAAAGTGATATTCGGATATTTGGCAGCATCAAAAAATTCTGCTGTCTTAATATGGTCATCCAGCGCTTTCACATTCGTATTAATGCTTGCAACCGGGATGTTCACATTGACCGAAGAATTCGCAGGTTTTGCATTATCAACATTAATCGTACCCTGGATGTCACTGAAGTTTGCAGATGGTGTAGAGAAACCAAAGTGGCTCCAAGAGAACACCGTTGCTGAATGAGTCGGGTCAATCGTATAGGCCACTGGTTTTGCCATAGAAACTGTTGCTACAGATGCGACCGCCAAGCCTAATGCTAATGTTTTGAAATTCATGTTTTTATCTCACGTTTTGGATGTTATTAAGTGTATAGAATCTGGAACCGTTTACAGCCCTAAAGATAAAACGTTTTGTTGCAGTGATGAAACGATAAAATTGTAAGTTATTTTTTTAATTTTTGAGCTTTAATCCATACGGTACTGGATGAATCCAGTTTTCTTGGCGACTTTGTTATACAACGCTTGTGCCTGATGATTTGATTCCTGAGTCAGCCAGTAAACCCGGTCGCAATTACGCTGCTGTGCAACCTGATAGACATGTTGAATCAACTTACGCGCCACACCCTTTCCCCGATAGTCAGGATGGGTAAATAGATCCTGCAAATAGGCATAAGGTCTTACTGTCCAGCTACTGTTATGTTCGATGACATGCACCATCCCAACGACCTTTCCATCAATCAAGGCCGCAAAACCGTATATTGAATCTAATTCATAATTGGTTAATTTATCCCAGGTATTTTCACTCACCTCATCCGAAATTTGCGTCTGATAAAAGCGTTGATAGTCTTGCCATAAAAATAGCCATTCCGGCTGTGATATTTGCTCTAGAGATTTGATCTGGATCTGGGGCTGTATATTCATGTTTAACCGCTTCTTTGGCTTATTTCTTTAATTTAAGTCGTTTCGATAGTGGTCGCTGAATTTTTATAGCGGCCTAAACCTAGCTTTATCTCATCTGATGTTCATAAGCAACCTGTCAGATGAAAAATCATCCGGCATAAAAAAGTCCCAATCAGGGACTTTTCATGCTTTATGTTTAAAGTTTTTCAACCAGAATACGATCAACCTGTTTTAGGCCAGTCGTCTTTTCATGATTTTTACGACGCACTTTAATGATATTTTCTTCGGCTAATTCTGCAGCATTAAATCAACTGCAACCATCGCTTCAAGAGGTAATTCCTGTCCGATCCACTTGAGTTCGCCTGCATCCATTAAAGTAATTTCATCGTTAATTTGTTCATACAAGCTCATGTTCATCTCACTCTTTCATTTCGACTATGGGAGAACTTTCTAACAGTTGCCACATGAAAACAACGCTAAAAAGCAAAAGACGCCCCAAAACTGGAGCGCCTTTTAATAAACCGCCTAATCAGTTGATTATGCAGTAATCTCTTTTACAGCTGCAACCACTGCTTCAGTGGTAATCCCGAAGAACTGGAACAGATCTTTTGCAGGTGCAGATTCACCATAAGTGGTCATACCAATGACACGACCATCAAGACCTACAAATTTCCACCAGTAATCAACATGTGCAGCCTCAACAGCAACACGTGCACGAATATTTGATGGAAGAACCGCTTCACGATAAGCTGCATCTTGCTTCATGAATTCTTCAGCACATGGCATAGACACGACACGCACGCCTTCAAGCTGTGCATAAGCTTCCATTGCCAGAGATACTTCAGAACCAGTTGCAATGATGATGGCTTTCAATTCGCCTTTTTCTTCAGCCAATACATAGCCACCTTTCGCAGCGTTCTCAATTTGAGCTTGAGTACGGGTTTGGAATGGCAAGTTCTGACGAGAGAAGATCAATGCGGTTGGACCTTCAGCACGCGTTAATGCAGATTTCCAAGAAATTGCTGCTTCAACGGTGTCACATGGGCGCCATGTATTTAGGTTTGGTGTACCACGAAGGGATGCGATCTGCTCAACAGGTTGATGCGTTGGGCCATCTTCACCCAGACCAATTGAGTCATGCGTATACACATGGATCACGCGCTTTTTCATTAATGCAGACATACGTACCGCATTACGTGCATATTCCATAAACATCAGGAATGTTGCTACATAAGGGATGAACCCGCCATGCAGTGCAACACCATTCGCGATTGCAGTCATACCGAATTCACGTACGCCATAGTGTACGTAGTTACCTGCCGGATTGTCCTGTACGCCTTGCGCGCCTTTCCAAAGGGTCAGGTTAGAACCTGCAAGATCCGCAGAACCACCTAGAACTTCTGGCAATAATGGAACAAGTGCTTGCAATGCATTTTGGCTGGCTTTACGCGTTGCAATTGTTTCAGCTTTGGCATTCACTTCTGCAATATAGGCATCCGCTTTTGCAACGAAGTCAGCCGGTAATTCACCAGATAAACGACGTTTAAATTCAGCGGCTTCAGTTGGATATTTTGCAGCATAAGCAGCAAATGTTTCGTTCCAAGCTGCTTCTGATTCAGCACCTTTGGCTTTCGCATCCCAAGCTGCATAAACATCTTCAGGAATTACAAATGCTTCATCAGTCCAGCCTAGTGCTTCACGAGTCAAGACGATTTCGTCATGACCGAGTGGTGCACCATGACTGTCTTCTTTACCTTGCTTGTTTGGTGAACCCAAACCAATCACGGTTTTACAGATAATGATGGTTGGTTTAGCAGTTTCAGCTTTCGCCTCAACAGTTGCCTGACGGATTGCATCTGCATCGTGGCCATCAACTTTAATCACTTGCCAGCCGTACGCCAAGAAGCGTTGTTCTGTATCGTCAGAGAACCAGCCTTCCACTTCGCCATCAATCGAGATGCCATTGTCGTCATAGTAAGCAATCAATTTGCCCAGACCCAATGTACCCGCCAAAGAACATGCTTCGTGAGAAACACCTTCCATCAAACAGCCATCGCCGAGGAAGCAATAAGTGAAGTGATCTACAACTTGGATGTCGTCTTTGTTGAATTGCGCAGCTAGAGTTTTTTCAGCCAGTGCAAAACCGACAGCATTCGCGATGCCTTGACCTAAAGGACCAGTCGTCGTTTCAATCCCTGGTGCATAGCCCAACTCCGGGTGACCAGGTGTTTTAGAATGAAGTTGACGGAATGCTTTAAGATCTTCAATCGAAAGATCGTAGCCCGTTAAATGAAGAAGCGCATATTGAAGCATAGAGCCATGGCCATTTGATAATACAAAACGGTCACGGTTTGCCCAATTCGGGTTGGTCGGGTTATGGTTCATGAATTCACGCCAAACCACATCAGCGATATCTGCCATCCCCATTGGAGCACCTGGATGTCCTGAGTTTGCTTTTTGCACAGCATCCATTGCCAATACACGAATTGCGTTTGCAATACGACGTTCATTAAGCGGGGTTGTCATAAATCAGAGTCCAAAATATTCAGAAATAGGAAATGATGAAAAGACTTTCAAAACTGCTGTCTATTGTCTTAAAAAAACAGCGAGGGGTAAAGACTAACCAACAATATTTATCAGTTTATTGAGTGTCTCTTGCCTTATCGTACAATTATTCCACATTTCTTCTTCGGCTTCGGTTCTTCAGATTGAATTATCCCGCATTTTCTAATTAACTTTCTTGTCTGTATCTGGATTCTAAGCTGATAAACAGGATTGAATTTATGCTGATTTTATTTCTATTTTATATGTCTCACATCATTATTTTTAAAGAAAATCTATACAATTCACTGATCCATTCATAATGTAATTTTTACTAAATTTTATAAAATATTGGCAGGATTGTTTGATATACAGGTGAAATCAAATTTGCTTAGGCTAATTTTCAACTTCGGTAGACTTAATGTCCCTGACAGTCTTTAGGCAAATAGCGCTGCTGAATATCAGTGGAATAACATTTGCCACTATGAACATCAAAAGCGACTGATTTCCCGCGAATGGCCATATCGACTCCCTGCTCTCGTATCTTGAACTCTATCCGGCAAGCGGCATTAATAATGACTTTTTCGATATATTGACCATGCCCACCAATCTGGCGTCCGGCATCACAGTGCTGATCCGAAGCAATAAACTGGGTTCGATATGCTCCAGCCTGTTCAAACACTTCGGCCAATTGATTACGCACGACATAAGCTTGATAACTCATAAAAGCCATCGTCACTAAAATCGCGATAATGATGAGCACGATCAGCACTTCAATCAGGGTAAATGCCTTTTGATACATGATTTCTGATCTCCTTACAGTCTTGCTCCAAGAAGTCCATAGCAAAAGATGTCGCCATTCCTAACCAGCTAATGTGGAAGACTTAGCGCTAATATGAAGATATACCCGAACATCAACAAGACATTTGGTCGCAAGGCGCACAGCCTGAATCTGCTTTATTGATGTAATGATCACTTGCTTAAGTAAATTTTGAATTTTGAGCTTTGTATTTTTTCTATCGTCTATTTTTTTAAGATTTAATCGGAAATCTAAGCATTTAATTTTCTGACAGTCTGACGGATTAAAATATTGTTGCTTCATATTCCCCAATCAATAATGCTGTCTAAATAGATATATCAATTTTTTTAATTCTATTAATCAATTAAAAACACAATAATTTGAAACAATTTCGACCAATTTTGTCGTGTTAAGCTAGTCCTAGAGCGCAACTCGATGTAACATATCGGGTCTTTAAAATTAACTGTGATAGGACTATGCGCGAGTACGCTGTATTTACTTCGGAATCTGTAAGCGAAGGCCATCCAGATAAAATGGCTGACCAAATCAGTGACGCTATTTTGGATGCAATCTTAAAAGAAGACCCATATGCACGGGTTGCTTGTGAAACGCTTGTAAAAACAGGTGCGGTTGTACTTGCCGGTGAAATCACAACGACAGCAAATGTTGATTTTGAGGCAATTGTACGTCATACCGTAAACGGAATTGGTTATCACCATTCTGATCTTGGTTTTGATGGTTCAACCTGTGCCGTGATCAACATGATTGGTAAACAGTCACCTGAAATTGCTCAGGGTGTAGACCGCCAGAAACCTGAAGATCAGGGTGCCGGCGACCAAGGTTTAATGTTCGGTTATGCAAGCCGCGAAACTGATGTATTAATGCCTGCACCGATTTCATATGCGCATCGCTTAATGGAAAAGCAGGCTGAATTACGCCGTAATGGCACCTTGCCATGGTTACGCCCAGATGCAAAAAGTCAGGTAACTTTTGCTTATGAAAATGGCGTACCAGTTCGTTTAGATGCTGTCGTTCTTTCGACTCAACATGATCCTGAAATCACTCAAGCGAACCTGAAAGAAGCTGTGATTGAAGAAATCGTGAAAAAAATCATTCCTGCTGACATGTTCCATGCAGACACCAAATTCCACATCAACCCAACGGGTATGTTTGTGATCGGTGGTCCTGTAGGTGACTGTGGTTTAACTGGCCGTAAAATTATCGTAGATACCTACGGCGGTATGGCACGTCACGGCGGTGGTGCTTTCTCTGGTAAAGATCCCTCTAAAGTTGACCGTTCTGCTGCGTACGCAGGTCGTTATGTGGCGAAAAATATCGTTGCTGCTGGCCTGGCTGACAAGTGTGAAATTCAGGTGTCTTATGCAATTGGTGTTGCTGAGCCAACTTCAATTTCAATCAATACCTTCAATACTGCAAAAGTCTCTGAAGAATTGATTATTGCACTGGTTCGTGAACATTTCGACTTACGTCCATATGGCATTACCCGTATGCTTGACCTGATCCAGCCGATGTATAAGCAAACTGCTGCTTATGGTCACTTCGGTCGTGAAGGTTCTGATACTGCATTTACCTGGGAAAAAACTGACAAAGTGGAAGCGCTTAAAGCCTCTGCTGGTCTATAAGTTTTTCTTTAAAAAAGCCTGCATCATGCGGGCTTTTTTTATGTCTTTTATTTTTTCATTTTTAGAATTATCTCTAGGTCCTGATGACAAATATTTAAATACCAAGCTTCATACTATAACCTGACTTTTGAATGATACTTTTGAAACTCCCCTCTCTGTGAATATCACTATTCCATGAAACTTAAAACAACTTCCGGCTGTGCCATTACAGTATAAGTATCGAAAAAAGTTACAGTTAATCAACAAATGTTGATCTATTTGCTAGCATAAATCTAAATAAATGGCTGCTAAATTAGATTGCAGCTCTACAACAACAAAAGGATATTACTCGATGAATAAATTACTGATTGCTTTAGGTTTGGCGACCACTGTTGCCTTAGTCGGCTGTAGTAAAGAAGAAGCGCCTGAAACCGGCGCAACCACAGGTGAGCATTTAGAAAATGCAGCCAATCAAGCCGGCCATGATATGGAAGATGCCAGCCGTGAGGCTGCGGTAGAAACCGAACGAGCAATGGATAATGCCGCAGAAAATACTGCTCAGGCAGCGGACGAAGCAGCTGCTGCAACGTCTAGAGCAGCAGATGCCACTGCGGAAGCAGCACGTAAAGCAACTGCAGCAACTGCTGCGGCAGTTGAAGAAGGTGCGGGAGACGTTCGGGAAAAAGCTGAAAACTGATTTTAGCATTCAGTTTGATGTTTAAAAGCCTGCGATTGCAGGCTTTTTTATTAGAGATGATTTTAAATAGCGAATGATCTAAATTGAAATTGCATTAATTCTTGATGGGATCATTTTTTATCTAAATGAGTCGACAAAATCAGATAAACTGATAGAACTTATCAAGTATTAGAATGACTTAATTGTGATTCACTCGGCAAAACGGGCTGCATTTAAACTGAAATTCAGTAGAATACCAGCCTTTATTTTTAATAATTTAATCTCCCATGTCAGTCATTGTTGCTGCTTCCCAACGGTCGAATATTTCGGTCTGGGCAGCTTTTATCTTGCTTATCATAGGTACAATCGGTGCCTATCAAATCGTAGGCTTAAATCAGGCTCTATTATTCTTGATTGGTGGTGCACTGGGCATGACCCTGTACCATGCTTCATTTGGTTTTACTTCGAGCTGGCGTGTCTTTATCAAGGAACGTCGCGGCCGTGGTTTACGTGCACAAATGATTATGCTCGCTCTGGCGGTCCTGCTGTTTTTCCCGGCTTTAGGTGCAGGTAAATTATTCGGCAACCCAGTTAAAGGTAACGTTAATCCTGTTTCCATGTCAGTCATGATTGGTGCCTTTATTTTCGGTATCGGCATGCAACTTGGTGGCGGCTGTGCATCAGGTACGTTGTATACTGTAGGTGGCGGTAGCGCACGTATGCTGGTGACGCTCTTGTTCTTCTGTATCGGGTCTGTGATTGCGACCTCGCACCTTGACTGGTGGTTTGCCCTGCCACATCTTGAACCGATTTCACTGGTAGAAAGTTTAGGCGTTCTCCCTGGATTACTGTTGAGCTTTATCGTTTTTGCCATCATTGCTGCAGCAACAGTTTATTTCGAAAAGAAACGTCATGGCAGCCTGGAAATTGAGCCACGCAGTGAATATCAGGGCTGGAAGCGCTTTGTTCGTGGTCCATGGCCTTTGATTTGGGGCGGTATTATTCTGACCTTGCTCAACTTTGCTACGCTGGCACTCGCAGGTCGTCCTTGGGGCGTAACCTCTGCGCTGGCAGTTTGGGGTGCCAAAGGTGCTACGCTTGTGGGTGTTGATGTAGCTTCTTGGGATTATTGGCAAAAAGCAGGCAATGCCAAAGCACTGGCAGAATCATTATGGTTTGATATTACCTCAATGATGAACTTCGGTATCATGCTGGGTGCTTTGTTGGCAGCAAGTTTGGCAGGTAAATTTGCGCCGAATTTCAATATTCCAAAACGTTCACTGATTGCTGCTGTTATAGGTGGCATAATGCTGGGCTATGGCGCACG
The DNA here is from genome assembly GCF_000367905.1 of Acinetobacter sp. CIP A162. Lineage (GTDB taxonomy): Bacteria > Pseudomonadota > Gammaproteobacteria > Pseudomonadales > Moraxellaceae > Acinetobacter > Acinetobacter lwoffii. The sequence goes on along the minus strand of NZ_KB849159.1, from coordinate 692,506 downwards.
CCTGGCCTACGGTTGTAATATCGGTGCATATTTCAGTGGAATTGCGTCGGGTAGTCTGCATGGCTGGTTATGGCTGGTCTTCGCTTTTATTGGTAATGGGATCGGGGTAAAACTTCGTCCGATTTTCTTCCCGAATGAAAAACCGCAGCCTGAAAAACTGACCGGTTGCTAATGCTTAAAATCAAAAAAGCCCATCTGTGATGGGCTTTTTTCTGGCTTTAGGATTTACAGCGCAGCTTTTAAATTACAGCCATAACCCATGGTCTGCTGAACCTGACGATAAGTCGTATAACGATCCAGAATAAAGGTATAAAAATGATCAGCATCAGAGAAATTAGCTTTTAAATTTTCATTCTTGGCATTGGGCAATTTAATGTCATCGACCAGTTCCAGATTGTAATGTCCCAAACGGAACATATCGGCAAAATAACTATTCATCATATCGCAATAGGCGATTTTACTAGGTTTTAATGCGGTACTGCTAACGAGATGCTGGTTCAAGCTTTGCAGATTATTGACATCTAAAGGAAACTGGTGTGCGAAAGCAATGCTTTCGACTTTCTTAAATTTCTGAAAGTCTTGGGCTAACTGGACATTGAGTGCATCAAAACGTTGCTGCAGTTCCTGTGCGGTCTGAACCTGATATTTGGCTGGATCTACGACCGGTTTTTGTGGTTGTTCCGAACATGCAGTTAATCCAGTGAGCAGCGCTAATGACGTTAGCCATACCTTCATGTTTATACACTCAATTTAAATATACCAATGCTTATTATGCCTGAAAGCAGCTTGATGTACTGTTTAAAGTAATTTCTCATTCATATAACGCCAGTAGCGCTTTGGCACATATTGAATATGCAATTTCATGTTCTTGCGCGCCTGAATATTCACACTGTTAAAATAGTCTTTCCAGAGCTGATCATATAGCAGCTCTTGATCATCCAGTTCAATACTGAATGATTGACTATGACCAATCCGGATTTGTGGATCGATTATTTCAGCGTTCATCTCGACCTGATGCATCTGCCTTAAATCATAATAAATACCGTAATTACGCTGCTCGTCATAAATCAGCCAGCTTTGATCCTGATAACGCTCCTGAAAATGTCGGGAAATAATCGGCAAGACATTAAAATCCGGTCTGACCAGACTCAGAAACAAACCATCTTTGGCTTTTTTAAAGCGTACAAAAGCCTCCATACGATGCTTTTCCCGCCCCACTTGCTTGGCCCATTGCGACATGCCGATCACCGCAGCATGACCATAATCTTTATCGACTGGACGCTGGTTTTGAAAGACATAGACTGCAAAATCAAAAAGAGTCTGGAACGCTGCTTCCTGCTCTGACAAAAAGGTATAGTAAAAAGCACGCAAACTGCTGGAAGATACTTTCTGCTTTAATCCCTGCCACACCCGCTGCCCATGCTGATCATTAGAGGCCACATGGATAAATTCATCAAATAAACCTGTTTGTGCTTGAGGATTGGCCGTCACTATCACGTTAAATTCTTTAAACTCGAAAGCACGAAATACACAACTGAGCAGACCAGTCATGCTGCCATCAAAACAGTAACTTGCCACTAGAAACCAAATCCTAATTGAGGTGAAAGTTGCTGCTGATATTTGGATTGTCCTGACATCAAAATTTGCTGGCGAATCTGATGGGCGTGCTGATCTTTCTTAAATTTCGGTGTATCCGCACAGCGAATAAAATGCTGCGCCCGGTTATAAGCCACGCCCATGCGCCTTAGCTGGTCAATATGAATCTGTCCAAAACGGCGTGCCTGTACAATTTTCTGGGCAGAACGCACGCCTATGCCGGGTACCCGTAGAATCATTTTATAGTCGGCACGGTTAATATCGACTGGAAAGGCTTCAGAATGACGCAAGGCCCAACTGAGTTTAGGATCAATCTCCAGCTCCAGATTCGGATGCTGATCATCAACAATTTCATCAGCAGCAAAGCCATAAAAACGCATCAGCCAGTCAGATTGATACAGACGGTTTTCTCTTAATAATGGCGGTGCTGAGCCGATAGCAGGTAAGGCTTTATCTTCAGGATTAATCGGGATATAGCCAGAGAAATACACCCGCTTCAGCTTAAATTCCTTGTAATGCCGGTCAGCCATTAAAATAATGTCCTGATCGGTTTCACTATGCGCGCCCACCACCATTTGTGTAGTTTGTCCGGCAGGTACAAATTTTGGAACGGACTTGATCAGCTTGCGTTCATCTTTGAGCTGGATCAACCGGTCGCGCACAATGCCCAAGTCTTTTTGTACTTCGGCATGGGTTTTCTCAGGCGCAAATTTTTGCAGTCCCGCCTCCGTCGGCATTTCCAGATTAATACTCATACGATCGACATACAGTCCGGCTTCGGTAATGATCTCCTGTGATGCACCCGGAATAGTTTTCAGATGGATATAGCCATTAAAGTTTTCTTCGAGTCTAAGTTTTTTGACCACCTGTAGCATCCGTTCCATGGTGTGATCGGCCGATTTAAAAATTCCCGAACTGAGAAACAGACCCTCAATATAATTACGCCGATAAAAATTCATGGTCAAATCCACGACTTCCTGCACGGTAAATGCTGCACGCTGGACGTCATTGGAACGGCGCGAAACACAATAGGAACAGTCAAAAATACAGACATTAGAGAACAGAATTTTCAGCAAGGAAACACAGCGGCCATCTTCGGTATAACTATGACAGATGCCATTCCCGGTATTGCCCACACCCTTGTCTTTATTTTTACGGTTGCTACCGCTGGATGAGCACGACACATCATACTTGGCAGCATCGGCTAAAATTTGCAGTTTTTCACGGATACGATCAGACATGAGCTCAGAGAATATGTGACCAAAAGGCTATTATAAAGTGTTCAATTCTAGGCTAATAAAAGTTCTATCTTTTTGGCGACGTAGCGTGTCGCAAGAAATGTAAATAACACGTAACCCATGCTGCAGTATTTCAAAATAAAATAACCAATATGATTTGCTTAATTTTGTGCTCAAAGGCAAAGTAAAAGCATAACAAGGAGCAAATCTATGTCTTTATTAGAAAATCTCGGAATTAAACACCCTATTTTCTTGGCACCGATGGCAGGTGTCTCTACACCTGAGCTTGCTGCCGAAGTGTCCAATCAGGGCGGCTTGGGCTCACTGGGTCTGGGGGCCAGCAGTATTGAGGCTGCACGAGAACAGATTTTAAAGACTCAGGAACTGACAGATTGCCCTTTTCAGGTCAATTTTTTCTGTCATGAGAGTGTGCCTGTAGATGAAGCTGTAGCACAGGCATGGATTGCACAGTTTAAGGATAAATTTGCCGAATATGGTGCTCAGGCACCGGAGCATTTGGAGTGTATTTATCAAAGTTTTAAAGACAATGATGACTTCCTGAATCTGGTATTGGAAACCAAACCGCGAGCGGTCAGCTTTCATTTTGGGATTCCACATCCGCATCAGATTCAAGCCTTAAAACAGGCCGGGATTCTGACCATGGTATCTGCCACCAATTATGCCGAAGCCAAAGCTATTGAGGCAGCCGGAATCGACATTATTATTGCACAGGGTATTGAGGCCGGCGGCCATCGTGGGATTTTTAGCACCAAGTTTGATGCTTCAGTTAAAACCTCCAATCTGGTGAAGCTAATCAAACAGCATTCTTCCCTGCCGATTGTAGCAGCAGGCGGGATTATGATGGGTGAACAAGCCCGCCAAATGATGGATTTCGGCGCAGATGCCGTGCAACTCGGGACTGCATTTGTGCAGTGTAAATCTTCCAATGCCAATGATGCTTATCGTAAAGCCTTATTTTCCAAGCCACTTACTCAAGTGAGTGCCAGTATTTCTGGTCGTCCTGCACGCGGCATCATTAACCACTGGCATATTGAAGTGGATACACCCGATCGGCTGGATGTTCCGGCTTATCCATATACTTATGATCTGGCCAAGCAATTACATGCTGCTGCTGCCAAACATGGGGATCAAGGTTATGGTGCATTCTGGGCAGGTTCGAACGTGGCACAGATTCGTGAAATGGAAGCTTCCGATCTGATTAACCAGCTCATACTGGAAATGAAGCATCTTTAATACTTGAATCATAAAAAAACCTCTCCACATGGAGAGGTTTTTAATTTATCTAGAATTAGCGTGTGACACGATGCCAGGCATCTTTAACTGCAAATTTCGCTTCTTCCCAGTTGAGGCGAGACTCACCTTTTAACTGTTCCCACTTGGTACGCAGTTCAGGTTCGGCACGGTCAAAATCCGTATCATGCTCATACATCGGACGATTTTCATAACCGACCCGGTAAGCACCGCGATAATCACGATCATAATCTAGATCGCCATATGTGCTACGCGTTTCATTGAAATACGGGCGATTATGATACTCATCTCTCCAGTAATTATCTTCTGCTCTCAAATGATCTGGATGTCGATAGTTATCTGCCTCAGGCAAGTTCTCTGGGTGCTGGTAATTATCTGCCTGTTTCTCATGATCAGGTGTCGCAATGTCATTACCTGCAATACCGCCAACAACACCACCGATAATACCACCCACCACTGCACCTGGAGGGCCACCTACCAGACCTGCAACTGCGCCTACCGCAGCTCCACCCAAAGTACCGGCACTGGTCGCAGCCAGATTATCCTCACCTTCATTCATGTCTGGAACACGAGGATTATCTTTCACGGGTGTATTCAAATCTGGACGCGCGTTAGTATCAGTCGGATTGATATTCAGGCCTTCACTGCGCTCTTGTGACAATTCCGTTGACGTTTTATGGCTAAACTCTGTGACTGGACGATTGGTATTTGTCATTACAGATCTCCCTCAATGATGACGATAAACAAGATGGATCACATCTGGTTTATATCTGGATAGATTCATCATAGAGGAAGCTTGAGTAAGCAATGTCCAAGTCCTGTCCAGTTTAAGTGAACAAACTGTGCTGCTATGTATTAGACAGGCTGAAGTGTAAACAGAATGCAAAAATCAGCCTGCTCAAGATAAAAAAGGTAGGGATTTCACACAAAAAATATTACTTGATTCGCTGAATTTTGCCCGCCATTACTTGGTTTCCAGTAAATTCACCTGCTCGACTTGTACATCATTCATGGTTAAACCATGTTCTAGCAGTGCATTAAAATAATCCTCTACCACACGATATTGATCAGCCGTATTTTCCACCTGATACATGCTTTGACGAAATTCATTACTAGAACGCAGTCCTTTGGTGTACCAGGCAATATGTTTACGGGAAATCCGGCAGCCGGAATACTCGCCATAGAACTCGTATAATTCTGTCAAATGTCCCAATAGAACATCTTTCACTTCTGTAATACTCGGTGCATCAAGATGTTGACCGGTTTTCAAATAATGGGCAATTTCACGAAAAATCCAGGGCCGACCTTGTGCTGCACGACCAATCATAATTGCGTCTGCACCAGTATAATCCAGCACATATTTGGCTTTTTCCGGACTGTCGATATCACCGTTAGCAATCACGGGAATCTTCAACATTTCCTTTACGTCTTTGATTAAAGAATAACGCGCGGTATTCAGGTACATATCTTCACGGGTACGGCCATGTAAAGCCAGTGCCGCAATTCCGGCTTGTTCAGCACGTTTGGCGACCCGTATAATATTTTCCTGGCCGTTCAAATAACCAAGACGGGTTTTTAAGGTCACTGGCACATCAACTGCAGCCACAACTGCATCCAGAATACGCGCAACTAGATCTTCATCCTGCAATAAAGCAGAACCGGCGAGTCGGTTACAGACCTTTTTGGCTGGGCAGCCCATATTAATATCAACAATTTGCGCACCATTGGCCACCTGATAACGTGCCGCTTCAGCCAGATCATGGGGATCTGAACCAGCAATCTGCGCTGAAATAGGTGCCAGCTCTCCATCAAAATTGGCACGATATAAGCTCTTTTTACTCATGCGCAAAGTTTTGTCAGATGTCATCATTTCACTGACAGCATGGCCTGCACCAAAGTATTTGCACAAGGTTCTAAACGGACGATCGGTCACACCTGCCATGGGAGCGACAATCAAATTGTTTGACAGTTGATATGGACCAATATACATATAAATTCATCACTTTTTTGATGGGCATAGTATACTGCATCTGCCTTATTCGCTCATCTTTTCAATTAATTTACGACACCATGAATAAAACTTTCGCTTCTTGTTTTTCTTTTAAGTCATTGTCTGTACTTGTACTTTCTCTGGGTCTTGCCGGTTGTGGCAATGGTTCATGGTGGTCAAAAGATGATGAACCGACACTTGAAGTTGAACATATTCGCAAAGCTATTCCAAACCGTGTCAACCAACGTGAGTCTTGGGCACAAGATATTTATGACATTACCGAACAGCTCGGCATTCCTCAGACCAAGGAAAATGTTTGTACGATTGTGGCAGTGGTTGATCAGGAATCTAACTTTGTTGCAGATCCTACTGTTCCGGGTTTGGGTGAAAAGGCGGTTAAGGAAGTCCAAGGTCGCCTTGATGAAAAATTCAAAGATAAGCTTGGTCAAGCAATTGGTGGCACAGTTGCAGGATATTTCCAGGAAGTTCTCAAGAACCATCCGAGTCCTGAAGACAACTACTTAAGCCAGATGCGCCGGGTCAAAACCGAACGTGAACTCGACGAATTATATCGTGAAATATTTGATTATATGTCAAAGCATTATCATGTTAGCGCCCTGACTGGTGCTGCCAAACTGGTCGGCCAGAATATTGGCGAGAAAATGAATCCAATTACCACCTTGGGTTCAATGCAGGTACATATCAGCTATGCGAAAGAACATAAACGCCAAGGCGGCAATATCGCAGAGTTACGTACCGATCTCTACAGTCAATATGGCGGTCTGTATTATGGGATTCATCGCCTGATGATGTATCCGGCGGATTATGACAAGCCAATTTATCGTTTTGCGGACTATAACTCGGGCATGTATTCCAGTCGAAATGCCGCTTTTCAGAGCATGTTAAATGATTTAACTGAAGCCGAACTTGATCTGGATGGCGACTTATTGCTCTATACTAAAGATGGCGCGATCCGTTCGCAGAAGAGTCAATCTGAGCGTGAGTTAATCAGTGTTTTTGCCAAAAATAATTTTATTATCACTGAACGTCAAATCCGAGCTGATTTAAAGAAAGAAAAAGATAAAGACTTTGAAGATACGATGACTTATCGTGGTGTCAGCAAGCTCTATCAGGAAAAAACCGGTAAAGACCCTATTTATGCGATCATGCCTGAAGTGGTTATTTCCGGACCAAAATTAAGTCGTGATTATAATACCAACTGGTTTGCTACCCGCGTCGATGGTCGATATCAAACATGCATGCGCAAAATCAAAAACCTAAAACTCTAGTCTTATTCGATTTTGATGGAACCCTGTATCTGCATGACAGTTTTACTGGGTTCATTTTCTACGCCTTGAGAAAACGGCATATTGTGAAACGCGGCCTGCAAATTCTGCCGTGGATTCAGGCTTATTATTTAAAACTGTATCCAGCACACCACATGCGTCCCAAGTTGTACGTCAGCATGTTTAAAGACAGTGATGCAGAGGAAATTCTGCATTTGGCTCAAGACTATGCACAACAATTGATGCTTAAGTTAAATCCGAAATTACTAGAACAGCTTAGGCAACATCAAGAATTAGACCATAAAGTGGTGCTAGTTTCCGCATCTCTGGATTTATATTTAAAACCGGTCTGCAGCTATTTAAATATCGATTTAATCTGTAGCGAAGTTGAAATCAAAGCTGGGAAAATGACAGGGTTTTATCAAACCCCTGACTGTAGTAACACACAAAAGAAAATTAGAATTCTAGAAAAATATAATCTGGATAATTATGCGGAAATTTATGCTTATGGGAATAGTGAGGAGGATGAAGAAATGTTGAGTCTAGCGCATCAACGTTATCTCGAAGGGCATGATAAACAGCTTCCAAAAATTAATATTTTATCTAATTCGATGCCATATTAGTCCTTTCTATTTTATCTGGCTGATCTACTAAACACCTTTAGACAATACTATAAATGGCAGATTAACTTTTTTACTTTATGCCTTGAAATCATATTAAATAGCTTCGCAATCAGGACTTCTACTTCCTGAAGTATTAGCCTCTTAAATAAAAAAACCACTTCATTTGAAGTGGTTTTTTTAGCTTTAAGAAAAATTATTTCTTAAACGGAAATGCATATTTCACAATACGTTTAATTACACTGCCGTACTGCTTAACCAGACTGGCATTGTTATAGTTCAAACCATATTTTTCACAAACAGCCTGAACTTTCGGTGCCATTTGACGATAGCGACGTGCAGGTACATCAGGATACAAATGATGTTCAATCTGATGACTTAAATGACCCGTCAAGATATGAAACGCTTCAGAACCGGTCAGGTTAGATGAACCACGGATCTGACGCATATACCAGTGACCACGACTTTCATTTTGAAGTACCGATTTTGGGAACACTTCGACATCTTTGGTAAAGTGACCACAAAAAATAATACTAAAGGTCCAGATATTACGCAGACCATTGGCCACCATATTACCGGTCAAAACCGGTAAAGCCGCAGGACCTGCTATCAATGGAAAGAATACATAATCCTTAAACAACTGTTTACCAATTTTGCTCTGCATTGGACGCCATTCTTCTTTGGTCTGCTCTTTGCTTTTGCGACCTTTGAAGTATTTACCCAATTCAAGATTCTGAATCGCAACACCCCACTGGAACAATAAACAGAATGGCACTGCATAAATCGGTTGCAATAAATAACCCGGTTTCCAGCGCTGTTCCGGGAACAAGCGTAATAGACCATAACCGATATCATCATCCATACCCTTAATATTGGTATAAGTATGATGCTTAAAGTTATGGGTTTGACGCCAGTTGTCTGAAGTCCCTACAATATCCCATTCATAAGTCTGACCATTGAGTTTAGGATCATTCATCCAGTCATATTGACCATGCATGACGTTATGACCCAACTCCATGTTTTCCATGATTTTGGCAAAGCCTAATAGACCTGTGCCTAGCAACCATGCTGGCGGGAACCAGCCTGCAAACAATAAGGCGCGACCGGCAATCGATGAGTAACGAATGGTTGAATAGACACGACGGATATATTTCGCATCTTTTTCACCTAGATCATCTAGCACTTCTTGCTTAATCGCATCGAGCTCACGTGCAAGTTCATCAAGTTCAAACTGGGTTAATTCACGGTTTTTAGGATTTTTAAAATACTGTAATTTTACTGGCATATTCATAAGATAAAACTCGCTTATAAGTCGATGACAAGGTCAGTCTGCGCTGAGTTAATACAAATTTTGAGCAGGTTGCCGGGTTCGGTATTTTGTGCACCGTTGACCAAATTCTTGGTCGAACCTTCTACTTTATTGCAGGCACATTTATTACAAATGCCCATACGGCAACCATGGGTCGGTTTAATATTTTGCTGTTCCAGGCTCACTAGAATGGATTGGCCTTTTGGAATGCTGACAATTTTTTTCGACTGGGTCAGGGTGACATTAATAAAGCCGGTATCCGATAGATCCGCCAAACTCATGCTAAAGGCTTCACCTTTAAACTGTTTTGCCTGAGCAAAAAGCTGTTCTGCTTTAGATACAAAACCTGAAGGACCACAGCAATATACGATGCTATTTTCCAGATTTTGCAGATCTGTCAGATAGGTTTCATCCAGACGTGCAGCAGCTGGCTGTTCTTGAGTGGCATACACATGAAATGAGAAATTTGCATGTTTCTGAGCAAGCTCTTCAAACCGTGCTTTAAATGCGGCATCCTGATCTTTTTTAACCCAGTACCAGAGAGTGACCGGTGCAGATAGTTCACCTTTTTTGCTCAAGCTTTCCAGCATACTGAGCATTGGGGTAATACCACTCCCTGCTGCAAGCAAGATCAATGGACTCGTCTGCACAGGCAAGGTCATATCACCATAAGGCTGACCAAATTCGATCACATCACCTACTTGTGCCTGTTCTGCCAACCAGGTACTGACTTTACCGGCATTGACTTTTTTCACGGTCAATAAAACATGTTGCGCATCTACACGGGTCAAACTATAGCTACGTTCATAACGGATGCCGTTTACCACCACATAGACCGGATGATGCTGCCCTGCTTCACCAAACTTAAATAAGCGATTCACTTGAATTTTCAGACTCAGCATATCCTGTGCTGCATTTTCTATATGCACGATCTTGCCTAATGGCTGATTCAACGACCATACAGGATTGAGTTTCTGAATCCAGAAATTAATTGCATGCTGATCAACTACACTATCAGACAGTGCATTCAATGGCATTTTAAGTTTTTGCAGTACATGCATCGTTTGTGACATCACCTTGGGTTTTTAATTATTATACACATGTATATATATTTGTATATACAACCGTATTGTTTCTAATCATTTCACAAGCTTGACTGGCTCGGTTATAATAAAATGATTCATGCATGAACCTATCGATGAACGAGCCTTCAATGAAAATAAGCAGTGACGCATCTTTATTACAATCGAAAAGCATTGATGAGCCGATTATCGTACGGAGTGTCGGTCGCAAGGCCACCATTACCAAGGAAGAACTGTTTCAGGCTGCGTTGAATCTGATTGGGCCACAAAAAAGTATTTCCTCTTTAAGTCTACGTGAAGTCGCGCGTGAAGCTGGTATTGCACCGAACAGCTTCTATCGTCATTTTAAAGATATTGATGAACTGGCCATTGAGCTGATTGATCGTGCCGGGATTGTATTGCGTCAGATTTTGCATGAAGCACGTCTGCAAGCTTCTCGCCAGAACAGCATTATCCGCAGTTCTGTAGAAGTCTTTATTGCCCAGCTGGATGCCGATGAAGGCAATCTGAGCCTGTTATTACGTGAAGGCTATACCGGTTCCAAATCTTATAAACAGGCGGTGGAACGCCAATTAAATTATTTTCAGCAGGAACTTCAGGAAGATTTAATTCGTCTGGAACGCCTAAACAATAAGAAGTTATTTCATCCCGATATTGCAGCCAAAGCCATTACCCAACTGGTCTTCAACATGGGTGCTAATGTGATTGATATGCCTGCCGAAGACCGCAAAGAAATTGCCGAACAGACCATGATCATGATCCGGATGATCCTTGAAGGTGCACGTCATCTGGAAGATTCTCAGCTGCGCTAATTTTCCGATTTGCATGAACTAGTATAAAAAGAGACGTAATCAGCGTCTCTTTTTTATGATGATTACAAAAGTGCGAGTTGAGCTTTGACTGCCTTTGCAGTGGCTTCCGGATACTCAAGCGGGAACATATGCCCGCCCTCGACCACAGAATAATTAATCCGATAAATCTTGTGCATCCCTTGTGGCAACCCCTGCTGATAAAACTGGCTTTGCTCTGCAGTCATCAGATGCATCGGCACTTCAGGCGGTCGGCGTGGCGTTCTCCACCACCAGGCTGGCACAGTCCGGAAGATTTCCGCTTCTATCTGTTTTGGAATAGTTAACGTCACCCCACCACGTTCAGGTTCTGGCTGAATGCCGCTCTCGATATAATCAGCAAAACACTGCTCATCGAAATTTTTAAATAAGCGGTTAAACCGGAGTGCTTCAATAGCGACCTGTTTTGATGACCAATAATCTTTGCGTTTTAGCGTAATTCCTGCGGGTGTATAACGATCGACACTTTTTAGATTCAGCTTTTTGATCAGTTCAAACATGGCGCTGTTTTTTCCAATCACAAATGGTGGATCCATAATGATCAGCTTGGAAAACAGTTCGGGACGTCGATACGCCGCCATAAGGGTCACCAGACCACCAAAGGAATGTCCTAAGCCAATCACTTGCTGCTGAGGAAACTGCTGCTCGATATCTGCAATGACTTCATCGACCAGATAAGGCCAGTCTCGCGTAATTGGATATTGTGGGTTCATGCCGATAAAGGGAATCGCTTTGACCTCATAGTCTTGCTGAAAACAGTCCAGAAACTTCCGATAAGTTGCCGAAGGGATACCATTGGCATGGGTAAAATGTAAGGCTTGCTTCATTATTTTTAAACGCAGTGCGTATTCATCCTGAAATCGTAAGATGAGCTTACCGCTTTAAAGATTTATTCGGCAGCGCAAAAATGCTCAAAGCATGACCTCAAAGTCATTTCTCTGTATTCCTTCAGAATTTAAAGTCTATTTCTGCGATACAGTCAAATGTTGCATCGGTAGAAAAGTCGCGCCGCAACTGGCCTTATCCCCCGCGATGACCACTGCCCGTCCTTTGACAGTAATAGACAAATTGCTGGAAATTGCGGTGACCATAGTCTGGCATTTGGGACAATAATGCTTCATGCCATTTAAATGTACGGCAATACCATTGATCAAAAAAGAGAGTTCGCATTCAGTCACCATGCCGCCATGACTGGTCTTTGTGCCAAGGGTAATCAGTGCTTTTGACATACTTTGTCATTCTTATTATTCAGTAGCCTAATTTTAAACAGGAGGAAAATAACAGACCAGCATTCTCCGACCAAAAAAATAATAAACCCGGATTTTGCCTATAAAAAAAGCAGCCCGAAAGCTGCATTTTTTTATTGCGTAAAGCTTAAGGCTTGACCACGACCATCACCTGAATTGCTTCCGGTGTTACCGATAGACCATCCAGCAGGCTTAAACCTTCTTTCTGCAACTTTTGTAAACGTGCAATTTCATCTTCACGGATACTTGGATTGAACTGTTTCAGATAGGTCAGGCGATCAATTTCATATTGCCATTTATTGCCATACACTTCTTTGGCTTGCTGCTTGAAGCCAGGCAATGCACTGCGTGCCAGTTCAAGCGCTTGCTGATAACGTGCCTCAATCACATCACGACGTGCTTTCACCACCTGACGGCAACTATTGCCATCTAAATGATGCAAGTACGGTTTCAGGATTTCTGGTGCAATCTTTTGTGATAGATCCTGACCTTTTTCACTGAGCAAGACACGAATCAACTGTTGCGGCAAGCTAGACGGCAAGTTCAATGCTTTCGGAGCCACCACATCGACCTTGAACCATACTTCAAGTAATACCGAACCCTGTGGCAGTGCTGCAGATTTTAGTACCGCAACGTTAGTGCTACCAAAGCCTTGCGTATTGATCATTTCCATCACACTTTCAGTGAATGGATGTTCCAGTGTCAGGTATTGCGCATCTTCGCGGATTTGTGCCTGATCACGATAGAAAGTCGCTGTAATCCCTTCTTCATCCAACGTCAAACCTTGAACCTGCATTTGATCGGTTGGCTTGATGATCACTGTACCGTTACTTTGCTCGTCAAAGTCGATATTCGTAGACGCCATAAAGCGCTTCATGAAAATCGGCAAAGTGGTATTGTCATCATAGTCTTCAAGCGCGTTGACAATTTCCTGTGCCACCACCGGACGGCAAGAGTTGTATTCAAGCAAACGGTCTCGACCTTCCTGCAATTCAGCTTCCAGCGCTTCACGTTGCACGCTAACTTCTTCCAGCAGGTCTTCAAAATCTTGACCTTTGTCTGCCAATAGACAGTCTTTCAAGCGAACAATAAAATTTTCTTGCAAGGTTTGTGCAGCTGGAGAAATATTGCTGAAGATATTCAGCGCTTCGTTATACCAGCGGAACATACGTTCTTGTGCAGTTCCCACCAGATAAGGCACATGAATCTGAATCCGGTTTTCCTGACCGATACGATCCAGACGACCAATACGCTGTTCCAACACGTCCGGGTTCGCAGGTAGGTCAAACAGAATCAGGTCAGAGGCAAACTGGAAGTTACGACCTTCCGAACCAATTTCCGAGCAGAGTAAAATCTGCGCGCCATACGAATCTTCAGCAAAATAAGCTGCGGCCTGGTCACGTTCTAATAAGCTCATGCCTTCATGGAACATGGCGGTACGAATACCGGCATGTAAGCGCAGTACATTTTCCAGCGCTTCAACCACTGGCCCGCTACGCGCAATCAGTAAGACTTTTTTGTGTTTTAAATCGGTACGCAAACGCTCCATCAGCCACATCACGCGTGGATCGGCTTCCATCCATGCGCCATCGAGCTGCGCCTCTTCAGGCTACATCTGTTCACGCAACTTGCCATCTTTCGACCAGTTTTCTGGTGCTGGCAATGGTGCCGGCTGACAGTCACGACCCGGGAAACCTTGAATGGCTTCACGTGTATTACGGAACAGGATACGACCTGTACCATGACGGTCTAAAAGTTCGTGAATGGCACGGAAACGCTGTTCAGGCTGATCTTCAATCGGATGACCTAACAAGGCTTCAATCGCAGTTAAATGCTCGGCTTCTAGCGGCATGTCTGACATCAGCACTTCTGCAATTTTAGCTGTATGCTGATACTGTGCTTCTTCGTCGAGGAAACGATCCAGCGAGTTAAAACGCTGTGGATCAAGCAAACGTAGGCGTGCAAAGTGACTTTCCACACCGAGCTGTTCAGGTGTTGCCGTCAATAACAACACGCCCGGCGTATGTTCAGCCAGCTCTTCGACCAGATCATAACGGTCATTACCACCATCTTCTTCACTCCACATCAAATGATGCGCTTCATCGACCACCAACAAATCGAAACCTGCTTCAAGTGCCTGTTCACGCAGATCTTCATGGTCGACCATCAAATCGACAGAGGCAATAATTTTTTGTTCGGTCAGGAATGGGTTCTGTTCAGGATCATGTTCTTTGATCGATGCCGTACGAGTCAAATCAAACAGCGAGAACTCAAGATTGAAACGACGGCGCATCTCGATCATCCACTGATATTGCAGTGAATCCGGCACTAAAATCAGGATACGTTCAGAACGGCCAGTTTTCAGCTGTTGATGGATGATCAGACCCGCTTCAATAGTTTTACCCAGACCCACTTCATCGGCCAGTAATACACGCGGTGCAAAACGCTGACCAACTTCATGCGCAATATAAAGCTGATGCGGAATCAGACCGACACGTGAACCCACCAGACCACGCAGTGGACTGCTTTGCATATTGGCCTGCATCAGCAGTGCTTCAATACGCAGGTCATACCATTCTTTATAATCAACCTGACTGGCCAATAAACGGTCTAGAGGCTTAGACAGCTGGATGGTCGCACCAATACGGGTTTCATTCAGCGATTTACGTTCTTCAGTTCCATCTTCCAAGGTACGAACGACATGATAACGCACCACGCCATTGCGGTCTTCAACGGATTCTACAATCCACTTGGTCCCTTCCTGATCCTGTAATTCATCTTTCACATTAAATACGATACGAGATAAGGGTGCATTGCTGCGTGCATAGACGCGGGTTTCATCGCTTTTCGGGAATAAAATGCTGACCGACCGCTCATCAACATCAATAAGAACGCCTAAACCGAGTTCTGTTTCAGTATCTGATAACCAACGTTGACCAATAGCAAATTGCTGCAATTTTTCCACCTTTATCTTAAGTACAAGATTATGAATATTAGGCTCAATCACGAAACGTCATTGGAGCAAAATTCCACACCTTCAAGCAATGTATTTTGACATAAAGCCCACTAAAAAGTGAGCATAATTCACGCCGATTAAAGAAGTATTTCCTAGAACGGCGCCGGACAATAAAATTCGACCAACTGCTCTGTTTGAGGATGATAAAAACTCAAACGTTCCGCGTGTAAACATAAACGCGAGCTGAGCTGTTGCTGTTCGGATGTCGCATATAAGGTATCGCCAATAATCGGATGTCCGAGATATTGCATATGCACCCGTAGCTGATGTGAACGGCCGGTAATTGGGGTCAGTTTCACCCGAGTCACGGGCTGTCCCTGAATATTAAAATGTTCGATCGCCTGCCAATGCGTGATGGCCGGCTTATTATGTGCGGGATCTGCGATATGTAAGGGGGGACGGCTTGGATCATACACCACTGGCACTTCAATAGTGCCTTCACCTTCGAGTGTACCGGCAACCATAGCCTGATAGGTTTTATCAGTCTGGCGTTCCTGAAACTGGCGGGAAATGGTTTTTTGTCCCCATTTGCTCAGACCAAAGGCCAAAATACCGGATGTATCGCGATCCAGTCGATGAATCAGTAAAGTTTTGGGTTCTAATTTGACCAGACGGTTGATCAGGCAATCTTGTAAGTCTTCTGTTTTACCGGGAACTGTGAGTAAACCTGCAGGTTTGTGGATGACCATGAAATCGTCATCACGATGTATCAGATGTTCGGTTAGAAAATTACTCAAAGTTCAATCCCAGGCTGATCGTGAAAAACAAGGCGGCAATGATAGAAAGCTTAGCCAATAATTACAATGCGCATTTATGTAAATGACGATGAAATTTCCGATTTAGCGCATAAAATTGCTCAATCGCAGCGCATCAACCTGAGGATTTTAAAATGAAGCTTGCCAATTCGTGCAAAGACGGATGTTTTAGCACATCTTCATAACGGATATTGGCACCATGTGCACGCCATATACCGACTAGACTCACCACCGCTACCGAATCCAGACCATAATTTTTTAAGTCGACATAGGGATCAATTTCCAAAGCATCCATATCCAGCTGTTCTGCGACAGCCAACATAATGCCTTTGGCCGACAATACATATTCGGAAGATGCGCTTAAATCCCATAAGCGGGTCAGGCTATAGGTATTTAAGTGATGTATCCCCTGTGCTGAAATATTTTCGATCCATTGAATATGCTGATCTTGATTCGCCAATAAAATCACATCATCGACCACACCGATTTGATCCGTCACACTCATCAGATGCGGCAAAATCTGTTTCAGCATCGGTGTAACCTGCCCGGCAAAAATCAGTTGCGGATGCATTGAGGCATATTCTCCCAATTGCTGCATGCCTTGCATCAGGTCATCACCATATAAGTCAACAATCGGAATATCGAGTGCTTTGGCTTTATTGCTGATCTGGATCAGATGACTCATTAGGTCGCTTTCTTGTATGCCTACCATCATCCTTAAATTTTGTAATCCCACTAAAACCAAAACAGATTCATTTGATGCAAGCTGCCATTTGGCTTGGGATGGAGCAAGTTGGATTTTTTTAGGGATGGGGTACAGCATGGGAGGCTCTTATAAATACAAAATAGCATGATGATTCATGCTATTTTAGTTTAGCATCGATTTGAAAAACACTTTGATTTCACAGAGGTTTATTGTTCTAATTTCGTATCATCGCCATTATGTTAAATGGCTTTAATTTTGCTTAGCCCTATATTCATTAAATGCTAGAAGCATTCCCTCTTTTTGTTCTGCGGAGGCATCTGGAAATGAATAAAATCTTTCATAATCTTTTCTAAATTGGCTGCTTTCAATTCTTTTAGCTAAGTCATCAATAAAACCTTTTCCTTGAGTCTGATATTGCTGAATCGTTTGTTTATCTAGGCAGATAGTTTTCGCCCAAGAAACTGCACTCATATTTATACAAACATTGAGGTATATATTTTCGCTATCCTCATATAGTTCCCAAAAATAAGGCTCTATTTCTATAAGTTGCATTTCACTAGTATTTCCAAACTTTTAATTATTTCTAAAATTAACATAATACACGTTATACGAAATTCTTCTTTTGATTTCCTTTTTAAATTATAACTTTATTGTATATAGACAAGCCCACTCATTAGCGATTGGGCTTTTTAGTTGATATTTCACGTTCCACGCTTCATTTTGGTACAACTTTGAATGATTTTATTAGGGTCTGTTGACATTTACTGTTCATAATTAACCCTATAAAGGTAGCCATAAAAATATACAGGCTAAAGCAACAGAACTTTGATAATTTCTTTTGAGCTTGTCATATCGAGTAGCTATTCCTCTAAATTGCTTTAATCTACAAAACATATTTTCAACTAAATGCCTGATTTTATATAAATACCAGTCCATATGGTCATTGTTCGATTGGCTATTTGTTTTCTTTGGTATATTCGCTTTAGTCCCTGTTTTCCTGATCTGTTCACGCAGTGGTTCTGAATCATAGCCTTTATCTGCACATACCACTTTTGTCTCTTTTAAATCTAATGTTGATATTAAATCAGGTGCAACTTTAACATCATGTGTGGTTCCATCGGTAATCATGAAATCAATAGGATTGCCATGTGCATCAACAATCAAATGTATTTTTGAGGAGTTTCCTCCTACACTTTTAGAAATAGATTGATTCGCTATGCCGGCAGAATGTTGATGAGCACGTACATGAGAGCCATCAATAAAAATCCACTCCATATCGGGGCATGAGGCTAGTAATTTGAATAATCTAAGTAACTTACCGCTGCTTGACCAACGATTAAAACGTTTGAAAATAGAGTTTGAATGACCAAAACAGCAAGGAATATCTCGCCACGGACAGCCTGTTCTAATTCTATAGAGAATAGCTTCAATAAAATTGCGTAAATTTGAGTTGTGGTGAATGGATAAATTACGCAGAATAACTTTCAACTTTTGCCAGTGTTGATCTGTCAGCATGGTACGAGGCATAGCGAATAGTAAAATTGGGTTTGGCGATTTGATTTTACTACTTCGCTATTTTTTTAAGCTAAAAGTGTCAACACACCCTAAATTAAGCTGATCAATTTCTATTTTGGATTAGCTTTGCTTAGCCAAAAATTTCTCAATGGCTACCTGTGCAATCTCCGCATCTTCAAACGACTTCACACCCGACACACCCATCGCACCGACGAGCTGGCCTTGATACAGAATCGGTTCACCACCTTCCAACATTCCTGAGAAAGTTTCCATGGTCAGAAAACCCATCTGTCCGCCTTTGATAATATCCTCAAACAGTTTGGAGGGATGGCGACTCATAGCTGAACATTTAGCCTTTTCGACGGCCAGATTTGCAGTCATCGGTGCTGCACCATTCATACGCTTCATCGCAAGCAAATTACCCGTTTCATCTACGACTGCAATACTGACATTAAAACTGTTCTGAATGGCATATTGATGGGCTTGATCTAATAAAAATTCCGCATCGCTTAAAGTCAAATAATGTTTGGTTTGCATGAAAATGATCTCTAATTTTAAATGTAATTCCCCCTAAGCCTGAGCCATATATAGCGCAAGAATACTGGAGGAAGTCTTTAAATTTTCATTTCTATTCGATAGATGAAAGCCCTCTCCTTTAAGGAGAGGGTTTGGGAGAGGTATTACGCTTTCATCTCAGCAAAAGTTTCTTTAGCCGCTTGAATCGTGTAAGCAATATCTTCATCACTATGCGCAGCAGAAATAAATCCTGCTTCAAAAGCAGATGGTGCAAGGTTTACGCCACGATTTAACATGCCATGGAAGAATTTACGGAACGCATCGACATCGCATTTCAGCATAGAGTCGAAGCTAGTAATATCTTCCTGATCGGTAAAGTAAAGACCAAACATACCGCCCACTTGTTGGGTCTTGAATGAAATGCCTGCTTCATCAGCAGCAGTTTGTAAACCGGCGAGCAATTTTTCGAGTTGTGCGGTTAATTTTTCATAAAAATCTTCGGTACGTAAATGCTTGAACATCTCGATACCGGCACGCATTGCCAGTGGATTACCCGACAATGTACCTGCTTGGTATACCTTACCCAATGGCGCGATGCATTCCATCACTTCACGTTTACCACCGAAAGCACCCACTGGTAAGCCTGCACCGATGATTTTACCTAAAGTGGTTAAATCCGGAGTAACGCCATAATGTGCTTGCGCACCGCCAAGACCGACACGGAAACCGGTCATTACTTCATCAATGATAAACACTGAACCATGCTCATCACAGACATCACGAATCGCTTGCAGGAAACCATCAATCGGTTTCACAAGGTTCATGTTACCTGCCACAGGCTCAACAATCACGCCGGCAATTTCTGAACCGAATTTGGCAAAGCATTCTTTTAAAGTCGCGATGTCGTTATATGGAAGTGTCAGCGTATGTTTTGCAAAATCCGCCGGCACACCTGCAGACGTCGCTTCCCCTTCACCACTGGTCAATAAACCTGAACCGGCTTTTACCAATAATGAATCCGAGTGACCGTGATAACAGCCTTCAAATTTTACAATCTTGTCACGGCCAGTATAACCACGTGCTAAACGAATCGCGGTCATGGTTGCTTCTGTACCCGAGTTGGTCATACGCACTAGTTCAATCGATGGCATGATCTCGCAAATAATATCTGCAAGCGTAGTTTCATGGACTGTAGGCGCACCAAAACTCAAACCATCGACCGCAGCATCCTGAACTGCTTTAATAATCGCAGGATGCGCATGACCCAAAATCATCGGCCCCCATGAACCCACATAGTCCACATAACGTTTGCCATCGACATCATAAAGATACGCACCTTGGGCTTTTTCGATAAAGACCGGCGTCCCACCGACACTATTAAATGCGCGTACAGGTGAATTGACGCCACCCGGGATATGTTTATTGGCTTGTTTGAACAATTGTTCTTGCTTTGGAGATAAGCTCATGAAGGCACTCGACTCAAAATTAAATCAATCAAAAAATTTTATGCTGTAGCTTGAAAAAGCGCAGACCATTCATCTAAACGTTCAGGAATGGCATTCATAGGAAGTCCCAATATATCACTAATCACCGCGCAATAATCCGCACCTGACTCAATGACATCCTTTGAATTTTCAACCGTTAAACCACCAATGGCACAGAGAGGCACGTTCAATTTTTCTTTGGCCAGTTTTAAGGTTTCAAGACCAATATTACCCGCTTCAGGTTTACTATCAGTCGCATAAATTGCTCCAAATGCCACATAATTCGCACCATCGGCAATGGCCTGTTTAGCCAGCTCAAGTGAGTTATTACAGCTACGGCCAATCAACACGCCTTTAGGCAAACGCGCAACAGCGTCGACAATCGAACCATCATCCTGGCCTAAATGCACACCCACGCCGTATTTAACCGCCATTTCCAGATCATCGTTAATCACGAAAGGTACGCCATATTCAGCACACATGGCTTTCATGTACTCGATTTCGTAAATTTGATCTTCTTTCGCCACTTTTTTACGGCGATATTGCAAGACCGCAACACCACCATTGGCCATTGCACCTTCCAACTTCGCTAATAAAAGCTCTAATGGATCATCATTGGTAATTAAATATAAACCGCGCATCTTGCTCGCCATTTCCTAGAATGGCTCTATTATAGGCATAACTCCGCTAGATTTCCGCAGTCCTGCTGTTTCTGAGACCGCGGGCAACAACAGATTTGCAGTTTTTTAGTACAATTTATCCGTTAAATTTTAAATATCACCATTTTCAGGGATATACCGGCTATTAAATCTACGTTTTAATCGCTTTATAACAATAATTATAACGTGTTAATACTTACGCCCTCCGACAAACGCTTTTAGGATTTTGCAGACAACTTGGTGGAGAAGTTGCAAAATTCTAAGAGCGATTTTTTTGTTTTTTTTCACCTAGTTCAAGCGCACTCAAATTAATGAATGTTAAAAATACCCATTTTCAGGGATAGCCCAATCGGCACGAAGCGACTTAAATAGTCTTAGACACAGACAATAAACAGAAAAATAAATACCTGTGTTGGTAATACCCGATCCTTTCTGGTTTTGAGTCCTTCGTTTGTGGGAAGACGTTTCAAAGCCAGAAAGGATCTTTTACTTTCAGCACACATCCGCATAAAAGCTTCTATGACTATTTACATAATAGCATCAGCAAAATCTTAAAATTTTATTGATATTAAACAGACATAAAAAAAGCCCGGAGAAGGTCGCTCCAGGCTTGGAAAACTGATGTATGACTAAAATATAATGGTTGATCAAAAAACCAAATCTGCAATAACATAATTATTAGAATAATAATTCTAGACTTGCAAGGCTTTTATCGAAATTTCATGCTTTAAGTGAGCACATTCCGATAAAAGTCATTCTGGCTCAACTGGAAATTTTATCGTATTTACGGTCTATCAGACTGATATTGCCACGCAGGACATCGGCAAACATGCGCCAGTCCGAGATAAAGCTATATACAGGCTGTTTGAAACTGGCCGGTTTATTGCGCTCAAAGATAAAATGTCCGACCCAAGCACAAGCATAACCCGTGAGTAAACCATAGGCAAAATATCGCGGCTTGCCTTGACGAATGGCTTTAGCAAAACAGTATAAACCGATGCTACTGCCGGCCACGTGCAGACGGCGACTGATAATATGCCGATGTTCGGTCAAATAGAAGCGATAAAATTCATGATAATTTTTAATCGGCATCTGGGGCTGAGCCACCACCTCATTCTTACTTTCTGGTTGTACTTGTACATTCATCTGTCATCATCCTGACGTTTTTGTTTTACCTTAGCGTATATTTTAGCCAAATAACAGCCTTTTGATTCGCGCTTCAATGTATCTTGAACATCCCCCTGAACGTCTGAATCCGATCGTTTTAGCCTAAAATGAACCGATGAAATTCAATCTTAAAAGTTCTGTTTAAGCTTTTTATGTTCAGTCAAGTCTTACATGCATTTTGATTTTGGTTACAATCTGCTGCGCACAAATCTAAAAATATAATTGCGGCTGCTGTCCGCCTCATTTCAAAACCTTATTCAAGTGAAGATTCAGTGCTTAATTGCACTGAACAGATAGGATGATCATCATGGTTGAAGTTGAACTCAAGTTCCAGATTCCTGTGGCACGACGCACTGCGCTGCTGAAGGCACTTGATCCGAAAAAGTCTCAACAGATCCAGCTTCAAGCCAAATATTATGATACTGCTGACCGTCAACTGGCCCGGCATGGGGTGGCACTACGTCAGCGTCTGGAAGGTACACGTTGGTTTCAAACCCTAAAAGCGGCCGGAAAAAGCCACATCGAACGCTTTGAACATAATCATGATCTAGGGGAATTAACTGCATCTCCTGAACTGGATTTAGATATTTATAAAAAATTTCCAGAAGCCGGGACAATTCTCAGCAATGCGCTCGGCAATCAGTTCGACCAGCTACAACTCCAGTTTGAAACCGATATTTCCCGTACGTTAAGGGTAATTGACTATGAAGATACCCAGATCGAAGTCAGCTTGGATATTGGACAGATCCGCACACAGGATGCTGAGCAAGAAGTACATGAAGTTGAGTTCGAACTAAAAAATGGTTCAATTCAACATCTGCTGGCCTTTAGTTTTGAATGGGTCAAGAAATACCAGCTCTGGCTCGATGTACGCAGCAAAGCAGAAATAGGCAATTTATTGGCCACTTCACAGCGCGTTAGCCCTGCGACCCTTAGCAAAGAATTTCAGATCAGCAAAAAAGACAGCGCCAGTAAAACCATGCGCAGTCTGATTGCGCAGCAGATGCAGCATTTATTGCCGAATATCGCGGCGATTGCAGCACAGGTTGCAGAGCAGGAACATATTGATCAGGCACGACTGGCACTGGATCACTTATATCTGACCTTGCTGCTGTTCAAAGACTGGCATCCTCAGCTTTCGGACAAATGGGCACATCAACTGGCGGCCTTTAAGCAGCAATTTGAACATCTGCAACATTTGCAACACATGCAAAACAGCTTGGCCGGCTTCCTGCAAAATCCAACCACGGCAGAAAACCTGAGCAAAGATATTCTGTATGCGCAGGAGAAACTCGGTAATCTGGTCAAATCCACCCAGAATGTGCATCATTATCTGGAATTGCTGATGTTTAGTTTAAATGATAATGATCATGCTTCTCTGGATCTGAAAACTGCTGCACAAACCACCTTGCAACAGCAATATAAAGCCTTGCAGGAACAAATGAACCAGACGGATATCACCGATTTTGAAAGTCTGGATCAATTGGCCAGCCGGATTCAGGAACTCAAATTCAGCTTTCCGATTTTAACCACGATCTATGATGTCAAAAATTTGCAGAAATACAGCAAAGCGCTGAATGATGCACAACTGGCAGCCAGTGAATATCAAACCTTGGCCTCTTCTGCAGTTTATATTCAGCAGACCGAACTGGAAGCAAGTGACTGGTTTGTGCTGGGCTGGCTGACCGCCAAGCAGGAAGTCTATGCGCAGAAACTGCTTGAAGCGACCGAACAGTTCCTGGTCAGCCGTAAATTCCTGAAATAAACATATTGAAATAAATATCACGAGAAATACTTAAAGCACGCCTTCTATGGCGTGCTTTTTGTTGCAGAAGCACATCACACCCCTGCTGATCTTTGGGCTATATTAATCTGTAAAACCAACATCGCGGAGGAATAACCCGATGGCAGAAATAGAACTCAAATTCCAGATTCCGCCACAGTCTCGTGTGCAATTTGAACAGGACATCCAGAAACTTCAGCCGACTCGGCATCGTCTGTGTGCACGCTACTTTGATACTGAAGCGCAACAATTACAACAACATCAGATTGCCCTGCGGCAACGTCTGGAAGACCAGCAATGGATTCAAACCCTGAAAGCAGCGACCGAACAACAATTTGAACGTTTTGAACTTGAGCATGAATTAAAAAGTCCTCCGGAACATTGTGATTTTCAGTTATATCGCAAACATAAACCGGCCAAAAAAATCCTGAAACAGGCGCTCGGTGATCTGGAGACACCGCTTATTCTGCAATTTGAAACAGATGTCGTACGGTATGTACTCACAGAAAGTCATCTGGACAGTAAGATTGAAATTGCCTTTGATGTCGGAGAAATTCGACACAATGATCAAGCCATCGATATTTATGAAGTCGAATTTGAGCTTAAATCCGGCCAGCTGAGTGAATTGATTGATTTCATTCAGCCCTGGGTTCAGCGTTATGCTTTGTGGCTAGATACACGGAGCAAATCGGAACGCGGTTATGCCTTATTACATGGCGAAGAGAATCTGCCGATTCAGCATCAGCTTCCCTTAGTGCTTGAACAGAAAGATCAGATCAGTACGATTTTGCAAAAGATTGTCACCAACTGTCTGGCTCATCTTTTCCCAAATGCGACGGCGATTGCTGCAGAAAATTATAATAGTGATCATGTGCATCAGGCACGTGTTGCGATTCGACGTTTGCGCAGTGCCTTTAAAATTTTCCAGTCCGTAACTGAACATGTACAGCCAGAATGGCCAGAACAGCTGCGGGATATTTTCCAGCAACTGGGTTCTACCCGAGATCGCGATGCCTTGGCAGAAAGCCTGATTCCACAACTAGAAAAAGCAGGTTCACCCTTACTGAAATTACCACCACACCGACAAAAACAACCAGATATCAGTACACTGTTCAGAAGTCCTGCCACAGTAGAATTAATGCTGCAACTATTCAGCTTTAGCCAAGAAAATACAGAGGGTAAAGCCAAGTCTTCGCATAAAATTTTGTGTAAAGGCCTGAGCAAGCTGCACCAGCAAATCTGTCAGGATGCCGAGAACTATCAAGAACTGGATATTGAATCCCGACATCGCACACGCAAACGGGTTAAACGCTTACGCTATAATGTAGAATTCTTGCAAAGCTTATTTCCTGAAAAAGAGGTTAAAGCCTATCTAAAAGCCTTAAAACCCTTGCAGGAAAGTCTCGGGCATTATAATGACCTATTTGTAGCAGACGAATTATTTAGACCTTATGTCAAACAACAGGCCAAGGCCTGGTTTGTGCTAGGCTGGATAAGTGCGGAACAGCAGCGTTTGTCGAACGAAGCAGCAGAGCGTTTACAGCAGTTTGCAGAAAATACCAAGCCCTTCTGGTAAGACCGGGCTTGGTCAAATTGTGCTAGCGATATTTGCCGAATACTTTCCAGGTATTATTGTCTGCCAGAGGATCGTTATAACTGTCGCTGCGTTGCTTGCGTGGCTTATCGCGTGCATCGACCAGTTCAAAATGTGGCTCAACACTCAGCACAATCCCATTCACATAAAAACGGGTGCGCGTATATTCGCTCTGGCCATGCTGAAACACATAAGTGCGTAAATCTACAAATTCACGGTGTGCCACTAATACTGCGGTATCGTCACTATCAAGCCACTGCCGCATGGCCGCAACCTGTTCTGGCTCGAACTGGCCACATTTTTCGATCAGACTGGCGACCCCACGAAAAGTTTTGGATTCTTTGGCACGGGTTTTATTGATCCGGATCCGGTCAACATGAAAATAAAACAGCGGCAGGTTTAAATGACTCGGCAGATGGATCGCATCCAAGATTTCATCTTCCATAAAAGGCTGAAACAGATCCTGTGCTCTTTCAATCAAACCGAGCCACTGGCTATAGTATTCATCTACCTGTGACTGGCTGCCATAATAAATCGGCAAGCCTTCAACATTGGCCAGATTTACCGGTGGCCAGATATTCTGGCGCAATAAGGCAATATCACTTTTTAGACTTTGTACTGCAATCGCATCCTGCATGGCATTCACTTTTATATGCTTAGGCTATTTTTTAGATTAAGGCAAAGGTTTAGTTTCTGCAAGGCTTTGCCTATAATTAGCGATTGAGATTTTAGTGTTAGGAACAAATTCATGGTTCA
The DNA here is from genome assembly GCF_000367905.1 of Acinetobacter sp. CIP A162. Classification (GTDB taxonomy): domain Bacteria; phylum Pseudomonadota; class Gammaproteobacteria; order Pseudomonadales; family Moraxellaceae; genus Acinetobacter; species Acinetobacter lwoffii. The sequence goes on along the minus strand of NZ_KB849159.1, from coordinate 666,067 downwards.
AAAGATTGAAGCAACCGATGTAACCGAAGAAGAAGCGTTAAATGCGGCATTCTTTGAACGTGCTGATGAATTTATTCAACAAGCCAACGAGTTTTGTCGCGTAGAAAAAGGCTCACAGGAAAAACCGAGCGATAAGCGCGGTCAAGTCAGTGCGGCGATGTTATTTGGTACTGCCCGTTTCAATACCTGGGTGGCAGCAAATAATTTTAAAGATGGCAACGAGATGCGTGATGCCAAAGATCAGGTCATGTCTTATATTTTGCAGCAATTTCAAATGATGCTGGAAGATAACTATGATGAATACTGTGAACAGTTCGAAAACTATTTGCGTTTTCGTCACAATGAAGAGTTTCATGCCAACAAGCATAACCATGATCACAAACACGATCATTGATTAAAATATGAAAAGCCCCGCGGGGCTTTTCATATTTGTTGTAATTTAAGATATTGACTTTAAAGTGATTTAAGCACTATATAAATTGAATAATAAATAAACGAAAACAAGGCATAGCATGCAGCAACTTCCCTTCCCGATCATTGACCCACATATTCACCAATGGGATCCGTACAATACCCCACATGCGGCAGCGCTAACTGTTGAAACCCAAAGACGTCATTGAGACCATTGGCCTGACACAGCACCTGACTGCACCTTATCTGCCTGCAAATTACAAGAGAGATGCAGGACATTATGAAGTTGAGCAAGTTGTGCATGTTGAAGCCAGCTGGCATGACCAGAAAGGCACAGGCGTGGTGGATGAAACCCATTTTATCGCTGGACTTCCTTTTGACCAGCACAATATCCAGTTAGGTGGAATTGTCGCTACGGCTGATCCACGGCAGAAAAAATTTAAACAGTTGATTGAATTGCATCGCGAAGCTTCTCCCAAATTTCGCGGCATCCGTAAAATGGCTGCGGTACATTCAGATAAAGGAATTCATGCCTGGACGGATGAACCGCATCTCTATCGTAATAAAGATTTCTTGAAAGGTTTTGAGGAACTGGCCAGGCAAGATTTAAGCTTTGATGCCTGGGTGTACTCTACCCAGATTGCGGATGTTACTGCGCTGGCCAAAGCCTTTCCAAACACCCCTATTGTGCTGGATCATCTGGGTACGCCCGCAGGTTTATTTGGCAAAGTGGGCAAAGCTACAGGCAAGACCGAACAAGATCGCACCCAGATATTTGCAGACTGGAAAGATCAGTTGGCAGAACTGGCCGAATGCAAAAATGTATCGACCAAAATGTCTGGTCTGTTTATGCCAGTCTTGGGACATGATTTTCACACGCAGAAACGGCTGGCAAGTAAACAGGAATTAGTGGAACGTGCCGCACCCGTGATCCAGCATACTTTAGACTGTTTTGGTTCTGGGCGCGTGATGTTTGCATCCAACTTTCCAATGGACAGTGTCAGTAGCTCACTCACCAACATTATTGATGCCTTTAGCGATATTGTGCAGGACTACAATGAAAATGCCTTAAAGTCGATTTTTTATGAAAATGCTAAACGTTTTTATCGACTTTGAGTAGATGAGAACATGCTAAGTTGGATAACAGATTCCAGTCTAAATACGCCTTCAGGCAAAGGACTTTGTATTTTACTCACTATTATTTCAAGCTGGATAACGTCTTATTATTATCAAGTGGCGATCCATCATCCTTTTGATCAAGATATTGCTTTCGTTTCAACTTTGATTGGCTGTGGAATATTGATTTTTCTTCTTATCGCATCTGATTGGAGTCTGCCCCTATCTATCCTTGCGGGCATAATCGGAGGAGTTATTTTTAGCCATAGAGCAACCTGGAGCATAAAACTAAAATCAAAAAATCCCCTCACTTGAGGGGATTTTTTATCAACACTATGATGTTTTCACTTGCTTACCGTACTGATCAGCCATCACTTCAACCAGCTGATCCGGCTTGATGTATTTTTTAATCATGGCATCAATATCAGCTTTACTCAGTTGAGCAATTGCTTGATCACGTTTTTCCCGATAAACCAGATTACGGTCTTTTTCCAGCTGTGGAATCAGCATAGCGTGAATACGACGATCATCTTCCAGTGCAGTTAAACGCTGTTTCAAGATACTGGCTTTTGCCGCTTCCACTTCCTGTTCAGTCACGCCACGTGTCAGCAGTTCATTGAGTACCTTATGCACTGCCTGAGAAACCTGTGCGGATTTTCCAGCCGTATAATTGGCACTAATCATCATGGCGCCCACATCTGCCCATTCATCGAGTTGCACATCTGCACTAAAACCATAGACTAGTGCATTTTTCTCGCGTAGCTCTTGTGCCAGTCGTGACGATAACTGTGAATCACCCAGAATATATCGAAATACCTGTAATGCAGGTGCATCGGCATGATCTGCGCCGACCGGCATGCTCATGAATGCCTCATAACTCCCGAATTCACGCTGCTCAGACAAAGCATGAATTTTCTGGGCTGGATAGCTTCGATATTCCGATTTCAGACGCTCATAAGGCTGTGTAGCTTTCCAGTCTGAGAAACTGTTTTTCAGCGTTTTTTGCATCGATTTTGGATTAAACTCACCTGTGACCGCGATTTGTGCATGCTGGGTTTTTAAAAACTGCTGATACAGTGCCATAACCTGTTCGCGAGTCGCTTTCTGATACTGTTTTTTGGCCAGTTCAGGCTCGAAATGGAAACGCAGATCGCCAGGCTGATAGATCTCGATCGTTCGGGCCATCGTCAAGCTCGACACCGTATCTGGTTCAGTATAAGGACGATCCAGACTGGATAAAGTCTGTCCCTTGATTAAATCAAACTGACTTTGTTCAAATGCCGGCGTTTTCAGCACATCAACCACATACTGAAAAAACTCTTCAAACTTTTCTTTTTTGGCGCTGATCTGCAAGGTCAGGCCATTGCCCGATGCACCGGCAGTTGCCGAACCGCCTACTTCAATAATTTTATCGGCAATCTGCTGCAAGCTTTGAGTTTCCGAAGAGCGCAACATTAAATAAGCCGTCAGGTCCAGAATCTCGCCTTTATTCATCAGGCTTTGAGCGGTACCAAAATCCAGTGAAATTGTGGCATAGACCTTGTCATCGCGGGTAGTCGTCGGAAACAGCGCGTATTTAATGCCATTTTTCAACTTGCCACGCTGAATCTGTTTGTCTTTACTGTACAAATACTGTTTGGATTCCTGGACATATTGCTTTACTTCAGCCTGATAGACACTGACATCTTTCATTGGCTCTTCTGCTTCAGCCTGCTGATCCAGAGTTTTTGCCGGTGCTTCTGTCTGTGCCAGTTCCTGCGCTTTCTTCTGATCTTCCGGGGTAGGTAAAATATTGCCAGAAATACGGTATTCAGGTTTTAAAAAATTCTTATAGACCTGATTGACCTGATTCACACTCAGGCTTTGAATTGCATTCAGATCTTTAAAATACTGGCTCCAGTCACCTGAATACGCCACTGCATAATCGCTTAAACGTGAACCCAAAGCAGTCGCACTGTTTTTAATATTGTCGGCCTGATTTCGGGTCAGATTTTTAGCCCGGTTTAATTCTGCTTCGGTAAATGGCTGACTCTGTTCTACGCCTTGAATCAGTCCCTGCTCTATCGCTTGTGCCTGATGATTCGGAGCATAGATTGCTCCCATAAACACCAGATTAAAGTCTTTATCCAGCCAGGTACTGGATTGCACCGCTGTTGACTTCCCAGTTTCCACCATATTCTGATAGAGATGTCCACTTGGCTGCAAAGTATAGAGCGTTGGCGAAACAGCCAAAGCCGTTTTAATGCTTTCTTCGGATTGATTCAAATAAAGATTAAACTTGGCCAGATCACTGCCTTTCTTTACTGTAAATTCACGCTGTTTGATTTGCTCTGGTTTAAGCGCTGGGACTTTCACTTGCGCTGGTACATTTCGGGATTGAATCGGACTGAAATGCGTATCCAGCTGTTTTAAGACTTCGGCCTTATCAAATTTGCCCGAAATGACCACAAAGGCATTATTCGGTGCATACCATTGACGGTAAAAATGGTTTAGTTCCTGCATATTGATTGATTGCAGCTCATTTAGGTCACCAATCGGCAAACGGCCTAAATACTGATTGCCATAAGCAGATTTAAACACCTGATCGATCAATACTGAAAATGGCTGATCCAGACGAATTTCACGCTCGCGTTTTACAATATCAATTTCAGTCGGTACATATTTTTCCTGAAGCACCAGCTTGTCCATGCGTTCGGCTTCGAGAAAAATGACTTCACTCAGCGCAATTTTTTCAGGACGGATCACATTAGTATATTTGGTTGAGTAATAGTCGGTACTGGCATTGGTCATCAAGGTATATTGATCCAGTCGACGCTGGAATTCATCCCCTTTGACATTTTCTGTGCCTTTAAAGGCCAAATGTTCCAGCAGATGCGCCAGACCGCCCTTGCCTTGAGGATCATTCAGGGAGCCGGTCAGATAGACCGTATTCATAAAAACTTTATTTTCTTTATCATTCGGTGCCAGGATAATGCGCAGTCCATTATCCAGTCGGTATTCTTCAACATTTTGTTCCGTTTTCACCAAAACAGGTTGTGCAAAACTCAGTGCACTACAGCCAGACAATACAATCGCCAGACTTAAATTTTTATAACGTAGCAACATTCTTCATCCAAATTATAAATATAAATTTTTATTCGCGCCCTTCTTAGAGAATGATTCTTTTTCTGAATAATCTATTCCAAGCCGGACCATCAAAATAACATGCCGCCTCACCTGACGACATGTAGTTCTATGTAATTAAAAAATTAAAGATAAATCTCAGCTTGCATATATAGCTTGCCGTAACCGGAAATTTCAATTCGATTCTGATCTTGCAAGGCACAATATAGCACCCCACCACGCGCCGAGGCCTGATAGGCAACCAGTTCATTTTTACCAAGTTTCTCGGCCCAGAGCGGCGCAATTCCAGTGTGAATTGAACCGGTTACCGGATCTTCATTGATTCCATTACTCGGTGCAAAATAACGTGAAATACAGTCGTATTGGGTATCTTGTGAAGTGATCGCGACGTCTAAATAGGTATTCTGAGCAGTAATGGCTGTACGCTTGCCATTCAACTGTTTTAACAGTTCAAAATCAGGCATTTCATCCAGCACATCCTGTACCGATTCATATTCAACAATATAGCCCTGCGCGTTCAGATAAACCTGTTTAAACGGTTTGCTCAAGGCCTGTCTTAAAGCTTCAGGATATTCAGCAACTGGCTCTGCACGACGAACTGGAAAGTTCATTCTGATCTTGCCATCTGCATCCTGATTGACTACAAAAATGCCTAAGTCTTTTACATGAAAATGAATCGTTTTCCCCGTATCAAATTGATTGAATAGTACAAAGCTGCTGGCCAATGTCGCATGACCACAAAAATCCACTTCCTTGGTTGGCGTAAACCAGCGGATGGCATAATTATCGCTATCGATGACTTTAACAAAAGCCGTTTCGGACAGATTATTTTCCAAGGCGATATTTTGCATCAGACCATCTTCGAGCCATTCATCCAGCACAATCACGGCTGCAGGATTGCCTTTAAACAGTTCCGTGGTAAACGCATCGACCTGGTACATTTTCATTTTTTGAATTCCTGAATATAAAGATCTCTAGTTTAAAAGCTTTTTTGCAAGAATGAACTTGAATATGTTAATGATCTCATTAATCTAGCCTATTAAATGAATAGAGCAAATGGTGCTGCATGACAAACTCCCATATTCAAAGTGTTCCTTTAGAAAAAGCTTATCGTCTGATTACCCATGGCCCTACTATACTGGTTTCTGCTCAAGATCAGCACGATACAGATGTCATGGCCGCAGCATGGGCATGTGCACTGGAATTCAGCCCCGCCAAAGTGACGGTGGTTCTGGACAAAAGTACCAAAACCCGAAATATTATTGAAAATTCAGGTTATTTCGCGCTACAAATTCCGACACTGAAACAACTGAATATGGTCTATCGTCTGGGTACGCAGAGCTTGCATGATGTGCCGGACAAACTCTCACAATCAGGAGTAGAACTATTTCATTTTCCTGATGCTGATATTCCTGTAGTACAAGGCTGTGCGGCCTGGATACTCTGCGAGCTGATTCCTGAGCCGCATAACCAGCAAATGCATGACCTGTTTATAGGCAAGGTGATTGCAGCCTATGCCGATGATCGGGTCTTCCGCGACGGCCACTGGCATTATCATGAAGTGGCTGAAGAGTGGAAAAGTATTCATCATGTAGCCGGCGGGCATTTTTACACCATCGGCAATGCGGTGAGCATTGATGATCCGGAATTATAAATTTTTCAAATTTGGAATAAATGAAAGTAATCGCGGATGATCAGACGATATCAACCAGCACCAGAGTAGCCGAAATTATGCTACTTTATCTATAATCTTCATTTGATGTGATGTGCTATGACACCCTTTAAAATTCACTGTATTGATGTCCAGAATTCACTGCAAAATTATATCTGGTTGCTTGAACATACCGCGTCGCATCAGGTGGCTGTGATTGATCCAACCGAAGCAGAATTGGTACAAGACTATTGTGCCGAACACGGTTTAACTGTAAGTCAAATCTGGCTGACTCACTGGCATAAAGATCATATTGGCGGTGTGCCGGAACTGATCCAAGGACAAAATCTGCCTGTGTATGGCCCACGGGCAGAACTAAGCAAAATTCCGTTTATCACCCATCCTCTTGAGCATGAAGAACAGTTTAATTTTCATGGAATAGATATCCAGGTGATTGCTGTACCCGGGCATACACTCGGCCATATTGTTTATTTTATTGATGCGATTGATGTACTGTTCTGCGGCGATACCTTATTTGCCATGGGTTGTGGCCGGGTTTTTGAAGGCACCTATTCACAGATGTATCATTCACTGTCCCGTCTGGCTGCCTTGCCACCGCGCACCCAAGTCTATTGCACCCATGAATACACATTATCGAATGCACAGTTTGCCAAACACGTTGAACCGGACAATTCGGCAATTCTGGAACGCTTCGAACATATTGAGCGTTTGCGTATACTAGGCCAGTGCACGCTGCCAAGTAGTATTGAAGATGAATTGCAAACCAATCCTTTTCTGCGCGCAGAAAGCGTGGAAGAATTCCAGCGTTTAAGAACCCTGAAAGATCAGTTTTAAACCGGATTCAAAGCTGAAGATCAATGCTTCAGCCGACTTACTTATTTGTCATTTGCGATGCATAGAATGTTATTGAAAGGCACGTACAAATTTTGCACAAATTGGAATAAGTTGAATCTCCATCTAAAAAATGTCTTTCTGTGCCATTTTTGCTTTCTTATAATTAATCAAGTCCTCTATTTTTTTAGAAACCAATTTCAGTTCCAACACATGAAATAATGACTTATAAATAACAGGATGATATTGATTTAAATTAGAGAAATTCGTGGAACATTGCTTAAATAATCAACATGGAACCTAATAAATTATTTAAAAAGCCCAATTTACTTGAATTGGGCTTTTAAAAAACTATAAAGGTATGATTTATATATAATAAAAAAAAGAATTTCGGATAACGTGTATTATGTTAATTCTAGAAAATCGTAATAGGATAATAAAAATCTATATTGTTTTAAGAAAACTCTCTTATGATTAAATCTCTATAGTTCTTTTAATATTTGCTATGTATCAAAGAATCAAAAAATGGGCTAAATCAATTAAAAAAGATATCTTGGTTGTTTGGCTTATTGCAAAAGACAAGCGAACGCCCAATTCTATAAAGTTTTTAGCTTTAATTATTGCTGCCTATGCCTTCTCACCAATTGATTTAATTCCAGATTTTATTCCCGTACTTGGGTATTTAGACGATATTATTGTTGTACCTTTAGGTATTTTATTAGTTATCAAGCTTACCCCACAAAACATTATAGATGATTGTAGAATTCTTGCAGAAACCTTAGTTGAAAGGCCTATAAACCGTTGGGCAGCAGGAATTATTATCCTGATATGGCTGTAGTATTAGGATATTTAACCATTTACTTCATGAACGATTCACTGTCTATACTGTCTATTTTTGACAAGTGAGATTTAGATACCCTCTCTCATTTGCACCCATTTAATATAATGGGCATTATTCGAAATTAAACTTTAAACCAAAATAGAAATGAAATATCTGCTTTCAGAGCATGACATTAGTTCTGTCGTTCAACTTTAAAAGTGACATTGGCCATGTCGATCCCGAATGATGATATGTAGGATAGCATTAACTAGTTTCTTGGATTCTATTTACTAAAACTGACAACGTATCTGTCGCATGAAGCAATGTTAAAGAATCTGGTTACTTTGTGCATAAGTATCCAGTTCACCTTGAGTAACGACACGCACCGCCTGCATTTCATCAATACGTACCAGTAGCAAGCCACCTAAAGCAGGCTGATAACGACGGACACTGCCAAAAGGCGTATAGGTCACTTTCGACTGAACACTAAAGCTCAACCAGTCTTCATGTCCCCACATCACAGCAACCGGCTCAAGTCCCTGCTGTTGCATCAATTTAATTTTCTGATTCACATAGTGTTCAATGGTCAGTTCAGTCATGGTACGAGTATTCAGTTTTAGAATTACATTTCAGACAGTATAAAGCATGCAAATGAGGTTAAAGATCAGAAAACCAGCAGCCGGTATTCTTTTAATAAATAAGTCGATTGGATTTTAATTTTCTCATTGTAGATCTGAAATTTTCTATTTCATACGGTTGATAAAATTAGAAAATAACCTGGTTCACTAATAAGCTATTGAATTAGAAAATTAATTATCCAAATTTATAGCTTATAAAAACTTAATATTTAGTTACAACCTATTCAATATGATAAAAATCATTTACTTAACGTTTAAATTGATTTTTTCTTAATCAACCGATGTTCACTATATACACAAATTCATTTAAATTAATTTAAATAAAGGCATTTGCCCTTTAAAAGATAATTTTTCACCCTTATTTAAGATTTAACAATGATGAAGGAGTGATCTCGTGAAAAAAGTGGTTAAAGCGAAAAATTTGATTGCATTTCGACTATGGTTAGAAAAATTGGGATATTCGGTACGCACCCTGGCCGATGATCGTGGTTTCAGTTTCAGCTTCAAGAAAGAATATGGCCTGGTGACCTGTGATCTGGCAGGTAATGCCCTGGCACTACAACTAGGCGAGGAATTTGAAGATCATTTAAAAGCCTGATTGCTTCTATTTAAGAGCAGAAAAATAAATTAATCTTTCCACTGATTCAACAGCGCTATTCTCCAGTTATTCAGCCCATTTCGATGGGCTTTTCTTTGTTTAGTAAATTTGAGGCAATAAAAAAGCAAGGCATTTGCCTTGCTTTAATATGATGGTGGGGACGGAGAGACTCGAACTCTCACACCTCGCGGCGCTGGAACCTAAATCCAGTGCGTCTACCAATTTCGCCACGTCCCCAATGGCTGTGTATATTATAGAGATAGACCGACATTGACAAGCGATTTTACAAGCAATCACAATCTATTCCACTATAAAATAAACAGTTAGTTCTATTTTTTAATTTTTTATAAAATTTCTGCCGAAAATTTGATTCATTTTAGGATATGACTGCCCATTCGTTATTTTTAATCATTTCGATTCAATTCCAGCATTTTAAATTAAAACTCAAATGAATTTCTAATCTTGATCAACATAGGCATTCAGAATACTGAAACTATTATTGATAAATAATGTCTGAACCAGTGCTTGAAATCAGAATACAATACCGCATAAATAACAACAGCTTTACCAAATTTCAGGCAATAAAAAAGCAAGGCACTCGCCTTGCTTTAATATGATGGTGGGGATAGAGAGACTCGAACTCTCACGCCTAGAAGGCGCTGCGACCTGAACACAGTGCGTCTACCAATTCCGCCATATCCCCATGGCTGTGTATATTATAGCGATCAGACCTGATTCACAAGTAGTTCTGCAAAAAGCTAAATACTTTTATATCAAAAATTAAGCAGTTAATTCATTATTGAGCAAATAATGCTCTATTTAGACCAACATATAAAATTGATGAATACAATGGAACTGATCCATATAACATTTAAATTATTCAATATGCAGATTGCATGCAATACCATGAAATTTGCTAAAGTTCTGCCCTTGCATGATCATTCGCTGGAGAATTTAAATCCAGAACGCATTGATGTTCATCAACCATGACAGCAAAAATCTGGTACTAAAAAACCGCCCTTAAATTTCAGGCAATAAAAAAGCAAGGCACTCGCCTTGCTTTAATATGATGGTGGGGACGGAGAGACTCGAACTCTCACACCTCGCGGCGCTGGAACCTAAATCCAGTGCGTCTACCAATTTCGCCACGTCCCCAATGGCTGTGTATATTATAGAGATCATTTCCAGCTGACAAGCCGTTTATCATAAAAAAACACTCGTTTGATTAAATAAGAAACAATCCTAGTTTTATTGTATTTTTCTCATTCAATTTCAGTCATTAAGTAGTCTTTAACCGCTTGAAAATCGGCCAATCTATGCTGCTTCTGCTTACTTAACATTTCTTCTAATAAGCCTTGAAAAGCCTGTAAGTGCTGCGGTAACTCAACTTTCAGACGCTGACAATGCAAAAAGGCCCAATCCAGATAATCTGTCGCCTGTAAACGCTGACCACTCAACCACTCATAAAAAATAACACCCAAAGCATAAACTTCACTTTGTAAGCTTTTAGCTTGGCCTTGAAACAGTTCAGGTGCCATATAACGCGGTGTCGCATTCAGTTCATGCAGGTCATTCTGATGGAGTATTTGGACATGCTCAAAATCAAGCAGGCAGACCCTGCCCTGATTATTTACAAAATGTTCTTGCTTTAAATCGGCATGCAAATAACCCAATTCTTGCAGGCAGATTAAAGGCTCCACAGCTTGCAGCAAATGTTGCCGAATTTGCGTGATGGATTGCTGATGCGGCATGATCTGAAAATGCGCCGGCGCATCGACCAGAATTAAGGCCTGCTCAAATTGTTCATGATTGATCTTGAAAAGCTGTTGAATAATTTGATGTGGAAGGAAAAAATTTAGATCACCTGAGCTGGCATGAGCCTGATAAAAATCCAGCTCATGTTGCCAGCCTAGTTCAGCATGTGGAGATGATATTAAACTATCAGATCTATGCGATATCTGGGTTTTTAGCCAGAGCGCATTTCCCTTGGCATAATAAAGACGCCGACCAAAACCCAGACTACGGGCTTTGGTTCGTAGTTCAAAATCAGAAATATCGAGATGATCTAAATTAAGTCGTGGCAATGTATTCAGGTATTGGATTAAGTGTATGCTGATAATTTAGCAGCTCCAGACAATGCTGAATAGTTTTCCCGACCCGTTCCTGAGTCTCAATGAGGGAAATTTTCGGCCATGTGGCACGCTCGCCTTCACGCTGTAAAATTTTAAACAGATACGGCCGTGGATTCTGCAACATATAGCTATAGTGGCGCAGGCTATATTTACCGACAATATTCACATCACCATAATAACGCTGGTCAACTACACCATAGCCATGATCCAGCAGACGGCGTACAGGAGGTAAGCTTCCGGCATGCTCTCTGGCAAAATCCATCATGCCTTTGGTAATCACCGCGCCCTGACGGCGAACAATCCGTTGCGGCCAGCTCAAGGTACCTTTACGGAAACGTGAAATATCATCCTGCATGAATGGCACGATATGCGGGTTGGTCTGACTGGCAATGGTATAATTAATATTATACAGGCGTGCCATTTTCTCCTGCGGAAAATCACTGCGCACGCTGCCATCCACCCAGCGGGTTGAACCCATATAAGGCGTATATTGACCATCATAGCGCTTACTGGTCAAACGAACCGGTGGAAACAGAACCGGCACCGCACAAGACGCCAGTACCGCACTCCAGACCAGCAAATCCGGAGAAGTATAGGCATTTAAAATGCGTGCATCCTGTCCAGCATCATAAGGTGCAACCGCAATATTGATATGCAGACTTGAGGTTTTGAGTGCTTCTTCGAAGGTCAGATCACCCAGATTTTCGACCAGAAATTTTTTTAGATATTTTACATCCGCCAGACCACCATTACCTTTCATCAATTCACTCATGGTGCGGAAATGAAAAGCCTCATGAAAGAAATTATGGCCTTTCAAAATATCAATATATTGCGAAGGTTTGGATACACCTAACATGGCGGTCATGATGGCACCCGCACTTGAACCGGACATTACCTTCGGCAACAAGTCCTGCTCCATTAAGGCTTTGCATACACCAGTATGAAACAGACCCAGCGTCGAACCACCGGAAAACATCAGGGCTGGCTGGCCATAGGCGCGCTGACAATGCTGAAAATATTCGATTTTTTCTTCCATACTGAGACAGGTACAGTCTATTGAAGCAATATAGGCTAAGCCTTGGCTGACTTCTTCGACATAATCTTCAATAATTCTTTTAGTGCCCACATAGGCTTCGGTAAACAGTAGAGGATGGGCAATGTTGGCAATATCGTAGCTCAGGCCTTCGCGCAAAATATACATCAGGTCACGGGTGCGCTTTTGTTGTCGATAGCGTCGTAATTTACCCAGACGATGTGCGATCACTTCTGCATCAAAGTAGGGTGAACTGTTATCAAATTTCCATTCCTGTGCACCTGATTCTTCATCTATTTTCAGGGCAATATATTTCCATTCCTCATAGGACTCAGCCTGTTGCAGCTGCTGCTTGAGCTTTTTAATACGATAGGCCTGATGTGGATTAATATCCTGAGTAAAATCTTTAAACAGCATCTGCCTTTTCCCTATATTTATTCTTGATACAGCTCGTACCCAGAGCCAGAAAATGTGTACAAATTTTCTATCCTCTACAATAACGAAAATTCTCTACTTTAAGCAAATTATCATACTTTTCTGGCTTTGACTGTGAATTTTGCAATGGTACTATCTTAGCCATAATTTTAAATCTGTAATGTTAAATCATGGCGAAAATTGAGTTACCTGACCATATTTTAAATGCCCTTTCGACTGTTCTGCAGCAACTTCAGCAAAGTCTGCCCGAACTAAAACAAATTCCTGATTTGTCTGCTCATGCCTATAAGTGGCAACAGGGTGAACTCAAACCTATTCATCAGCTTAGACAGATGGAACTGGCCGATTTAAAAGGGATTGAGCGACAAAAAGAAAAAGTCATCCAGAACACGTTGCAGTTTTTAAACGGCTTACCTGCCAATGATGTCTTACTGACCGGTTCACGCGGTACGGGTAAATCCTCCATTGTTCGTGCCCTACTCACCGAGTATGCAGATCAAGGGTTACGATTAATTGAAATCGAACGGGATGATTTATCCGATCTGCCTCAAATTCAGCAACTCATTGCAGAGCGTCCAGAGAAGTTCATTGTCTACTGTGATGATCTGGCCTTTAATGCCGAAGATGAAAATTATCGCAGTTTAAAGAGTGTTCTGGATGGTTCTTTACAGTCCGGTTCCAGCAATTTTGTGATTTATGCGACCAGTAACCGTCGTCATTTATTACCCGAATTCATGCATGAAAATACGCCCGTTACCCGAGTTGATGTGCCGCAATATACTGAATTACATCCTCAGGAAGCGATTGAAGAAAAAATTTCACTGTCTGACCGCTTTGGTTTATGGCTGTCTTTCTATCCAATGGATCAGAACCTGTATTTGGAAATTGTCGAACATTACCTCAAAAAGGCAGGCATGGAACTCACGCCAGAAACCCGTGCTGAAGCCCTACGCTGGTGTCAGGCACGCGGTCAACGTTCAGGACGTGCTGCCTATCAGTTTTCCAAGCACTGGATTGGTTCAACCCAACTAAATGCCTCTTAACAACTTAAAAGCGACCGGTTCAGGTCGCTTTTTTCATATAAATCATTTATATAATGATGATACTCAAAAGAAAATTAAAATTATGGATGTCGGCGCAGTTCTCATTCAACTTAAGCCCTTACACATGCAGCAAGTTCATGACTGGCAGCGTACTTTGAAAGCACGTCAAGACGAAGTAATTGAAACGCTTAAGGCTGAACAGGTTCATGTCGAGTCTTGGTTTTATCTGCAACTTCATGGTCAGGACTATTTGATTGCATATATGCGCGCCGACAATATTCAAAAAGCGCAAAATATTGCAAAACTCAGTACTTTCCCAATTGACCAAGTGCATAAACAGTTTAAAACTTCATGGCAAGCGGTTTATCCCGCCGAATTGTTATTGGATGCTACAGTTACCTGATTTATTAGCACGGCTATTCAAAATAGTTTTGTAATAAAGACTTCTCCCCAATCAATAATAAAAAAAGCCCTGGAAATACAGGGCTTTTTTGACATCTCGAATTATTGTTTATCACCGATAATGGTAGACCATAGCAGGTCATCAATTTCACTGCCATTGAAATAAACAGTAGCCTTCAATGATTCAGGCTGGTTCTGTTTGACTTCAATCACCTGATCATCGCTGTCCTTAATTCTAAGCACGCCCTCTTTTGGCAAATGCTTATAGTTATTTAATACGGTTTCATCCATTTTAAATGGTGTCGTGGTATTAAAATCAAAACTGTAACGATAATCTGCCAGATCAGGCTGACCGATAATCGTACCACGACTGGTTAAGGTACGAATCCCATTACTGCCACTGCCATAATCATCAACCAAGCTGTAATTATAATTACGCACCTGCAGATATTCTTTGCTCTTTGTATCAAATGCGATTCCAGAAGTACCTGCCTGACCGGTCTCGGCGATACGCTGGAATTCCAACTGATCGATTTGATAAGATTCGGATTGCCCCATGTTATTTTTGGTTTTACGATGCACAATTGTGCCAGAAATCAGGTAGTCGTCCTTGAGATTAAAATCTACATTTGAACCATAACGGACATTGCTAAAGCTTAAAGTCGTCGTGTCACCATTCACCGTCTGAGTAATGTTTGAGCCTTTACGGTAAATTTTATCCAGAATAATACAGTTATCTTTATCTATTTTTAATTTCAGGGTTTTGACCGAACCAGTGGTATTGACTTCCGAACAGATCAGATTTGGATATTTAATACTATTGATGCCCAAATTATAAATTTTGATAATACGTGCAGTACGCCCATAAGGATAATCTGCGAATACTTCTCCAATCATGTGACCTAGAGCAACATTATAGTCGGTATCATTACTGGTATTTCCGGAAATTTTATCGCGAATTTTCTTTACAATATCCTGATCTTCAAACGGGACAAACTCCTCTGAAAGCTCAGGGGAAATACTTTCCGTAGGAACATTTGGAGGTGTAGTGACAGTAGGACTGTCTGAGCTACTTCCCCCACCACCGCCACAGGCACTCATTAAACCCGAAACAAGAGCAAGTCCAAAGATAGAAATCTGCTTTTTCATAAAATTTATTCCCTAAAATTTCTTTGCATTTTTATTTGGTGATCACTAAAGATTGGCCTTCTCGAAACTGAACAGCTCAAATGCTATTTCTGCCGGTGATATTTTTTCTTGGCAGCCAGCTTTATCCTTCGATATCGCTTTATCTTTAAACAAAGAAATTTTTGGTTCTGTAATTTTAATGTATATTTCAAACAACAATTATCATAAGAAATGAAGTGCTTATGTGAATCTTGTTCCTTACCAGTGTCACTTTTCAATACAATTAAAGCGCATTTAATTAAATCAATTTACTTTGCAACAAAGCTTATAAAATTTGTAATTGTTAAGTTAAAGATGGATTGAATTTTCTTTTTATGGAGAATCATGTTCAACTTTTATACAGAGCCATGAAAGAGAATATTGAAAGATAGGATGACTTTAGAGCATATAAAATGATCATTTTCATGATATGAAATACTTAATTATTTACAGAAGATTTAAAGCGTCGATTATTTTAGATTGGTCACGGATTCACTGAATTTTTTCCGACGCTTATATTCAAACATGTTCTGATCCGCTTGTGCGAGCGCTGCAAATAAACCATGACCAGGATGACGCATCGCCATACCAATCGCTGCGCCAATGTTTGCTGCTGCAAAGGCATTAATTAAACGATCCACTAAACTTTCAGTACCCGTTTCATCATTTTCCACGCTAAGAATCACAAACTCATCACCACCCAAACGAGCAACAATATCATTGATCCGTACATTATCTCGTAATATTTGCGCTGCATTTTGAATCAGTTTGTCACCTTCATCATGACCTAAATTATCATTCACTTTTTTTAGGTCATTCAGGTCAATAAATAATACAGCGGCGGGATGACCATATTGCTTGCAACGCTCTTCTTCTGCTCGCAGCAGTTTTTCCCAAGCGCGACGATTATATAGCCCGGTCAATTCATCTTTACTGGCTTCTTCCTGCAATAATTCATGCTGTCTCATCTGCTCACTCTGACGTAATTCTGCCTGCAAGATCGAACTGAGTAATTGTCCCAACAACTCGACCAGTTGTATATCTTGCACAATAGCTTCTGATTTGGTTTCTGGATCAATCGCACAGAGCGTTCCAAACAAACTGCCATCTTCTTTAAGGAGTGGCTGACCAATATAAGATTTTATACAGACCTGCTGATTAATCGGCGCTGTGGCGTATAAAGGAATTTCTTCAGAGCGGGGGGCAATTCTCGGGGCCTTACCTGCGACCATATGAGAACAAAAAGAATCAGCCCACTGAAACACTTGACCGGGTCGTATATCATAACCATGATCTTCACTTTGCAGCACAATCCAGTCTTGGCCTTCTACCCGGGTGATCATCCATAAATTAAAGCCAAAATGCTGATGCAGAAACTTTAATACTGCCTCTCCAGCATCCTGAAAACTTTTGAAATTTATATTTTCCATTCGAGATTGCCTCTGCTGCAAACCTGTAAAAATATGCATGATATCAACTTAAGCTATTAAACTATTTTTCCAGTTTCAATAGAATATAAGAGTTCTAAATACAGCTATAAAACTATATATTTACAACATACCGTTGCTATAAGTTTTCATTTAAAAATTCACAATAAAAAAGAGGCCTAAGCCTCTTTTCTTCAAGCCTGAAATCTATGCCTCAGTCGGATTAGTCAGTTCCGTCATTGGCCAACGTGGAGTTGTCGTCACAGCCAAGCCATCATGCTGTCCTGCTTTGAGACGCTGATAGCCCGCAAAAGCAATCATGGCACCATTGTCTGTACAGAGTGCAGGTTCAGCATAATAAACAGATGCACGAATCTTGGCTAAATCTGCTTCTAAACGCTCACGTAAACGCTTGTTGGCACTAACACCGCCCGCAATCACCAGACGTTTAAGCCCAGTTTGCTTCAGTGCTTTTACCGACTTTTTCACCAAAGTATCAACAATGGCTTCCTGAAAACTGGCAGCGATATCGGCATCACGATTTTCATCACCAAGTTTTTTCATCTGTACAGAAACAGCTGTTTTTAAACCACTGAATGAAAATTCTAGGCCTTGATGCAGCATTGGACGCGGGAATGCAAAGGCATTCGGGTCACCCTGCTCCGCCAGTTTGGAGATATTTGGACCACCTGGATACGGCAGACCCATCATCTTCGCGACTTTATCAAATGCTTCGCCTGCCGCATCATCAATGGATTCACCCAAGAGTTCATACTGGCCAATGCCATAAGCAGCCATGAGCTGAGAATGTCCACCCGATACCAATAATGCAACAAATGGAAACTCAGGCGGAGTTTCTGACAATAAAGGTGCCAGCATATGACCTTCCATATGATGCACACCAATTGCGGGTTTATTCAGCGCAAAGGCCAAAGTACGACCAAACAATGCACCGGTCATGAGTGCGCCCATCAGACCCGGGCCACGGGTATATGCGACTGCATCAATTTCTGATTTTTTCACGCCGCTCTGTTCAAGCAGCTCATTGATGAGTGGAATCAGTTTACGCACATGATCACGTGACGCCAGCTCTGGAACTACACCGCCATATTCTGCATGCAGTTTAATCTGGCTATAAAGCACCTGTCCGCGCAAACCCAACTCGCTGTCATACAGCGCAAGTCCTGTTTCATCACACGACGTTTCCAAGCCTAAAACGATCATTAAACTGCCTATAACCTGTATCAATTCTATTGCAGCAACTATTATAGACTTGTGGTATGAGATGTAAATGAGTAAAATACTGACCTTCACTTGTGATTGAGGGCAATTCAGCCCGAGATCTTACCCTAACTGATATGAGGATTCTTCATGCCACAAGTTAAATTGAAAGAAGGCGAACCAGTAGACGTAGCTATCCGTCGTTTCAAACGTTCATGCGAAAAAGCGGGTGTTCTTGCTGACGTACGTAAGCGTGAATTCTACGAGAAACCAACTCAAGAACGTAAGCGCAAAAAAGCTGCTGCTGTTAAACGCTACCAAAAGAAATTGGCGCGTGAATCAGTACGTACAACTCGCCTTTACTAAGATTAATTTGTGATTGATTGCCTGGAATAAATAATGACGACTTTAAAAGACCAAATCACGGATGTTTTGAAAGCAACAATGCGTGCCAAAGAAATGTCCAAGCTGACGGTCATTCGTAGTCTACAGGCAGCAATTAAGCAAATCGAAGTCGATGAGCGCAAAGAACTTGACGACGCTCAGGTTCTTGCGGTCATTGAAAAACAAATTAAACAACGTAAAGAATCGGTTAAAGCCTTTGCAGGCGCTGGCCGAGATGATTTAGCTAGTAAGGAACAAGCCGAAATTGAGATTTTGTCTCAGTTTCTACCAGAAGCTATGACTGAGGAAGAACTTGATTCCATGATTGCGCAAGCTATTGCAGCGCAACAAGCTACTAGCATGAAAGATATGGGTAAGGTGATGAATTCTCTGCGTCCGCTCATAGCCGGGCGCGCCGATCCTGCACAAGTTTCCGCCAAAATCAAAGCGCAACTTGCTTAATCCCTACTTTCTAGCATTTCCTCTTTAACGTTGAACTGCCTTTAATCAAAGACAGTTCCTGACGTATTCTTATTGCAAATTACAATCGACCTGATAACGCTTAAGTAATTGCATCTCTTTCGACGATTTCACTTCTACAATTACATCCTGTTTACTCATATTTTGAAACTGACGATCCAGATAAGGACGATTCTGGTCAGCGGCCTGATATAAACGATCAACATAACGTCCTACAATTCCACAAAATTTTGCATTCTGCTCAGGACTAAATCCCTGTTGCTGCGGATTTAAACCACTTAAAAACTGACGCGATTCCTTTTTATAATCCGCATTAATTCGTTCTATTGCTTCTACATATTCAACTGCACTCGCAGCAAAAACCCCATAACTCCATCCCAGTAGACACACGCCCAATAGTATTTTTTTCATATTATGCTTCAGTTTGATTCACGCTGATCTTTCAAAAATATTGTAGCCTGATTGAATATATTCTTGCTATATCATCCTGATACAAAAACTTAAAACCCAGTGCAACCTTAAATCTTGTATTGATGTGCCTGCTGCATCTGTTTCAGACGCTGGCGAATGGTGGACGATAAAGATTGATTATTCTTTACGCTACGCTGGGCATGTAATAATGATTTGATGGCAGTTTCTTCATATCCTGACCAATATTCTACTTCTGCACGATAGCGCAGCACATTAGCAGCCTTAATCGGCGAATCTGGCTCTGCATTGGCAGCCAGTTGCATTAGTCGCCAGCCACTGACATCCCGTGAATTGGCATTTAGAAATCGCTGCACTAAAACTTTTGCTTTATCGGGTTGCTTGGCGCGAATCAGCACTTCTGCATATTTATAATTGAGCGCTCGATTTTCCGGCATGATCCGCGCTGCTGACGCTACACTTTCCAAAGCTGCATCAAGCTGGTTCTGAGCTAAATAAATATCAGTCTGGAATAAAACCTGTAAAGGATGCATCTGGTTATGCTTTTTTGCTCGATCTAAAGTGGCCTGCGCGGCCTGGAAATCACTTTGCTGTATTCGATAGGCAGTTAAGGCAAGCTGGCCTGCAAAATTATTTTGCTGGTCCATCAGGATAAGCTGCTCTGCATTGGTCTGACCAGACAATACCCTGCTATACCACTTGATAATGTCAAAGTCTTGGTCATTGAGACTGCGTTTCACCGCAGGAAGCTGGTTGGCACGTAAACGTGCTTCACTCATACGCTCGGTGGTGAGTGGATGAGTGAACCAGAAATCCGGCAGAAAGCTTAAGCGGCTGGTCGAGCGATGCATGACCTCAAAGAAATCTGCCATACTATGCGGGTTATAGCCGGAACGATACATATATTGCATACCAATCCGGTCTGCCTCACGTTCCTGATTACGACTATAAGTGAGCTGTTTATCCAGAAGTGCTGCCTGTGAACCCATCATGACCGCTGTGCCGACATCACCATCTGCCTGAGAAGCGACCAAAGCACCGACGAGAATTCCAGCTAGCGCCAGTAAACCTTGCCCTTTAAAGGCATCCTGAGAGCGACTGTAATGACGTTGTGTGACATGTGCAATTTCATGTGCCATCACTCCTGCCACTTCATCCATGTTTCGGGCTGAATTAATCAGACCAGCATTAAGTGCAAAAAGACCACCTGGTACAGCAAAGGCATTAATTTGCGGGTCATTAATAACCAGCAAACCGATCGGCTGTTGCAATTGAGTCTGACTCAGGATATGAGAAAATACTGAAAGCAGCTGATCTTCAAGCCATGGATTTTGCAGGACCGGCATTTGTTTATGCACTTCACGATAGACTTTTTCACCGATCATTTTTTCTTTTTGTTGATCGAGTAAGCCGACGCCTGTACCAATATCAGGCACAGAAAATTGTACATTTACTTGATTAAAATCATGGTTAGAGCCGTGCCCTGCTACCATATACAGACTTAAGCCACACGCCAGCGCCAATCGTTTCAATGAAAAATCTCTAATCCTGCCGATCTAATTTATCTTGAATATAGCATTGAACAATGAGCAGAGACGCAAGAAAATGTTATTTTTTAATACCATTTAAACGACGAATCAGATGCATTTTAAAATTCCGGATTGACCACATAACGGGGCACTCGTCCTTCCAAGGCATCAACAAGATTCTGATAAGCCAGTTCTGCCATTTTTTTACGGGTGGCTGCAGTGGCCGAACCCACATGTGGCAATGTAACCACATTATCCAACTGGAATAATTCCGATTCTTTTAACGGCTCTTTCTGATATACATCCAGACCGGCAGCAAAAATCTGCTTGGTTTTTAAAGCTTCAATTAATGCCTGCTCATCAATGACCGAACCACGTGAAATATTGACCAATACCGCATGAGGTTGCATTTTCGCCAATTCTGCTGCTGCAATCAGCGCCTTGGAATCCGCATTCAAATCTACTGCAACAACCACAAAGTCAGAACGCTGTAACAGTTCATCAAGCTGGCAATATTGCGCATTCACCCCTTGAGCGAGTTCTGGTTTTTCCCGGCGATTATGATACAGAATATTCATATTAAAACCGTAAAAACCACGACGTGCGATTGCCGCCCCAATATGACCGAGACCAATAATTCCGAGGGTTTTTCCAAAAATATCCATACCAAATTGTGCTTCGCCCACGGTACGCTGCCATTGTCCCTGCTTGGTCCATTGATCCAGGTAAGCCACTTTGCGTGCTGCTGACATCAGTAAAGTGAAAGCCAGGTCAGCAGTGGTTTCAGTCAGTACATGCGGCGTATGACTGAGATAAATTTTCTTTTCATTTAAATAATCCAGTTCATAGTTGTCATAACCGACACTGACACTGGAGATAATTTTTAACCGGGTGGCACTGGCCAGATTATCGCGATTCAACAAGCGCCCTGCGCCAATCATGCCATCAGCATCCTGAACCTGCTGCAAAAGCTGTTGATTCACATCGCCTAGCTTCGGTTGTATATAACTAACCTGATAATTTTGTTCCAGCTTGTTTTGAATATCAGTATCAATTTGACTAAATACAACCACTTTTTGTTTCATCTATTTTTATTCCACAGCAAGATTATTCCAGACTGGCAGTCCTATTTTGCATAAACTGCCATAAACGTTTTTTTAGAATCGGCTGATCCAGCATTTCTTGTAAAGATGCCAACTGGATCATTTTCGTATTTGATATATGCGCTACAGGCCCGAGGAAAATAATATTTTTCTCTGCACTCATTCCATCCAGAAAACCCTGAATATAGGATTCTACACCACGTCCATCCTGAACATTGGCCCAGGGAAATGGCCAGTTCAGCTCATGAAACTCACCTGGGACTGCACGCTGGATATTGCCCCATAAATTCTGGGTGTCTTCGGTCATTGCAGTTGCATCAATCACGATACTGCAATGTGCCAGACTTAAAGCCTGCAAACTGAATGGCGGGATTTGTACGATTTCACGCTCTTCCTGAACAGTTGCAATGTGAGTCGGTGCCGCAGCTGGTGTATCAACCTTAAGCGTAACAATTGGCTCTGGCTCAGGAATCGGTAGATCAGCCAACGCCTCTACGGAAGCAGGCTGTGGTAAGACGATATCGGTGTGAAATTCAGGTGCAGCCTGATCACGCCAGATCGAAACCTGGTGCGGCTGACATGCGCTGTCCCTAGGAATCCAGAGATCGATTCCTAATGTTGCCAGTATGTCACGCTGATGCCCAATCATCTTTTCATCATCACCAATTTCAGGCTGAACATTTTAGCCGGATTGCCTGTGCTTTGCCGAACTTTTTCAGCTTTTCTTTTTTATCCTGATGGATTCTAGTACAAAGTTTAGCTGTCTGCTAAAAACCGTGCTTTTAATACACCATCAAACCATTTCTGCTGTTATAACAGATTCCGGCTAAAGCTGCGCGTTGTCATTTATTTTCTACAGAATGGTTAAACTGTTCTTCTTTAACATTTGCTGAACGACCTGTTCTGCCTCAAAACCCAAGCGCCAATACAACAGCTCCATCACGTCCAACTCATCCTGTGTCACGATACGATCACTCCACAAACAGGCTTCTGCAATACCTAAAATACTGAGACGATCACGTAATAACAGCCCCGCAATATCATTCAGAATTTCTGCAAGATCAATCGGCTCATCAGAAATTTCATTGTATAAGTCCAGTTCCTGAGCGGTCAGAATCCGGTTTAAAATCCGCTCCCGCACCTCAAGCTGGTTGCCGCTATTAATCTGCTGTACATGCAGCAAGGCGTCAATCAAACGCACAATCTGTGGCTTGACTTCTTCGAGTGCTGTAGGAGTATGTGCAGGAAGCAGATTTAACTCATATTTCACACATTCCAGTAATAACGCATCCAGCAGGCCAATTTCGCCATCTTCCTGAATAATCCGTGCCAGCTTCATCAAAAACTGCCGTGCGACAGTTGTCGGCATGCCGCCGATATTCTTGCAGGCTTGCTGGAAAATCGAAATATGCACACGCCCATCGAGATTGAGCAATGAATCTACAATTGCACGACTAACTTCAGCCTCAGTCGGAATAAATTCACGATATTGACGAATCATTAAAATGGCGACCATCACTTCACGAGAGCCGGTTGCCGTTTGTAATGCACGCTCAATCAGTTCCGGACGTGGCATCTTGAGCCGAAGTTCCGGATTCAGCGGCTTGATCGCATCTTTAATCGCAAAACTGATCGGAGACAGCCGTAATAATGGCAAAGGCTGTGGCGAACTCCAGCTCATTGCAGTTTCAGGCACCACTTCTTCCAAAGAACGGAACAAACTAAACAAAGGCTGATTTTTGAGTTTTTTCAGATTCTCAAGCTGTAAGTCCTGAATCAAGGCAGGATTTAATTCATAAATCCGCTGATTGATATTGGGATGAATATTCAGCCAGTTTTGCGGGCTCAAAGAATTGGCAAAGCACATATGTGAAATGGATTCAGCATATTCACTATAAATCTGGGATCCGGAATGATGCACATGGATTCTGAGTAAAGTCTGGATATTGGCATCATTTTGAATCAGGCGACGAGTTTTCTGATCATTTTTATAGGTTCGACCACCCAACGAAATATATTTAATAAAACGGGAAATCAAAACGCCCAAACTACCAATCAGCCAGATCACCGCACCAACTGCCACATAGAAGGTTTCGAACTTGTTTTCACGCGGACTACCCGCTCGATAAAAACCAGACTTGGCAATCTTACTGCCACACTGACTAAACGTAGTTAAACTGCTATACAGAATTTTCAAACGGGTATTTTCCGCAGCCTCACCAGAGAGGATTTTATTGAATTCATGGCTGAGTAAGCCATACAGCTCGACTTTATCGAGTGTTTGTATCGCACCCCAAGTCAGAATAATCGCGGTATCCCGCGGACTAAATCCCGCCGTCAGTGCATTAACACCAACTTCATCGGGCAGCACATACACCGCCGGAACTTCAATCAGAAAAGTCTCTGCCAGTTGCTGGTTAATGTGCAGTGCAGCACTTTCTTCTGGAATACTGTCCATCGGACTCAACCGACGCGCACCCAACTGCTTCGCCAGTGAATAACCACCATTCCGAAAAATATAAAACTCGTAGATGACCGAGATCATCATGGCACATAACAACAAAGCAATCAGGTAAGGACTCAGCGCATGCCAGAAGATTGACTGGCTAGGATCAGTATAAAAAACAAAGAGACCAACAACGGTATTAATAATAAAAATAGTCAACAGAATTGCAATCAGGCAAAAACTTACAGGCAGTACTATATTTTTGTTTTTTATAAAATCGTATCCTACGTTTCGCAATGCAGAATCCTAAAATGATGATTTTCAATGGGCTCATCATAAAACAAAAAAGCGGGAAATTCCCGCTTTTTCATGATGATTTTAACTACTTAGACTTCGCGTACGCCAGTCAAATCCACTGAAGCTGCATCAATATTGACATCAATATAATTGCTTTCTTTCATGGCACTGTCACTACGTTTTTGCTGAAGATCATCCAGATATTGCGCATCAATACCGCCCGAAACATAGATGCCATCAAAGACTGAACAATCAAAGTCTTTGACATCCGGTACTTTGGTGGTTCTTACCGCATCTTTCAAATCTTCCAGATCCTGGAAAATCAGACGGTCAGCACCAATAATTTCACGGATTTCTTCTACGCTACGTCCCGATGCAATCAGCTCAGATTTCGCCGGCATATCAATACCGTAAACGTTTGGATATTTCACCATCGGTGCTGCAGACGCAAAGAATACTTTTTTCGCGCCAGAATCACGAGCCATCTGGATAATTTCATTACAGGTCGTACCACGGACAATCGAGTCATCCACCAACAGTACGTTTTTACCTTTAAACTCAAGCTCAACCGGGTTGAGTTTCTGACGTACCGATTTTTTACGCAGCTGCTGTCCCGGCATAATAAAGGTACGGCCGATATAGCGGTTTTTCATGAAACCTTCACGGAATTTCACACCCAGCATATTGGCAAGTTCTAGCGCTGAAGTACGTGAAGTATCCGGAATCGGAATCACCACATCAATATCATGCTCTTCACCCCACTCACGCAGAATTTTTTGCGCCAGTTTCTCACCCATTTTTAAACGTGCTTTATACACCGAGATTCCATCAATAATGGCATCTGGACGGGCAAAATAAACGTATTCAAAAATACAAGGACGATATTCGGCATTTACGGCACATTGCTTGGTAAAGAAATTACCTTCTAAATCAATAAATACCGCTTCACCTGGCAGAATATCACGCTCAACTTTAAAGCCCAGCGCAGTAATCGCAACAGATTCAGAAGCAATAATATATTCCATACCCTGTTCAGTTTCACGTGAACCGTAGATCAATGGACGAATACCATTTGGATCACGGAAGCCCACCAGACCCTGACCGGTAATCATCGCCACCACGCCATAAGCACCTTTGCAACGCTCATGCACACGTGTTACCGCATGGAAAATATCTTCCGACGTTGGCACCAGTTTGCCATGTTTTTGCAGTTCATGCGCAAACACGTTTAACAGGACTTCTGAATCAGAATCAGTGTTCATATGACGCAAGTCAGTTTTGAACAGGTCATCATGAATTTCTTCAGCATTGGTCAGGTTACCATTATGTGCCAAGGTAATCCCGTACGGCGAGTTCACATAAAACGGCTGTGCTTCAGCACTGCTCGATGAACCGGCTGTTGGATAACGCACATGACCAATACCGTAATTTCCTTTCAAAGCACGCATATGACGGGTATGGAATACATCACGCACCATACCATTGTCTTTGCGCAGGAATAAACGTCCTTCATCACATGTCACGATCCCAGCTGCATCTTGTCCACGATGTTGTAACATCGTTAATGCATCAAACAACATTTGGTTAACGGGTGATTTACCAGCTATACCAACTACTCCACACATAGCAACCTCGCAGACAAGCTAGGATTAATAAAAAGGATTATTTGTAGACTCATCTGCAACTCCAGACTTGGACGATGTTTCAGATGATGAAGCTGAAGGTTTCGATGCCCCTTCAGGCTTGATATGTTGTAGTGCGCCATTCGCGGCTTCTTTCGACATTTGAGTCGCCCAAGGCGCATAAGGCAATAAGGCTTGAATAAACTTGGACTGTTTCCAGTGCGGCGAGCTTTCTACCCACGGACCAATCCCCTGCATGGTAATCAGAACAATCAGCAAACCTTTCAGGCTACCAAAGACACCACCAGCCAGACGGTTGAGAGGACCCAGTTTAAGACTCTTTAAAATACGGTTCAACAGTGCAGTAACGATCCAGGTCAGAACTACAATCAGCAGGACGATAAAGGCGAAGGCCGCAATCTTTTGTACAACTGGATCTGTACTCAGAGCAACCATAGACGGCGCAAGTAGCGTTGAATATTTTGCCGCAACAATCAGGGCAAAGATCCATCCCACTAAGTTCGCAAAGGCTTTAATAAATCCTTGACGCAAACCGTTGAGCCCTCCAATGAGCAAGATAATCAGTAGAAAGATATCAATGACATTCATAGGATTTAAAGTGCGTCTACACAATCTTTTACAAGTTTAGGTCCAGTATAGATGAGGCCACTATAAACCTGTACAAGGCTGGCGCCTGCCTGTTTCTTGGCAACAGCATCTGCACCTGAAAGAATACCACCCACACCAATCAATGGAATTTGTCCTTTTAATACCGCAGCAAATGCAGCCAGACATGCGGTACTTTTCTCAAATACTGGCGCGCCAGACAAACCGCCCGCTTCCTCTGCATGCTCCAGACCCTCTACCCCTTCACGTGACAGTGTGGTATTGGTCACGATCAGACCATCGATCTTGAATTGCAATAACTGTTTGGCAATAAAGGCAATATCGCTGTTATCCAGATCAGGCGCCACTTTCAGTACCAAAGGTACATAATGCTGGTATTCCTGAGCCAATTCAAGCTGACGCTTCTTCAATGTTTCCAGCAGTTCGGTGAGTGCATCACCACTTTGCAGGCTGCGCAGGTTTTTGGTATTGGGAGAAGAAATATTGACGGTAATATAAGAAGCATAATTATAGACTTTTTCTAAACAGATGAGGTAATCATCTACTGCTTTTTCTACCGGAGTATCAGCGTTTTTACCGATATTAATACCGAGAATGCCTTTAAATTTGGCAGCTTTGACATTTTCAACCAGCTGATCCACGCCATCATTATTAAAGCCCATACGGTTAATAATGGCTTTGGCCTGTGGTAAACGGAATAAACGCGGATGAGGATTGCCGGCTTGCGGTCGCGGGGTAATGGTACCAATTTCAATAAAACCAAAACCTTGACCGGCAAGGGCGTCAATATAGGCACCATTTTTGTCCAAACCTGCCGCAAGACCTACCGGATTGGGAAATTCGATTCCCATACAGGTCACAGGTTTCGCAGCAACGTTTTGACGCATCAAGCCCATTTTATGGGATGATTTCAATAGTGATAATGTCAGCTCATGTGCACGCTCTGGTGCTAAAGAAAACAACAAAGGGCGGGCTAGAGAATACAACATATCCAGAAAAGTCTACTGCTTTTTAAGTCGGCATATTATAGGCATAGGCTGACTTAAAAACCATGCTTTGCAAATCTTTATTTTTACCGTTTATTGTATGGTCGCCGTTAATTTAATCTGTCCCGCCTCATTATTTAGTTCCATTTTCTCGATACTTAGCCCCATTTGTGCCAGCTGAGTCAGGAAATTTGCCAGTACTGCATAATTTTCATGCATGACCGCCAATTGAATTTTTCCTTCCATTTGCTGGGAAGCCACCGACAATCCTTGCTGCTGTGCGACTCGCTGTACTTTCTCCGCTGCATCCAGTTGGGTGTCCCCAGCCGGTTTCATGGTTACTGCATTACTTTGCATCCAAACAATGGTATCTTTCAGCTGATTTAAGCGTTTTTGCTGGGTATCTGCCGCCTGATGCATATACCAGAGTGCAGAACCGACTGCCGCCACAATCACAAAAACAGTGGTAAAAATCACCATTACCCGTTCACGTACCGACAAGCTGTCCAGATAATCACTCAGTTTTTCAAAAGACTGATCCATACGATTTTGTAGCGCTTCAATGCCTTTCATTATTGAATCCTCACCAGTCCGATCGCAGCTGTTCCGCTGGCCTGAATATTCCCCAGCTCCACCTTAAAGCCTTGCTGGCTTAATTGTGTGGTCAGTGCATTTAACGTTTCTGATGAATTGGCTTTAAGCTCCATACTTAACACAGAAGCATCATAATTCACCCGTTGTGCCACAATCTGATTTTGCATCAAGACTGGCCCCACCCGACTAATCAGCTGCAATGCATGCGTATCTGCAATCTGGCTTTGACGCAACTGCCCTTCAAACTGACTTTTGATATTCTGCTCAGTGACCGGATAATTTTGTCCAAACCAGTATTTAAACTGGTCGATGGCTTGCGCGGCGGTCTGATTCGCCACTTTCTTATATTGATACCAGCGCACAGCATCATAACTAAACTGCAATACTAAAATACCCAGAAAAACCGCCGCGCAGGCTTTCCAGTAGCCGGAAATAGCGCCATTGGATTTTGCTTTAGGCAAGACATTAAACGGATGCTGTTTCGGTTTTTTTAGTACAGGAATTCCATATTGGAAAGACTCCAGTTGCTCCTGAGTGACCAGTGCTTCAAGACTACGCAACTGCTCCTGATTCAGATTGCTCACCTTATAGCTGAGATCCTTGGGCTGATAATCCAGATAAAGGCTTAGATCATCCAGCGACTGGCCGATATATTCCGACTCGCGCACCAGCAAACGTCCACCGATTTGCGCAATCACACGCTGATTGGCATCAGGAACAGGCAGCACCAAAAAGTCCGGTAACAAAGCTGCCAGCTTGACTGGGATCAGGCTTAAAGCATGTTGCAAGGTCTCAAGCGTAGAATTCGCAACCCCCATAATGCTGATCTGATCCGGCTGCTGAAAATGATGTAGCACTTTCATAGCATCTACCGGCAGCACCACGTATTCTTCAAGCAAATATTTAATGCCATCATTGCCCATTTTCTTATATTGGCTCTTGGGCAAGGTCTGCTGCAAAATTTGCACATGACGGCTCGGAAAAAACACCACCGCCTCTTCGCCATGATGAGCCTGTATATCCTGAATCAGCTGCTCAAGTGTGGCTGCAGTGTTCCAGAATTCCCCAGTTGACCATTGCCAAACCCCATTGGCTTCAGGCATCCATAAATACAACATCGATTGTGTTCTGCCGTTTTAATTAATTTTTTATAGTGTAGGAATAAAACTTTTAATCTGTGTGGATAAGCCCTGGGCAATCACCGCCTGATCATAAATGCGTGCTTCTGCCAATGCATAGGGATGAAAAGATTCAGCCAGCAGAATGGAAGACATATGGGCCACCACATTCATATGACACACCACTACAATCGACTCATAAGGCAGTTGCGATAACCATTCCACTGCGACTTTGGCATCATCATCCGGTTTGATCGTATTACAGATCACCACCGGCACATCTTTAAAATACTGCTGCAAATGTGCCAGAGTTTCCTGCGCTCGCAATAACGGACTGACCACAAAGACTTCAGGCTTAATCAGATCCTTTAAGAACTGCGCAGTTTGCTCAGCCTGTTGATGACCACGCTCCGTTAAAGGTCGCTTGGTGTCATTACCATTGACCGGTGGTGCGGCCTCGCCATGTCGAACTAAAGTCAGTTGCATTTGATTTCCTTATATTCTTTTGCCTGCATGATAAGCAGCGAATATGACAATTCGCAGACAGTCCCTGTGTTATAGATCAGACTTGATGATGTGGCAAGACAAATTCAACATCACTGCGATGACCGTTTTTCATCAATGACAATGCAATATTGAGTGGCGGCGCACCTTCAAAAATCACATCATACAAGGCCGAGGTAATCGGCATATACACATCGAGCTCTTCCGAACGTGCCTTGACCTGTACAATGGTATTAATCCCTTCTGCCGTTTGCCCCAACTCAGTCGTTGCTTGCTCCAAGGTTTTACCTTTACCAAGCGCATAACCCACCTGATAATTACGGCTAAGAGGGCTGCTACAGGTAGCGAACAAATCACCCACACCTGAAAGCCCAAGGAAAGTCAGCGGATTAGCACCGAGTTTTACTGCAAAACGGCTCATTTCGGCCAAAGCACGGGTCAGGATCATACTCTTGGTATTTTCACCCACGTTATACGCAGCAGCCATGCCCATCGCGACAGCATAGATATTTTTTAATGCGCCCCCGAGCTCTACGCCATGCACATCATCACTAGCGAATACGCGGAACAAGGCGCTATGTAAGGCTTGTTGTACCGCATAACGCACCAGCTCAGATTGGCTGGCAATCACGGTTCCTGCCGGCTGTCCTGCCACAATTTCCTTGGCCAAGTTCGGTCCTGATAACACACCATAAGGCACTTCAGGCAACACTTCGCGAATAATATCGCTCATGAAACTAAAGGTTTTGGCTTCAATACCCTTGGTCAGCGAGATCACGGCTTGCGACGTGATAAAAGGTTTGATTTGCTGCAAGACATCCCGGAAAGAATGACTCGGAATAGCGACTAAAATAATATCTCGATCACGCACAGCCTGTTCCAGGTCTGACACCGCCAGCAGATTTTCTTCTAACTTAAAATCTGGCAAATAGCGTTTATTAATATGCGTGGCATTAATATCTGCCGCAACTGCTTCGTCACGAATCCAGATCATGGTATTGCAACCATTACGCACTGCAGTATTGGCCATTGCAGTACCAAAACTGCCCCCACCCAATACTGTGACTCTTAAAGCTGTCTTATGATCAACTGCAACCGGTTCTACCAGTTTTGAGAAATTTAATTCTGACATCTTATTTTTTAATATCCTGTTATACCGTGCCAACTAGCTGTTCTGGTTCCAATAACTTACAAAATCACTGGTTCGAACCTCTGCGCGTGCTGGAATTGCTTTTGCTGCAGTGCCAATATAAATAATCCCCGAAACCAGATCATCTTTTGAAATTCCCAATGCCTGCTTAAACAGACCAGACTCGACTACAGCCCCACTGCGCCACATGGTCGAGAAACCCTGAACCTGAAGTGACAACAGAAAATTTTGAATGGCTGCGCCTGAACTAAGGATTTGCTCAAAATGAGGAACTTTAGGATGATCCTGCAAACGCGTTAAGGCAAGTACCAATAAAGGCGCACGAAATGGATGATTTTTAACACGCTCAATCTGCGCTGTTTCAGTTTCACCCAAATCGACGAGCGCCTGCGACAGCAACTCTCCAAAAGCTTCACGCTGATTATCTGGAACCACCACAAATGTGGTCGGCTTGAGCCGATGATGATCGGGTGCAGTTAATGCCGCCTGAAAGGCTTTTTCCAGTTGTTCTGCATTCGGTGCCGGTGCCAGCAGATGACCAATCGATTGTCGTTGGTGAATATTTTGATGAACGATGTCAATCGCAGATTCCGTCATTGCCTTGTATATCTACACTTAAAAACTATACTCAAGATTAGCATATTCAAAGAAAAATACGCTAGAAACTTCATAGCGATTCAGCACGCTCATCAACACTTAAAAATAAACTTGCTTGGTTTTTCAAGCCCGTACTGCTCTATTTTTCACCTAAGTCACATAGAGCTATACCAAAAATTGCCAAACCTATACAACAGCTACAAAATCTGCGCTGCTTGCTGTGTTGAAATATTCAGCATCGTATTTACTTGAGATTTTATGATGAAAAAAACAATCGCTTTCAGCGGATTAGCTATTTCTGCATTACTGCTTACTGCTTGTGCCTCAAACCCGACTGCATTGGCAGTGCAAAAGGAAAATAACCAGTATGAGGTGACCGGATTAGGTAAAAATCAACTGACCTCGAAAAACAATGCGATTACTGCGGCCAATAAAGCCTGTGGCTCTCGATCAACCCCAATTATTGTGGATGAAAAGACAGCTTATAACGGCGCTTTAAAAGGCGTGGTCGATGAACAAACAGGTCAGATGATCCAGGCAGCAGCTACCGTTCTCGGGAATATCGCAGGTACCAATACCGGTTTAAACCAGAATGATGATTATCAGACGGTTCTTACATTCCGCTGTCAGGCCAAATAAGCTAATAAACCATAGCGCAATAAAAAACCGCTCTTAAAGAGCGGTTTTTCTATGGTCTGGATTAACAATAACCTTCCAGACGGGTCAAAGGCAATTTTTGACCAATGGCTTTTTCAATTTCCGGAAGATAGAACGCATCATCTTCGGACAAGAAACTGATACTTACACCTTGCGCACCGGCACGGCCTGTACGACCAATACGATGTACATAATCATCTGACTGTTCTGGCAAGGTAAAGTTCACCACATGGGATACGTTATCTACATGAATACCACGTCCTGCCACATCCGTCGCAATCATAATATTATGCTGACCATTTTTAAATTGATCTAACATTTTCGTGCGTTTATCTTGCGCGATTTCACCAGACAACATCACCACCTTATAACCATCCCGTTTTAAATGATCATAAAGTTTGCGTACCTGATCCCGACGGTTAGCAAAAATCATGACTTTCTCAATCGGCTCATCACGCAGAATTTCTTGCAACAATTTATATTTATCTGATTTTGCCACCATATAAACCCGTTGCTCGACATCAGCATTGGTTTTCTTTTCTGGCTCAATTTCAACCGTAACCGGTTCAAACAGCCATTGCTGCGCAAGATTCAACACATCATAGCTAAATGTTGCGGAGAACATTAAAGTCTGACGCTGCTCTTTACGCGGCGAGAAACGTACAATCCGTTTAACCGATGGAATGAAACCCATATCCAGTAGACGGTCTGCTTCATCAATGACTAAAAATTCAATCTGATCCAGCCAGACTTCTTTTTGTTCTACAAAATCAATCAGACGACCTGGTGTAGCCACCATAATATCGACAGGCGCTTTATTAAGCTGGTTCTTTTGCTTGTCAAAATCCACACCACCCAGCAAGGTCACCACATGCAAACCCGCATATTTCGCCAGGTGCTGTGCATCGCTTTCAATTTGCAATGCCAGTTCACGGGTCGGTGCCAGAATTAGCGCGCGCGGCTCACCACGATAACGTTGTTCCTGAATCGGATTATTTAACAGATCGTTCATGATACTAATTAAAAAGGCCGCAGTTTTACCTGTACCAGTCTGTGCACGACCAATTGCATCATGTCCTGCCAGCGTGAATTTCAAAACCTTCTGCTGGATAGGCGTCATGGTGGTAAAGCCTAAAGCATCAATCGCTTTTTTTAGATTGGGATGTAAATTTAAGGTTTCAAAACCAGATGACATAAAGCGGTGCTCTAATTGGGTAATCACTAAGATAGGAATAGTATAAACAAAAAACGCCCCAAGTTATATTGGAGCGTTTTCTTTTTAGCTTAATCCGAAGATTAGTCTAATGGTTGAACTTCTTCAGCTTGAAAGCCTTTTTGGCCTTTAACAACACTGAATTCAACACGTTGGCCGTCACGAAGTGAACGGTGACCGTCACCTTGGATAGCACGGAAATGAACGAATACGTCATCGCCGCCATTACGTTGAATAAAGCCGAAGCCTTTAGTATCGTTAAACCACTTAACTACGCCTTGTTCGCGAGCAGCTGTCATAAGTTAATCCTCATTGAAACTAAAAGAAGGACCACCCGGTGTTGCAAACAGCAGAGCAAACAAGTTTGAAAATATTATTTTTAAGCTTGTAATCATTCTGTAAAACTATCAACAAAATCCCGGTTACATCCATTTATGTAATAGGGTGAAAAACAATCACTTTGTTTATTCAAAGTCCCAAATACGCAACGAGCTTAACATGGGTTTATCACAATTAATAGATTTTTTTTAGCATGTTCTGTTTGATTTAGTTATTTTTTTCATGAAAATTGTCAAAAGACTTTATAAAGTCATTTAGATCTTCTTTTTCTGAAACCAGTTTGGTTCTGGCATCATATTTGCTACTATTTATAGCCTTTTCTGCTATCTAAATAAAACCGCAATGTCCGAATATCCAGCGCAATTCAGCCTTATAGACGCTATGGGAAAACCGTGCCCGATGCCGCTATTAATGTTAAAGCGCGCACTAAAGGCCGGAAATCAGAAAACATTCCTGCTGAAATCATCTGATCCGCATAGCCAGACAGATGTCAGCCGCTATTGTCAGCTGCATCAGCTCAAGCTTGAATCTAAAAAAATTTCTGATACAGAGTTTCACTACTTAATTGAATCTTAAAAATTTTCAATTAAACTGTTGATCTTCACTTTCGTATACTTTTTTACATTTCTCTACCCAAATATCCATTATTTGCGGAGAGATTGGATTAAGATAAAACCTAGTTTAGGGTTATCCCGCACTTCAAGGAGAACACATGAGTGACAGCCGCAATCAGTTAATGCCCCTGTCATTATCGGCGCCAGGTGTCAACCTCGGTGCTTATATCAGCACTGTCAATCAGATTCCGATTTTAACGGCCGAACAAGAAAAAGAGTTGGCTGAACGCTATTATTATGACCAAGATTTAGATGCAGCGAAAATGCTGGTCATGTCGCATTTGCGTTTTGTAGTACATATTGCGCGTAGTTATGCAGGTTATGGTTTGCCACAAGGTGACCTGATTCAGGAAGGCAACCTGGGCCTGATGAAAGCTGTAAAACGTTTTGACCCGAATATGGGCGTACGTCTTGTGTCATTTGCCGTGCACTGGATCAAGGCGGAAATTCACGAATATGTGATCCGTAACTGGCGTATTGTGAAAATCGCCACCACTAAAGCGCAACGTAAACTGTTCTTTAATCTGCGCAGCCTGAAGAAATCATCGAAAAAGTTGACGCTCGCAGAAGCACAGTCTATTGCCAATGATTTAAATGTCACACCAGAACAAGTACTGGAAATGGAAGGCCGTCTGACGGCGTATGATGCGGCTTTTGATGCTTCAAGCGATGACGACGATGAAGGTTCAACCCATGTGGCACCAGCATTATATCTTGAAGATAACCGTTATGACCCGGCTCGTCTGATTGAAAATGAAGACTATGAGGAGCAAAGTACCTCTGCTCTGCATGAAGCCATGGATCAGCTCGATGATCGTTCACGTAATATCTTGCAGCGT
This sequence comes from Acinetobacter sp. CIP A162, assembly GCF_000367905.1. GTDB lineage: Bacteria > Pseudomonadota > Gammaproteobacteria > Pseudomonadales > Moraxellaceae > Acinetobacter > Acinetobacter lwoffii. Next base: position 630,470 of record NZ_KB849159.1, on the reverse strand, counting down.
CGCTGGCTAGATGACGAGAAATCGACCCTGCACGAACTTGCAGCCGAATATAATGTTTCTGCGGAACGTATTCGTCAGCTGGAAAAAAATGCCATGGAAAAAATTAAAGTGGCGATGTCATCCAATTAACACCAAATTCTGTTACTGATTTACCTCGAAAAAGCCTTCTTTGATGAAGGCTTTTTTATGTCCGCATTTTGAATTTATGCTAAGGTTGAGCGCAAACTTTATCAGGAAGATCAATTCAAATGTGGATTGCGATTTCAGCACTTAATTTGGCACTTGCAGTCATGCTCGGTGCTTTTGGTGCACATGGTTTAAAAGCGCGGGCGACTGAAGCACAGCTCGGCTGGTGGCAAACGGCAACGGATTATTTTTTCTATCATGCCTTAGGACTATTGATTCTTTCTTTACTGGCGAAAGTCATCCCTGCATTGCCCATTCAATGGAGCTTCGGTCTGATTCAGGTCGGCATTTTACTGTTTTCTGGCTCACTGTATATCATGGCCTTAGGATTACCCCGCGGTTTAGGTGCTATTACGCCCATCGGCGGGGCTTTAATGATTGCCGGATGGTTAATTCTGGCCTGGAATGCTTTAAAATACGCCAGATAAGTTTGAACAACACTTAATCATGGAGGGTTGCTAGAATGATGATTTACATCAATGGCGAACAACAGGAAACTCACTGCAAGAATCTGCTGGAACTGATTCAGAGTATGGCGCTTGAGGGTAAGCGTTTTGCAGTTGAAGTCAATGAAATGATTATTCCTAAAAGCAGATTGGGCGATACGCCAATTTGCGATACAGACAAAATAGAAATTATTCACGCGGTCGGTGGCGGCTAATACTCGGGACAATTATGCAAGATTTATTACAGATTGGTTCACGCCAATTCCAGTCACGCCTTTTGGTAGGCACGGGCAAATACAAAGATTTAAATGAAACTCAGCAGGCCATTGAAACCAGTGGTGCAGAGATTGTCACTGTCGCTATTCGCCGTGTCAATATTGGCCAAGATCCTGACCAGCCGAATCTGCTATCAGTGATTCCTCCGGAAAAATATACCATTTTGCCGAATACTGCAGGTTGCTTCGATGCCAATAGTGCCGTCCGCACCTGTATGCTGGCGCGTGAGTTGCTCGATGGCCACAATCTGGTCAAACTTGAAGTTTTAGGTGATGAAAAAACGCTTTATCCAAACGTGACTGAAACATTGAAAGCCGCTCGTACCTTGATTGACGATGGCTTTGAGATCATGGTTTATACCTCGGATGATCCAATCGTGGCGCAAGAGCTGGAAAGCATGGGCTGTGTTGCGATTATGCCATTGGGTAGCCTGATTGGTTCTGGTCTGGGCATTCTGAATCCACACACCCTGTCAATCATCAAGGAAAATGCCAAAGTTCCTGTCCTGGTCGATGCCGGTGTCGGTACAGCAAGTGATGCCGCGATTGCGATGGAACTGGGTTGTGATGGTGTACTCATGAATACGGCGATTGCAGCTGCACAAAATCCGGTCTTGATGGCATCTGCGATGAAAAAAGCAGTTGAAGCAGGCCGAGAAGCTTTTCTTGCAGGCCGTATGCCGCGCAAGCGTATGGCCAATGCCAGCTCGCCGGAAACCGGCTATTTCTTTAAATAAATTTTCATCAACAAAAATAAAGGACTCGATGGAGTCCTTTATTTTTCCAGTAATTAAGGAATCAGACCTTCATCACGCATGGCAATCTGTACAGACTGACGTTCTGCCACCTTATTACGGATATGAATAATATTTTTATATGGACTCAGATCATGCTCAATCTGGTTCGACCAGTTGGTCAAGACAAACAGATAAGCATCCGCAGGGCCAAAGTTATCATCCACCAGATAATCATTGTCTGATTCACCAATCGCTTTATCGATATAACTTAATAGGCGATCAACCTCTGCATAGGCTTTTTTCTTTTCATCGTCGGATAACTTGCCACCGAAGAACACCGCATAGGCATCATGTAGTTCAGAATTCAGATAACCTAGCCATTCAAGTACCTTGGCACGTCCCATGCCCGATGGCGGAATCAGATCTTGTTTTGGATCGTGTTGAGCAAGAAACGGTAGAATTGCAACATTTTCTGTCAGGATCAGACCAGGGTTAATTTCTAACGCTGGTACATAACCTTTAGGATTAACTTCGTAATAATCCGTACCTTTTTCTGTTTTATGTGTTTTTAAATCAACACGTTCCAAATCAAAATCGACATTAATTTCATTTAAAATAATATGTGCTGCCAGTGAGCAGGCACCTGGTGAATAGTAAAGCTTCATTTCTGATCCTTGTTATACACTTCTCAATGTTTTAAATCGCTTCTGACAAACTTTCAAGTGATCAAACCTGTAAATTGCAAAAAAGCGTAACTGTCACCTCAGGGCAGTTACTCATTCAATATTCAGGATATTCCGGGCTTTTGCAAGTCAATCTTGTGTAGATTTTTATCTCTATCTGTTTAACATACACAGGTTTTCCAAATTTAGATGATATTTCGTGATTAGCCTGAAAAAAGAAGAATGGTTTTCCAATATCCGCACAGATGTATTGGCAGGTCTGGTGGTGGGACTTGCCCTGATTCCTGAATCAATTGCCTTCTCTGCCATTGCCGGTGTCGATCCGCAAGTCGGTTTATATGCCTCTTTCTGCATTGCAGTATCCATTGCCTTTTTTGGTGGCCGTCCTGCCATGATCTCTGCGGCTACAGGCGCAATGGCACTTTTGATGATTACCTTGGTAAAAGAACATGGTTTGCAATATCTGTTGGCTGCCACAATTCTGACCGGCATCATTCAGGTCATTGCGGGTTATTTTAAAGTCGCTAAATTAATGCGCTTTGTATCGCAGGCGGTGGTATACGGATTTTTGAATGCCTTGGCGATCCTGATATTTGTGGCACAAATCCCGGAAATTAACCGGATGGATAGCACCGGTTATCTGTTTATTGCGATTGGTCTGGCAATTATTTATCTGTTTCCGTATATCCCGAAAATTGGCAAAGCCATTCCCTCACCTTTAATCTGTATTATCGTATTAAGCGGGTTGGCGCTGTTGTTAAGTGCAGATATGCGTACCGTGAGCGATCTTGGACAATTCCCGGATACTTTGCCAGTATTCCTGATTCCAGAAATTCCACTCAATCTGGAAACCTTGCAAATTATCCTGCCTTATTCCTTTACCTTGGCGACTGTCGGTTTGCTGGAAAGCATGATGACCACTACGGTCATTGATGAAGTGACCGGAACTGAAGGTGACCGTCATCAGGAATGTCGTGGTCAGGGTATGGCCAATATTGTCAGCGGCTTTATGGGCGGGATGGCCGGTTGTGCCATGATCGGCCAGTCAATTATCAATGTGTCTTCAGGGGCACGTACCCGTTTATCGACTCTGGTCGCTGGGGTATTTCTGCTCTGTCTGGTGGTATTCCTGAAAGACTGGCTGGCTTATATTCCGATGGCAGCACTGGTTGCAATCATGATTATGGTGGCATTTACCACCTTCCAATGGGGAGCAATCAAGCAATTCAGCAAACATCCACTGGAATTTAATACCGTGATGATTGCCGTGATTATTGTCGTGCTTGCCACTCATAATCTGGCACTCGGTGTATTTGTCGGCGTGCTGCTTTCTGCTCTGTTCTTTATTAATAAATTGGAAAGAACCGTACATGTGCATACACATTCGAATTCGGCTCATTCACGCAGCTATATTATTTCCGGACAGATATTCTTCAGCAGTACAGAAAAATTCTATCAGTTCTTTGATTTTAAAGAGAAGCTTGAGCATGTGGAACTGGATCTAACCCACGCACATATCTGGGACGTGACTTCGGTAAATATGTTGAATAATGTGATCCAGAAATTTAAAGCCCAAAATATAGACGTAACAGTAATCGGTTTAAATGAAGCCAGCAGTACACTGATTGACCGTTTTAGTAGCTGATGAACGATGATTAATAAAAGAGCCTCAATTGGCTCTTTTATTTTATCTGGAAGATCTCGCCAATTTTTATGGAGAAATACCGAGAAAAGTTTGACTTGCTCGGCTCAGGACTTAAAATACCGCATTCTGAATTTTTAGATTTGCCAAAGTTATGTCGAACGATCAATTAGACCAGCAAGTCGTGGAGCTGGAAAACTTAAGCGAGCACCGTGAAATCGTGACGTTTATGCGCCGCTCAATGCCGCTGAATACCTCTCAACGTACTGCGCTTGAACAATATGGTCACTTAATTTTGGAATATCCAGTCGGTGATTTGCGTCAGCACTTTGAACATCCTGAACGTCCTTTGACTGTAGAAATTGGTTTTGGTATGGGCCGTTCACTGGTATTGATGGCCAAAGCTAATCCTGAACGTAACTTTGTCGGAATTGAAGTCCATGTACCTGGAATTGCGCAGTGCGTGTATGAAGCAGGTATTGAAGGCCTAACGAACTTACGTGTGCTGGATGCTGATGCAATTCAGGTATTACGTGAAATGCCAGACAATAGTATTAATGCAGTTCAGTTATACTTCCCTGATCCATGGCAGAAAAAACGTCATTTTAAACGCCGCTTTGTTTCGCATGACCGTATGCCGCTGGTGGAGCAAAAGCTGGAGCTTGGCGGAACTTTCCATGCTGCAACGGACTGGGAACCGTATGCGGAATGGATGATAGAAGTATTGGAAGAACGTCCACGTCTGGAAAATCTGGCGGGCAAAGGCAATAGCTATCCTCGTCCGGAATGGCGTCCACAAACCAAGTTTGAACGTCGCGGGATTGAAGCAGGTCACAAGATTAATGATTTTATCTTTAAGAAAATTTCTTAATCTAAGACTCAAAAAAAGCGCTGATTATTCAGCGCTTTTTTATGGGAAAAATTTGGCTTTGAACCCTGCTTCGTAGATAAATTATCAGCTTCTTCATTTCTGATGACGCGTGAGAATCTGCTGGCTCAACAACTGATAGACATTTTGTAAATCTTCTCGCTGCATATTGGCTAACATCTGCTGATGCATATTCAAGATATTCTGATCACCACGCATCGCTGGGCCGGTCTGCATTTGTTTGGGATCATTCTGAGTGGCTTTATTGGCAGTTTCCAGCATTAAGGGATACAACAAACTGAAATCGACCTGTTGTACATCAACCACCTGCTTGGCCATGTCATAACAGTAATTGGCAAAATTACAGGCAAATACCGCTGCAAGATGCAAACTGAGACGTTGACTGGAACTATAAGTATAAACACGATTGCTTAGGCTATTTGCCAGTTCTAATAACAGGATTTGGTCCTGTTCATTCACCGCTTCAATCAACAGTGGCGTCTGCTGCCAATCAATCTGGCGTTCGAGACTAAAGGTCTGTAAAGGATAAAATACGCCTGCACGCGCATGCACATTTTTCAGTAAATTGAGATGGGTGCTGCCAGAGGTATGTACGATCAGATTCTGCTGTAGATACGGATGAATCTGTTCAATGACGTTGGCAATCGACTGATCACTGACCGCGATAATGACCAGATCCACCTCATGATCCAGCTGTTGAGGCTGAGCGATGGCCTGAGCGTTGAATTGCTCAGCCAGATATTGTGCTTTTTCTAGGGTTCGACTGTAGATCTGTACGATCTCATGGTGTGCTGACAATACAAGGGCAAGATGATATGCCACTCGCCCTGCCCCAATCATACTGATCCGCATCTGCTGTTCTTCCTGATAAATTACGCACAGCATGCCAATAAATAAAGATTGAGGCAATTGGCCTTGATGTTTCGAATAGACTTTAGAACTTTCGCAGGGTCAGAATCTGTTCACTTCGACCAAAAGGTCCATGAACATCATGCAGAATCCCGCTGGTCAGACCAATACCATCTTCACCATATTGCTGCACCACTTCCAGTCCCAGCCATTTACCCTGCGGCAGACGGTGCATATGAATCTGCAGGTCCAGATTCGGAAATCCCCAACCGGAATTCGGGTCTTGACGTGGCACGATGCCATTGGCCGTATCGACCATACCAAGCAAACGGCTAAAGTCTGTCGTCGGTTGGCCTTCTACCATGTCCAGCGAATTTCTTAACCAGACAATGCCCTTGCCTGCACGATGGTCGGCATGTGCCCGGGTTTCAATACTCTGGATATAACCGCCTGGCCAGCAACGCATACCCTCCCAAATAGGTAAATATTCTGGACTTTCGATCGGAAAGTCTTCCACTCCGGCAATGGCCTTGGTATCTGAAGTTAGCATTCTCCAGGCACGTGCCACAATGCAGGTTTTCCCATTGGCACACATTTCAGCTTCAACCAGTTCGATGGTTTTACCCGGACGGATCATGCGCGTGGTAATTGAAAACTCACCAAAGGCTATCAGGCCAAAAATATCCAGCCCGACCCGACCAATACGCATGTCAGCACGTGGCTGAAACTGTTCCAGTTCGACGCATAGAATACCGGTGGCTGGCGCCATGTGCTGCTCATGCGGATTCCATGCACCTTGTGCATGAATATTAGAACTATAATAGGCCGTGGTACTGCCATCTGCATGCTGTTCGCGCTGAATAAAACTGTAATATGCCGACATTGTTTTAATACTTCCCTGAATATTCTCTTAAACTTTAGAATTTGCAAAAAGTTCTTTGATCTTTATTTTCGTATCAAAAAGCCATGATAATTCATGATTTGACAATAAATCTTGCACTGTTTAAATCCGACTTTGGTTAAAAGCGCTTTAAAATTTTGTGCAGATAACAAGTGAAAATCCTGCTCCAAGCGTTCAACCATCTTGTTACTTTGCACCACGCTTAACCCTGTCTGTTGTGCCAGCTTCTGCATAATTTTGATGTCTTGCTGATCTTCGGGTTGCATCAGGTCATAGGTCAATGCAAGACCATTGGTTTTAAGACACTGCTGGATAGCCTGAAAAAATCCGTTTTTTTCGGAATTTGAAATGAAATGTGCCACCAGAATGGCTAACGCAGCATCAAACGTATCTGGCTGATTCAAATCTTGAATCATACTTTGGACGAATTTCACCCTTTGTCGATCTATAGAATTCAGATTTTTACTGGCCTGTTCCAGCATAGCTGCTGATGGATCAATTGCAGTAAAGGTCCAGTCTGGATAACGCTGCAATAAATAGGACAGTTCATAACCTGTTCCGCAACCTATTATCAATATATGAGCGGTTTTCAGGAGTTCAATGCTGAAAATTGCTTCAATCTGCTGATGCACCAGTTCATAACCGGGAATCAGTTTACGGATATGATCGTCATAACTAGCGACCACGACTTCACTGTGAAAGTTTTTTGCCATATTTTTACTCTAAATCTATGCACGAATCTAAAACTCAGGCGGGTCTTTAGATAGATTGAATATTTAAATCTTATAGCTTGATCTTATTTGCTGTTTTCTTGAAATTTGATCATAGGCCCGGCGACATGGAAGTCCCTTCAGCAAAATAAAGGGACTTTGCTTACTTTTGGCCCATCAAAAGTAAGAAAAGCCTGAACATTGATATCGAAGCCGTTATACAAATGGAGGCAATGCATGCATTAAATACTGCTTTGCCCCACTTAAGAATCGCATCAATATAATTTAAGCAATCTCTTTCAAGTTCAGCTCTTCACGCATAAATTCACGCAATTTGAACTTCTGCGCCTTACCTGAAGCCGTCATTGGAAATTCCTGGAAGAAACGCACATAACGCGGCACTTTGTTGTGAGAAATATGCTCCTTACAATACTGACGGATGGTTTCTTCAGTACATGGATCATTTTCATGCAGGATGATACAAGCACACAGCTCTTCTCCATATTTATGGTCTGGCACCCCAATTACCTGTACGTCCGAAACTGCCGGATGGGTATAAAGGAAATCTTCAATTTCTTTCGGGAACAGGTTTTCCCCTCCACGAATCACCACGTCCTTGATTCGGCCCTTGATTTTGACAAAGCCTTCATCATCCATTTCAGCGATATCACCGGTATGCATCCAGCGCGCCGCATCAATCACTTCCTGGGTTTTATCCTGATCTTCCCAATAACCGAGCATCACTGAATAACCACGTACACACAGCTCACCCAATTGGCCGCGTGGAACCACCTTGCCATTTTCATCGACAATTTTAACTTCCAGATGCGGATGTACCCGGCCAACCGTACTGACACGTTGCTCGACACTGTCTGCCGTTGAGCTTTGTGCACTGACGGGTGCGGTTTCAGTCATGCCATAACAAATCGTGATTTCAGACATATGCATCCGTTCAATCACGCGCTGCATAATTTCCTGCGGACATGGACTACCCGCCATAATCCCGGTACGCAGACTGGACAGGTCAAATTCGTCAAACTGTTCATGCTCAAGAATGGCGATAAACATGGTTGGCACACCATAAGCCGCGGTACATCTTTCCTGCTGAATGGCTTTTAAGGTTTCTAATGGATTAAACACGGCAGACGGATAAATCATGGCGGAACCATGCGTAATACAGGCCAGATTGCCCATGACCATACCAAAGCAGTGAAATAAAGGAACTGAAATACAGACACGGTCTTCTGGCCCTAAATGAATGGCTTCGCCAACAAAGTACCCGTTATTTAAAATATTATTATGGGTCAGCATGGTGCCTTTCGGATTGCCGGTGGTGCCCGAGGTAAACTGGATATTAATGGTTTCATCGAACTGCAGTTCACTGGAGATCTGTTGCAGTTGTTGCAGCTCTTGTTCGCCAGGCGAGCTCAGCAAATCCTGAAACCGGTGGATGCCGGTATGCTGCTGGTCATCAATTTTAATTACATGTTTTAAATGCGGCAGACGCTCTGCATTAAGGAACTTATCCTCGGTTTCCTGCAATTCCGGTGCAATTTTAGTCAGAATTTCCTGATAGTCCGTCGTCTTAAACTGCGCTGCAATCACCAGTCCCTTACAGGAGACCTTGTTTAGCACATATTCAAGCTCATTGCTTTTATAGGCCGGATTCAGGTTCACCAGAATAATGCCTGCCTTGAAGGCCGCAAACTGGGTAATGGTCCATTCCACACAGTTCGGCGACCAGATTGCCAGACGGTCACCTTTTTGCATACCTAGTTTCAGCAGCTGACAGGCAAAGGCATTGACCTGATCCTGTAGCTGCCGGTAACTGAGGCGTATGTTCTGATGCAAACTCACTACCGCATCACGTTCTGCATACTGCTCGCAAGCCTGATCAAATTTTTCACCAATCGTCATGCCCAATAAAGGCTGGCTGCTGGTTCCATAGGCATAGCTTAACCGTACTTGTGTCATTGAATCGATCTCCTTGATTCTTTGTAATTCTGATTTTCAACTTTACTAATTGTTTTATGACCACGACGACCTTGTCTGTGTACCGGTTTTTTGTGTGTTTATGCTTGTAAATTTTCCTCCTGCCCACGTACTGCGTTGACACAAAAATCGGCAATCTGTTTGACAAAGTGATCCTTATACTTCTGATCAAACATGACATTTCGGGACGGATTTAAAGGTTCAATCACGACAAAGGTCATGGCACCAACCACACCTAATGCTGCCGTATTCAAATCTTCAAATTCGAATTCTCCATTGACCTTTCCTTCGGCCAGAATTTCCTTAATGCTCTGCTTAAGCAGCTGCTTACTGCGAAAACGCTCATGTTCCATTTCCGGATCAACCGGTTCGAACATCAGTGAATACGCCAATTGGGGGCTATTCATGGCACGCTTGACAAAAGTTGTAACAGATTTTTGCAATTTCAGTTTTGGCGATAAATCTGACTCGGCAATATGGTTCAGAATTCCGACTTCATGCTGAATCGCGGCCGACAAAACCTCAATTAAAATCTGGCTTTTGCTTTCGAAATATCGATAGACCAGCCCTGTAGAAACGCCTGCGCGTTCTGCAATCGCCTGAATCGATGCCTCCTTCAAGCCCCCTTGAATAATCAGTTCACGAGCAGATTCCAAAATCGACAGGCGATTTTGTTCCATTCGTTCCTGCATCAATGATGATCTTTTATAACTCATAAAATTAATCTCAACAAGATAAAATGAATTGTAAATCATTTTGTGAATATAGATTCACTTTTTTATTTTTTCGTTGTATGTTAAAACCACAAGCACAACAACAATGCTTTTTTGGACACAACAAATATAACCTCAGGATGGATGAAGAATGAATTTACAAAGCTTGGATTTCGGTTTGGATGAAACTCTAATAGCGCTTCGTGATTCAGTGGCCGCATTTTGCGCCAAAGAAATTACCCCGATTGCTCAACAGGTTGACCGTGACAACGAGTTCCCTGCTCACCTTTGGAAAAAATTTGGCGAGATGGGCCTGCTCGGGCTGACAGTCAGTGAGGAATATGGCGGTTCAAATTTTGGTTATCTGGCGCACATCATTGCCATGCAGGAAATTTCCCGTGCTTCTGCATCCATTGGGCTGTCCTATGGCGCACATTCTAACCTATGTGTAAACCAAATTAAGCGAAATGGTACTGAAGAACAGAAACAGCGTTATCTGCCTAAACTGATTTCAGGTGAATATGTCGGTGCCTTGGCAATGTCTGAACCGAATGCAGGCTCGGATGTGGTGAGCATGAAACTGAAAGCAGAAGACAAAGGCGATCACTACCTGTTGAATGGTTCAAAAATGTGGATCACCAATGGTGGCGATGCCGATGTCCTGGTGGTCTATGCAAAAACCGATTTGCAAGCCGGTGCCAAAGGCATGACTGCATTTCTGGTTGAGAAAAATATGCCAGGTTTTAGCCACGGCACCCATTTGGACAAACTCGGCATGCGTGGTTCAAACACTTATCCGCTGTTTTTTGACAATGTTGAAGTTCCGAAAGAAAACGTCATGGGCGGCGTCGGTAATGGCACCAAGGTCTTGATGAGTGGTCTGGACTATGAGCGTGCTGTATTGAGTGCTGGCCCACTGGGGATTATGGATGCCTGTATGGATACCGTGATTCCATATATTCATGACCGTAAACAGTTTGGTCAGGCGCTGGGCGAATTCCAGTTAATGCAAGGCAAAATTGCCGACATGTATTCGACCTGGCTAGCCTGTAAGGCACTGGTTTATGCGGTCGGTGCTGAATGTGACAAAGCTGAGCATAGCCGTAGCCTGCGTAAAGATGCTGCCAGTGCCATTTTATATGCTGCTGAAAAAGCGACCTGGATGGCAGGAGAAACCATTCAGACTTTAGGTGGTAACGGTTATATCAACGAATTTGCTGCCGGCCGTTTATGGCGTGATGCCAAACTGTATGAAATTGGCGCCGGTACTTCAGAAATCCGCCGCATGCTGATTGGCCGTGAACTTTTCAACGAAACAGCCTAAACCTTAACACTTAGAATAAAACAAGGATGTTGGTCATGAATCAGTTATCGAGCAAAATCAATATACGTAGTGAAGAGTTTAAAACCAACCAGACTGCCATGCTGCAACTGGTGGATGACCTAAAACAGAAAGTTGAAAAAATTGCTTTGGGTGGTGGCGAAACTGCCCGTCAAAAACATCTGGACCGTGGCAAATTACTCCCCCGTGAACGGATTAATCATTTAATTGATCCAGGCACAGCTTTTTTGGAAATTGGTCAGCTGGCTGCCTATCAGGTGTATCAGGATGATGTTCCTGCCGCAGGTGTGGTCGCTGGTGTTGGTCAGGTCAAGGGTGTGACCTGCATGATCATCGCCAATGATGCTACGGTGAAAGGCGGTACTTATTATCCATTAACAGTGAAAAAGCATTTACGTGCCCAGGAAATTGCCGAACAGAACCATCTGACTTGTATTTATCTGGTGGATTCAGGCGGTGCATATTTGCCTTTACAGGATGAAGTATTTCCAGACCGCGATCACTTCGGCCGTATTTTCTACAATCAGGCACGTATGTCGAGCCAAGGTATCGCCCAAATTGCAGTGGTGATGGGCAGCTGTACTGCAGGCGGTGCTTATGTGCCTGCCATGTCAGATGAAACCATTATTGTCCGCAATCAGGGCACCATTTTCCTAGGCGGCCCTCCTCTAGTTAAGGCAGCTACTGGTGAAGTGGTGTCCAGTGAGGATCTCGGTGGTGGTGATGTGCATACCCGTTTGTCTGGCGTGGCTGATCATCTGGCTGAAAACGATGAACATGCACTTGCGATTGCCCGCAACATCGTGGCCAACCTGAACAAAAAGCCAAACAAGACCGCAGATGAAATCGAAGCGCCGCTGTTTGACAGTTCGGAACTGTACGGCATTGTGCCGAGTGACGCGCGCAAGCCTTTTGATATCCGTGAAGTGATAGCGCGTATTGTCGATGGCTCACGTTTTGACGAGTTCAAGGCACGTTTCGGCACTACCCTGGTGACCGGTTTTGCCAAGCTCTATGGCATGCCGGTCGGGATTATTGCCAATAATGGCATTCTATTTTCCGAGTCTGCCCAAAAAGGCGCACATTTTATTGAACTGTGTACCCAGCGCAATATTCCGCTGATTTTCCTGCAAAATATTACCGGGTTTATGGTCGGCCGCCAGTATGAAAATGAAGGCATTGCCAAAAATGGTGCTAAGCTGGTGATGGCCGTCGCCAATGCCAATGTACCGAAACTGACTCTAGTGATTGGCGGTTCTTTTGGTGCAGGCAACTATGGTATGTGTGGACGCGCTTACTCGCCACGCTTTATGTGGACCTGGCCAAACTCGCGTATTTCAGTGATGGGCGGTGAACAGGCCTCCAGCGTCTTGTCGACCTTAAAACGTGACCAGATTGAGCAAAAAGGCGGAACTTGGTCAGCTGAAGAAGAAGACCAGTTTAAACAACCAATCCGTGACCAATACGAACGCCAAGGCCACCCTTATTATGCGTCTTCGCGTTTATGGGATGATGGTGTGATTGATCCAGCGCAATCGCGTGAAGTCTTGGCCTTGAGTCTGGCTGCGGCACTGAATGCGCCCATCCAGCCAACCAAATTCGGCGTGTTCCGCATGTAAGGGGTGACAAAATGACATATCAATTTTTACAGCTCGAACAGCAGGATCAGGTCGCGACAGTCTGGATTAACCGTGCCGAACTGCACAATGCTTTTAATACCCAGGTGATTGAAGAACTGCATGCCTGTTTCCGGTCTTTAAATGACCATGATGATGTGCGTGTGGTGATTTTGGCAGGCCGAGGCAAGAGTTTCTCTGCTGGCGCGGATCTGAACTGGATGAAACAGGCAGGTCAGGCATCACAGGCAGACAACGAAGCGGATGCTCTCAAACTGGCAAAAATGCTGCAAAGTCTGGCGACCTTAAAACAGCCAACCATTGCCCGGGTACACGGCATTGCCTTTGGTGGCGGCATGGGGCTGGCCTCAGCCTGTGATATTTGTGTGGCCAGTACAGATGCCAAGTTTGCCACTTCCGAGGTTCGCTTAGGTCTGGCACCTTCGACCATCAGCCCTTATGTGATTCGTGCGATTGGTGCCCGTCAGGCCTCACGTTATTTCCTGACCGCCGAGCGGATTACTGCTGAACAGGCCAAAAGCATTGGTCTTGCGCATGAAGTTACTACACCAGAACAGCTCGACAGCAAAATTGATGAAATTGTGGAAGCACTTTTACTGGGTGGTCCTGCTGCACAGAGCGCATCGAAACAGTTGATCCAACTGGTTGACCAACAGGTTTTGACCGAAGATTTACTGCTTAAAACAGCACAGCATATTGCCCATATTCGCCAGGGAGATGAGGCGAAAAATGGACTGAATGCATTTTTGAACAAACAAAGCCCGGCCTGGATCAAGACCACGGCATAACAACAAGAAGGATCCTACGATGTTTGAAAAGATTTTAATTGCCAACCGTGGTGAAATTGCCTGCCGTGTCATTCGTACAGCGAAGAAATTAGGTATTGCTACTGTTGCCGTCTACTCCGATGCCGATGCACTATCACAACATGTCAAACTGGCCGATGAAGCGATCTATATTGGTGAATCGCCAGCTGCACAAAGTTATTTACAGATTGATCACATTATTCAGGCAGCCAAAAGCACTGGTGCTCAGGCAATTCACCCAGGTTATGGTTTCCTGTCTGAAAATGACCAGTTCGCCCTGGCCTGTCAGGACAACAATATTGTGTTTATTGGCCCACCAGTCGATGCCATTCTGGCAATGGGTCTGAAAGCCACCTCTAAAGCCCTGATGGAAAAAGCCGGTGTGCCTTTAACCCCCGGCTATCATGGTACCAATCAGGATGCCGACTTCCTGAAACAGCAGGCAGACAATATTGGTTATCCGGTATTGATTAAAGCCAGTGCCGGCGGTGGCGGTAAAGGCATGCGTCTGGTGGAACGCAGTGAAGATTTCCTGAGTTCACTGGCATCTTGTAAAAGTGAAGCACGTTCAAGTTTTGGCAATGAAGACGTTCTGATTGAACGCTATGTGATTCAGCCACGTCATATTGAAGTGCAGGTATTTGGTGATACCCACGGCAATTATGTACATCTGTTCGAACGTGATTGCTCGGTACAGCGCCGTCACCAGAAAGTGCTGGAAGAAGCGCCTGCACCGAAAATGCCGGAAGACAAACTTGAGGCGATGCGTCAGGCGGCAATCGATGCTGCGCGTGCAGTGAACTATGTCGGTGCCGGTACAGTCGAGTTTATCGTGGAGCAAGACGGCACAGCTTACTTCATGGAAATGAACACCCGTCTTCAGGTTGAACATCCAGTGACGGAAATGATTACCGGACAGGATCTGGTGGAATGGCAACTGCGCGTGGCTTTTGGTGAACCTTTACCGAAGCAGCAGCATGAGTTGCAGATTCATGGACATGCACTCGAAGCCCGTGTTTATGCCGAAGAACCGGAAAAAGGCTTTATTCCTGCGATTGGTCAGATCAGCTACCTGCATTATCCGGAGCAAAGTGACTGTGTACGTGTGGATAGCGGTATTGTCGAAGGCGATGAAATCAGCACTTATTATGATCCGATGATTGCCAAACTGATTGTCTGGGGCAAAAACCGTGAAGCAGCCCTAACCCAGATGCACCATGCACTGGGTCAGTTCCATGTTGATGGTCTGGGTAACAATATTGCTTTTCTAGATCGCCTGGTGCTGTGTGACTCGTTTAAAAATGCACATTTAGATACTGGCCTGATTCAGCGTGAAGAGGAATTCCTGCTCAAACCTTCTGCGGATATCAGTGCCGAACTGGTGGTCAGTGCCGCACTGATTGAATTCCTGGCACGTCAAGCACAGAATCCCGTTCCAAGCAATCCGGTGTGGCAGCAAAAAGCATTCTGGCGCCTGAACCAGCAAAATAGCCATACAGTGCAATTACAACGCAATGGCATTAACCTGAAAATTCAGTTCAGCACCCAAGATCAAGGCTTTGTTGCCAGCTATAACGGTCAGCAAATTCAGATTCAGGGTCAACTCGTCGATGCCCATACTTTAGCCTTGCAACTGGCGGGTAAACAGCAAAAACTGGCTTTTAGCCAGAGTGAGCAAGGCATTACCCTGTTCCAGAATGGTCAAGGCTATAAGTTTAATTACTTGAAGTCTGATTTTAATAATCAGGATGAACAAGGCACGGAAAATAACCTGATCGCACCAATGCCAGGTGTCATTACCCAGGTGCTCGTGGCAGCCAATGACAAAGTCAAAAAAGATGATGTGCTGATGACGCTGGAAGCCATGAAGATCGAATACTCGATTCGCGCACCGCATGACGGCATCATCGCAAGCTCATATTTTCAGAAGGGTGATCAGGTTAAAGCCGGTGATAAACTGGTCGAGTTCCAGCCTCTGGCGGAGGAAGTGGCATGACGGATTTTGTCAAAATCGTAGAGGTCGGGCCACGCGATGGCCTGCAAAATGAAAAAATACCTTTGACATTGGATGACCGGAAAAACCTGATTCTGGACCTGATGAAAACCGGTCTGCAGTCCATCGAAGTCGGCTCCTGCGTTTCAGCCAAATGGGTACCGCAAATGGCAGACAGTGATGTGCTCTTTGCCAGCCTACCCCAAGATCCGAATATTCAGTTCAGTCTGCTGACCCCAAATCTGAAAGGTTTTGAATCGGCACTGGCTGTGGGTTGCAAGGAAGTGGCGGTATTTACTGCAGCTTCTGAAAGCTTTACCCGCAAAAACATCAACTGCTCGATTGATGAAAGCTTCGAGAAGTTTGCCGATGTCATGGCAGCAGCCAAAGCCAATGATATTAAGGTACGTGGCTATGTTTCCTGCATGGTGGACTGTCCTTATGAAGGTGCCATTGATCCGAAGCAGGTGGTCAAAGTCACCCAGCGTTTGCTGGAGATGGGCTGCTACGAAGTGTCATTGGGTGAAACCATTGGTACTGCTACCCCGGACCGGGTAAAAAATGTCTGGGAAGCTTGTTTGGCTGAACTTGATGCCAAAGTGCTGGCCGGTCATTTCCATAATACCTACGGCATGGCGATTGCCAATATTTATCAGTCACTGTTGCAAGGCATTCGGGTCTTTGACTCCTCCATTGCTGGACTGGGTGGCTGTCCTTATGCCCAAGGTGCATCTGGCAATGTCTCGACCGAAGACCTGTATTACCTGCTCTCGAATATGGGCTTTGAAACCGGTATTCAGCTGGATGCACTCATGCAGGCCAGTCGTAATATCAGTGAAGTCTTGCAGCGCAATAATCCATCCAATTATGCCAATGCCTACTGGCAAAAAGCCTGTGCTTAACAATAAGCATGCTTGAGCAAAATAAACTTAAGCAACCCATAAGGATATAAACAGCAGATTTAAGTCTGCTGTAATAACAATAGAGGTGACAAGATGTCAAACAAGGTTTATGACAGCGCTCAATCCGCCTTAAAGGATGTGGTGCAAGATGGTCATACTCTGGCTGTCGGTGGTTTCGGCCTATGTGGTATTCCAGAAGCTTTGATCACGACCCTAAAAGAAACTGGTGCCAAAAATTTGACCTGTATTTCCAATAATGCCGGTGTAGACGGCTTCGGTCTGGGGCTTTTACTGGAAACAAAACAGATTAAAAAAATGATCTCCTCTTATGTCGGTGAAAACAAGGAATTCGAACGTCAATATTTAAATGGCGAACTGGAAGTTGAGCTGACCCCACAGGGTACACTGGCAGAAAAATTACGTGCTGGCGGTGCCGGTATTCCGGCTTTTTATACGGCGACGGGTGTCGGAACCGTGATCGCTGAAGGTAAGGATGTCCGTGAATTTAATGGCAACTCTTACATTCTGGAAGAATCTTTAACAGCTGATGTTGCTCTGGTTAAAGCCTATAAGGCCGATAAAGCCGGCAACCTGATTTTCCGTAAAACCGCCCAGAACTTTAATCCGGTCTGTGCCATGGCCGGCAAAATTACCATTGCTGAAGTCGAAGAGATTGTCGAAATTGGCGTGCTGGATCCGGACGAAATCCATCTTCCGGGAATTTATGTGAACCGGATAGTCCTGAATGCTCAACCGGAAAAACGTATTGAACAGATGACTTTAAAGGCGGAGGCTTGATCATGGCTTGGACACGTAATGAAATGGCGCAGCGCGCGGCACAAGAGCTTGAAGATGGTTTCTACGTCAATCTAGGGATTGGCCTGCCGACGCTAGTCGCGAACTATATTCCGGAAAATATCAATGTCTGGTTGCAGTCTGAAAATGGCCTGCTGGGGATTGGCGAATTTCCAACCGAGGAGACAGTCGATGCCGACCTGATCAATGCCGGTAAACAGACGGTCACCGCACGAAAAGGTGCTTCATTTTTCTCAAGTGCCGACTCCTTTGCTATGATCCGTGGCGGTCATGTCAATATCGCCATTCTGGGTGCTATGGAAGTGTCTGAAACTGGTGATCTGGCCAACTGGATGATTCCAGGCAAAAAGGTCAAAGGCATGGGTGGTGCCATGGATCTGGTTGCGGGTGTACAAAAAGTCGTGGTCTTGATGGAACACTGTGCCAAAGATGGTACACCTAAGATAGTTCCAGAATGTAGTCTGCCGCTGACCGGCCAGGCTGTGGTGAATCGGATTATTACCGATCTCGGAGTACTGGATGTCACTCCTGATGGAATTCGACTGGTCGAACTGGCACCAGAGGTCAGTTTTGAAGAGATTCAAAAAGTCACGGGGGTAGCGCTACTACGTAACGCTGCCTGATCCAGCCAGCCCTTAAGAATGAAGCATCTTAAGGGCTTTTTTATATATAGCTGTTTCATTTCAAAATAATAATCGCAGAATAAATGGATTTTAATCATGCAAACTCAACAAAATATTTTGCAGCGCTTCGCCTTGCGCGTCAGCGACTGGTCTGAAAAATGGTTTCCGGATTCTTATATTTTTGCCCTGCTTGGCGTCATCATTGTGGCGATTGCCGCCATCGGAATTGGTGCACCCGCACAGGATGTCGCGATTTCCTTTGGAGACGGCTTCTGGAGCCTGATTCCCTTTACCTTGCAGATGTGCATGCTGATCGTGGTCGGTTATGTGGTTTCCGTATCTAAGCCTGTCCAGCTTCTGATCCAGAAAATGGCGCGCCTGCCACATTCCGGTCGTGGTGCGATTGTCCTGGTCGCCACGGTCAGCCTGTTAATTTCTCTGATTAATTGGGCCATGAGTACTGTACTGACTGCACTCCTAGTGATTGCACTGGCACAGCGTAAAGAGCTTAACATGGATTACCGCGCTGCTGCGGCTGCCGCGATTATCGGGATGGGTGCGACCTGGGCACTGGGCATCAGTTCTTCAGCTGCACAGTTACAGGCCAATAAAAGCAGTCTGCCTGAACCGATTTATAATCTGACGGGCGTGATTCCATTTACCGAAACCATTTTCCTGCCGCAATCCATGATCATGACGGCGGTACTGATTGTAGCTTCAATTGCGATTGCTTACTGGTCAGCACCTAAAGGGTCTGACATTAAAACCATTGAGCACTTCCCGATTCAGATTGAAGAAGAAAAACCGGAAGTATCTGCCGAAAAAAGACCGGGGGATTGGCTGGAAAATTCACCCATTTTAAGCATTCTGATTGTGATTCTGGGCGCAGTCTGGATGTTTAACGAATTTTCCAAAAGCAATCCGATTCTGGCCATTTCCAGCTTAAATACCTATAACTTTATCTTCCTGATTTTGGGCGTGGCCTTACACGGTACACCGCGAAATTTCCTGAATGCGGTATCCAAAGCCGTACCCGCCATTTCTGGGGTACTGATCCAGTTTCCGCTGTATGGCAGTATTGCCTTTATGATGACCAATGCGCTAAACCCGGCCGATCTGTCATTGTCACATTACATTGCCGAGTTCTTTGTTTCCATTGCCTCGCAGGAAACCTTTGCCATTGTGATGGGCTTATACTCGGCGATTCTGGGTTTCTTTATTCCTTCTGGCGGAGGGAAATGGATTATCGAAGCACCCTATGTGATGCAGGCTGCACATGACTTGAAAGTGCATCTGGGCTGGTCGGTACAGATTTATAATGCGGCAGAAGCCTTGCCGAATCTGATTAATCCATTCTTTATGCTTCCGATGTTGGGTATCCTGAAATTAAAAGCCAAAGATGTGATTGGATTTACGGTGACCCAGTTGATTTTCCATCTGCCTTTGGTACTGTTCCTGCTATGGTTCCTAGGAAGAACGCTGACCTACAGCCCGCCGGTATTTTCTTAATTCAAAACAATAAAAAAGGACGAAAATTCGTCCTTTTTTATTTAGGCCGCTCTCTTAATTTCCTGTCTTCTCAACTACACCTTCATCATCTACTTCACGAACAATTCCCGTTTCGGTATTCACGACCTCAAAGGTCACGCGACGGTTCTGAAACTGTCCGGCAGGTGTGGCATTGGGTTCAACCGGCTGATCCTCTCCCATGCCAACTGCCTGTAACTGTGCAGGATTGACCCCTTTTCCAACGAGATAACTGGTAATCGCTTGAGCTCGTTGCACAGACAGCACCTTATTTTCTGCTTCACTACCCTGAGCATCGGCATGTCCTGTAACCTTCAGAATGACATGCGGTGCTCGTTGCAATAATGCAGCAGCCTGATCCAGCACCAATTTATTGACCTCGGGAACTTCAGTCGATGCCGTATCAAAATTAATGATCTGTAAATTCAGTGCAGTCGCCACATCCAGCGCTTTAACATTATCGGTCTTGATACTGGCCAAGGCTTGTTCTGCCTCACTATTGGCGGTATTAATCACGTCACTTCTATTGAGCGGCTGCTGGGTCACCACTGTGACATTTTTGGCCAGACTACGAATTTGTGCTGCCAGACGCTCGGCCTCTGCATTGGTTGCTGCACGCACTGAAACCTGATTGCCAATCCAGTCAAGTGACACATTTGGCATTCCCTGCATTGTTCTCAACACAGTCGGAATAGTATCCTGATCAATAAATTCTGAATGATAAACCTCACTGCTCAGCGCCCCACAACCAATATTATAATTAAAGATCTGTTTGATCTCGTTTTGCAAAATTTCCATATACTGCGGATTATTCAGCTGTAATTGACAACTGACAATTTCGCCATTACTGCCTGTACTTAATCGCAAGGATGCAGGCTGAGCTGCAGCAACTTCACTGGTCGCTTGGGTATTTGAATCTTCAACATCATCCTGCATGCAGCTACGAACCAAAAACAGGATCAAACCCGCCAGAATCAGAAAAATAATAAACGGCCATAAAAAGCCGGTTTTTCTCTCTTCCTGAACAATGATGGTCTGCTCCGCCAATACAGGTTCCTGATTTAAATTCTGCCCTGCCAAGGGTGAAACTCCAAGCGCTGCCAGAATAGGGCCAGCCCAAACGGGTAATGCGCGCTGAATCGAATCGGCGTGGGTTTCCAGCAAATGGCTAATCGCTTCCGGACTTGAAGCACCCGCTTCGGTCTGTAAAAAATTCATGGTCGGTACAATTGACCGGTTCAAGGTATGCTCTATTTCATCTTGTGGCGCGCTCTGATCCACTTGATCCAGAAACTGCTGCTTGAGTGCCGGATTTGCATTGAATAATTCATGAATTTTTGGATTAAGTTGCTGACCAAGATTCTCAATCCAGGCGGGACGTGCACGCAATATACTTAAAAATATGGGATAGAATTGAGCCAAAGCTTGATCTTTGGCAAATAAATGCTCGGTTTCACCTTGAAGCACAATCGCCGTAACATCGCTTTTTAAGCGTTCTATAAAGTCTATATTCATAATCGTCACCATTCTTTTGATTTTTCTAATGTTTAATATTTAATCAGTGTAACGATCCCCATTTTTTGAAAATGTAAATAATTGTATGAATATCATAAAGTTTCACTGTTTTTGTTGAGTACTCATTTTACCAACACAAAATTTAAAAAATAAAAAAAGCCAGCCGAAGCTGACTTTTATAAAATTGGGATCATTTAAGCAGCAAAAGTTTGAACCACTTTACCCAGCACTTTTTGATTAATTAGCGGGGTATTTTTACCTTGTGACACGATGCTTTCTTTATTCAGGGTCCATTCCAGTTCCGGATCTAGCAGCACCCAGCCTGATTCATTTATCCATCGATCTGCCATTTGTGCAACACGAGCCGGAGCTAGGGTCACTTTTTCCACCCATTCCAGTGGAGTCAACAACCCCTCACGAATCAATTGCAGACCAAAAGGCACATAGGTATCAAAAGCAGTGAAACCTGGCTGCGTTTCAGCAAACGGCGCCATTTTCGCAGAGCTGCTTAGCGGTTCATGATGAGTACAAATCGCATCAATCACACCTGATTTTACACCCTGACGCAGTAATTCTTTGTCCTGTTCAGAACGAAGCGGTGGACGCACATGTGCAAGAGAGTTAAATCCATCAATCAAATGATCAGTTAAATGTAACTGATGCATGGCCACATCACAGGTCACCGGTAAGCCTTTTTCCTTGGCAATACGGATCAATTCCACCGAAGCACCACAAGACAACAGACCAAAGTGTGCTCGTACTTTGGTTGATTCAATCATCAACAGATATTTGGCAATCGCCACGGTTTCAGCCAGTGCCGGAATCATCGGCAAGCCCTGACGTGATGCAATAAACCCTTCATGCACACAGCCGTCTTTGGCAATTTGTGGTTCTTCCGCATAGAACACCACCGTCAGGTCTAAGCCTGCAGCATATTCAAGGGTACGCAGTACCACATCATCATTGGCAAACGGCGCACTGGCATTGGAAACCGCAGTACAACCGCCCTTTTTCAAGCCCGCCATATTTGCCGGTTGTTGACCATTTAAGCCTTGGGTTTGCGCACCAATCACTTGAAGATAGATCCCACCATCCAGCATGGCTTTTTCGACCAGACCGTGAATCAGCGCACCATTATCTTGTACGATTGGCTTTGAATCGGGTGGCGTAAATACGTGCAAAATGCCATTTTCACGTGCCGCTTTTCCTTCAGACTTAAGCGTACCGTGTTGCTGTTGACCCGGTTCACGTAAACGCGCACACAAATCGACCATGGTTGGCATTAACCATTTACCTTGACCATCAATCGTTTCAGAGACGTCTGCTGTTTCTGCAACGAATTTTCCATTTTCCAGATACACGGTCTGGATAGAATTAGTGTTTTGGATTGGATCAAGAACACGGACATTTTCAATTTTTACAATAGTCATGACTTATTCCTTAACCCGCAATCGCTTCAATCAAACCTTGTTCTTGTAACTGGCCTTGCATCGATAAAGCCAACACCGCCATACGCACGGCAATACCATTGGTCACCTGCTTCAAAATCACAGATTGCGGACCATCCGCAATACTTGAGTCGATTTCAACGCCGCGGTTCATTGGTCCCGGATGCATCACGATACAATCCGGTTTGGCCATGGCAAGACGTTCTTTATTCAAGCCATACATTTTGTAGAACTCTGCTTGCGAGGCCAGTGCCGGAGAATCAATACGCTCGTTTTGAATACGTAAGGTAATGATCACGTCGCAGTCTTTGATGCCGTCTTCCATATTGTTAAATAGACGAACACCATCGCCATATTCTTCAAAACCCAATGGCAGCAAGGTATTCGGTGCAATCACCCGGATATCCTGGCAACCTAAAGTTTGCAAGGCAGCCACATCTGAACGCGCGACACGTGAATGCTTGATATCGCCAATAATGGCAATCGACATTTCTTCGAATTTTTTATTGGTTTCGCGGCGAATGGTCAGCATGTCCAGCATCGCTTGAGTCGGATGCGCATGACGGCCATCACCGGCATTAATAATTGCCACTGTTGGACAGACATCCTTGGCAATAAAATGCGCTGCCCCTGAAGATGAATGACGCACCACGAAAATATCGGCCGCCATGGCTTCCAGATTCCATAACGTGTCACGCAGGGTTTCACCTTTGGAAGTACTCGAACGGGCAATATCGATATTGAGAACGTTGGCAGAAAGGCGCTTGGCAGCGGCTTCAAAGGTGGTGCGGGTACGGGTTGAATTTTCGAAGAACAGGTTCATCACCGTTTTGCCTTCGAGCAAATTATTGGTGATCAGCTGATTTTGGTCATTAAAAAAGGACTGTGCAGTGTCCAATATTTTTGTCAGGGTTTCTTTAGAAAGACCTTCGATGGTCAAGAAGTGTTTTAGATTACCTTCTTTATTGAGTTGAATCTGGCTCGGTGTATGCAATGCCGCCAAGTGCATGAGAGATTCCTTATGCGTTAAGTCAACATATTATACAGAGATTGGCGAATTTTTATAGTTGGCCATGCTGCTACTTGTACAAAAAGCATCTGAACAATAAAAATAAAAAATCAGATTCCTTTGTATTTTTTCAATAACATAATTTAACCCGATTTGCATCTTGCTGATTTTAAGTACAAAACCAACGGGCGCTTCAGTCTGGAGCATTCACACCCATCTCAGGTTTAACGCAGTGCACCAATATAACGATGTGACACCTGTGCACGATAGATATCGTCTTCATCCGGTTCGACCGAGATCAGCCCTTCCTGCTGGCTTGGGTGTGCAGATTCTGTTTGTGAGTCTTGTGCTGTTTCAGAAATCTCCAGTACCATTTTGAGGCGCTGGATCAGATGATTCAAATCTGGATCCTGGGTTTGCTCTGCCAGTTGAATCACATGCCGGGCATAATCCAGGTTCTCTGCCAGATAAATTGCATCAATTACCCGACCGGAAACCCGTCGTAAACGTGCATAAATTAAAGTGGCCACTGAAAAAGCGTCATGGTTGCGTAACTGATTCTCTAACATCTTAACCCCCATTATAAAATTGAAAAATCAGGCAGCCATCGCTCCCCATCGACTGACCGCCTGATTTGCCATGTATAGAGCAAAATGCATACCAGTTCCTCAATTTATAGTGTGAATATTATTTTTCTCTATCACATGCCACGGCCTTTCAGAGAATTTCAAAAGCTTTCAATATAAAAATACGGTAAACTTAGCGCAGTTTTTTATTTATCTTTTTTGGTCTCTCTATTATATGAATACCTCTCCACGTTTAAGCAATTATTGGGTCACCTGTGCCGATGGTCTGGAAACCTTATTAGAAGAAGAAATACAAGGCTTAGGTGTTCAGAATATTGAGCGTTTTCCAGGCCGTTTAACCTTTAAAGGTACACTGGAAAATGCTTATCGTATCTGCATGTGGTCACGTCTGGCTTCACGTGTCTTGATGCCGATCCACACGCATGAAATTGAATTTTCTCATGATGCGCGTGATGTGGCAGAAGAACTCTATGAAGGGGCTCTCAGCTTTGACTGGTCGCTGATTTTTGCACCACAAAGTACCTTTGCGATTCGTTTGCATGTCGAACGTGATATCAAGGTCAATACCCAGTTTGCGACTTTACGTGCCAAAGATGGTGTCGTAGATTCCTTTATGGAAGCCGTAGGCAAACGTCCAAGCATTGATACCAAACAGCCTGAAATTACCATGTATATTCTGGCAGGCAAGAAAGAACATACTTACTGCCTGGACCTGTCTGGCGACTCTTTGCATAAACGCGGTTATCGCCGCTTTATGACTGACGCCCCAATCAAGGAAAACCTGGCCGCTGCGATTCTGCAAAAAGGTGGTTTAAAAGCGTTAAATCCGGACATCATTGTCGATCCAATGTGTGGTTCAGGTACCTTTATTATTGAATCCCTAATGATTTTGACCGACCGTGCACCGGGTCTGGTCCGTCGTTTCGGTTTTAATGGCTGGAATGGCCATGACCATGAACTGTGGATGAGCATCAAGGCCGAAGCTGCTGAACGTCATCAAGCGGCAATGGAAAATCCATTACCACAATTCTATGCCTTCGATGCGGACTGGGAAGCGGTTAAAGCCACCAGACAAAATATTATCGCGGCGGGTTTTGAAGCTGCTCTCGACAATATCATGATCGAAGAACGGACTTTAAATGACTGGCCTGATTTCCATGCAGAAGGCAAGAAAGTATTCTTCGTGACCAACCCGCCATATGGCGAACGTCTCGGCGATAAAGCGCAAAACCGTTCTTTATACCTGGGTTTATCGGCTTTATTGCAAAAGAATTTCCCGAATCAAAAAGCGGCTGTGATTGCCTCCCAAGTGGAACAGGCCGATGTGCTAGCGTTCAATGATCCGCAAATCCTGCGTTTGATGAATGGTAAATTGCCGATCTATATCCGCTTCGGTACGGTTAAACCGGCCGCAGTGGTACGTCCATTCCTAGAAAGCTGGCAGCCTCAGCAGTTTGAACCGATTGAAGGTGCGATGGAATTTGCCAACCGTCTGACCAAAAATATGCAAGCTCTAAAAAAATGGGCAGTCAAGGAACAGATCCATTGTTTACGTCTCTATGATGCAGATTTACCTGATTTTAACGTCGCAGTAGATCTGTATGGCGAGCGTTTGCATGTACAAGAATATGCGCCACCTAAAACTATTGATCCGGAAAAAGCCAAAAAACGTTTCAACCTGGCCTTACAGGCAATTCGTGCCGTGACCGGTTTGGGCCGTGATGCGATCTTTATCAAGACCCGTGCACGTCAGGAAGGTAAAAACCAGTACACCAAACAAAGTACAGCATCCAAGCGTTTTATCGTTCAGGAAGGTCAAGCCAAGATTCTGGTCAACCTGACCGATTATCTGGATACCGGTCTGTTTCTGGATCACCGTCAAATGCGTTTACGTATTGCACGTGAAGCAAAAGGCAAACACTTCCTGAACCTGTACAGCTATACCTCAACGGCAAGTTTACATGCTGCTTTGGGTGGTGCTGCAAGTACAACCAGCGTCGATCTGTCGAATACTTATTTGAACTGGTCTAAAGAAAATTTTGTTCTGAACGGCTTAACCGTGGATCATGCGGATGAACAGCATCAGTTCTTTGCCTCTGACTGTTTCGAATGGCTAAAAGAAGGTCATGAGCAATATGAGCTGATCTTTATCGACCCACCAACCTTCTCAAACTCGAAGAAATTCTACGGGACCTTTGACGTACAGCGCGACCATTTGTCCCTGTTAAAACGTGCGATGAACCGCTTAACCACTGATGGTACCTTGTATTTCTCAAATAACTATCGTGGTTTTGAGATGGATGAAGAAATTCTGGCCTTCTTTGATGTTGAAGAAATTACCCAGGAAACCATTGGACCTGACTTCAAGCGGAATCAAAAGATTCACCGTGCCTGGAAAATCCGTCATCCGCAAGTGTAATTTGATGATGAATTAACTGTCTTTATCACGATTGATATCTTCTTTATTTTCCCTGAGCTGAGTTTTAAGCCATGCTTTAAAGCTCGCCGCAACAAGAATACAAAAGTGTTGCAATGCTCGAAGTTAACAATAAGATTAAAAAAAACCCAGCCTAGGCTGGGTTTTTTGTTGCAAGGAGAAGTGGTTTAGTTAAGTTTCATTTTTTCAAAGATTAACTCACCTGCTTCAGCTTTCACCAGAATGGTATCGCCCGGCTGGAACTCTCCGCCCAGGATTTTCTGCGCCAGACCATTTTCAATACGCTGCTGGATTGCACGTTTCAGGGGGCGCGCACCATACAGTGGATCAAAGCCAGCATCGATTAACTGATCGAAAGCACTGTCATCTACCGACAAGCGCATATCACGTTCTGCCAGACGTTGACGTAAACGGTTCAACTGGATATCGGCAATACCGCGAATCTGGTCTTTTTCCAGCGCATGGAACACTACCAGTTCATCAATACGGTTAATAAATTCTGGACGGAAATGTTCCGATACCGCATTCATCACCACCGTACGGACTTCTTCTTTTGTGGCATTACCGCCCAATTCACGTACATCCTGCGAACCCAGGTTCGAAGTCATGACGATCACAGAGTTTTTAAAGTCCACTACCCGGCCTTGCGAGTCAGTTAAACGGCCATCATCCAGTACCTGTAGCAAGATGTTAAATACGTCCGGATGCGCTTTTTCGACTTCATCAAACAAGATCACACTATACGGTTTACGACGTACGGCTTCAGTAAGCACCCCACCTTCTTCATAACCGACATAGCCCGGAGGCGCACCAACCAAACGGCTGACCGAATGTTTTTCCATAAATTCTGACATATCGATACGCACCATGGCATCGTCGCTGTCAAACAGGAAATTCGCCAAGGCTTTGGTCAATTCTGTTTTACCGACACCCGTTGGCCCCAGGAACAGGAATGACCCACTTGGACGGTTCGGATCTGACAGACCGGCACGTGAACGGCGTACTGCATTGGATACCGCCACCACGGCTTCATCTTGCCCTACTACACGGTTATGCAGGAATTCTTCCATATGTAGCAATTTGTCACGCTCGCCTTGCAGCATTTTCGCAACCGGAATACCGGTCGCAGCACTCACTACTTCAGCAATTTCATTGTCGGTGACTTTGTTACGCAGCAATTTTGGCGTTGCGCTTTCATCGGCTTTTTCAGCCAGTTCAAGCTGCTTTTGCAACTCTGGTATCACGCCATATTGCAAACGCGCGGCCTCGCCCAGATCACCTTCACGTTGCGCTTTTTCAAGTGCTGTACGTGCCTGATCCAGTTTGATCTGTACGTCTTTATTGCCTTCGACCAGCGCTTTATCTGCACGCCAGACTTCTTCCAGGTCATGATACTCTTTTTCAACTGTGGCGATCTGATCGGACAAGTATTGAATCTCAGCTTTGGCACCTGAGTCTTCATCTTTTTTCACCGCTTCCAGCTGCATTTTTAACTGAATCAGACGGCGTTCCAGTTTATCCAGTGCTTCTGGTTTAGAATCGAGTTCCATTTTGATGCGCGATGCTGCTTCATCAATCAGGTCAATAGCTTTATCCGGCAACTGACGGTCGGTGATATAACGATGTGACATTTTCGCCGCCGCAATAATCGCGGAATCCAGAATCTGTACCCCGTGATGGGTGGCATAGCGATCTTTCAGACCACGCAGAATCGCAATGGTATCTTCCACGCTTGGCTCATCGACCAGTACTTTCTGGAAACGACGTTCCAGCGCTGCATCTTTTTCAATATACTGACGATATTCATCCAGTGTGGTCGCACCGACACAGCGCAGCTCGCCACGGGCCAACGCAGGTTTCAGCATGTTACCGGCATCCATCGCGCCATCACCTTTACCGGCACCCACCAGCGTATGCAACTCGTCGATAAACAGGATGATTTCACCTTCGTGTTTGGCAATATCTTTCAGAACCGCTTTTAAGCGCTCTTCAAACTCACCACGGTATTTGGCGCCAGCCAGCAAAGAACCTAGATCTAGAGATAAAACACGCTTCCCTTTGAGTCCTTCAGGCACTTCACCATTAATAATCCGCTGCGCCAGACCTTCGACAATCGCCGTTTTACCGACCCCTGGCTCACCGATAAGTACCGGGTTATTTTTGGTACGGCGTGACAAGACCTGAATAGTACGACGGATTTCATCATCACGGCCAATCACAGGATCAAGCTTGCCTGCCAACGCACGTTCAGTTAAATCAATGGTGTACTTATTCAGTGAATCACGCTGATCTTCATAATTGTTGCTCATGACTTTTTCATCGCCTCGGATTTGATTAATCAGCTGTTTCAGTAGATCTGCTTTTACGCCGACACTACTGAGTATTTTTTGCGTAGATCCTGTTTCAGCCAGTGCTAAAATCAACCAATCAACACTAACGAATTCATCTCCGGCTTTTTGTGCATAACTCTCCGTTAATGTCAGTACTTTATAAGCTTCAGGATTTACATTAATGTCCGCTGACGGATTTGATAATTTTGCCGCATCATTGAGGGCTTGTTGTAGCTTCGTTTGCAGCTCAACTAAATTTGCACCTGCTTGCTGTAATAAGCTTGCATAAGAAGCTTCTTTTAAAACTGCATGGAGAAGATGAATCGGTTCAATTGCGGTATGGTCTTTGCTCATAGCGAAGACTTGTGCATCTGAAAGGATCTGCTGCAGGCGATTGGTAAATTTTTCAAAACGCATTCTTGTTATTCCTCACAACAAATGTTCTACTTGATGGATATATGGGTGCACTTGATAAAATTTCAAATCATTTTTATATATTTTTCAAAAACTTAATATAAACATTTAGACAGTCTTTAATAATAATATTGGTGTAATCAAATCATATTTCAAGTGAGGTTAGAAGAATTTTTAAGGTGAAGATAAACAATTCATATTTTATTTAATTTACTCTGCTATTTTTCAGCTTAGTAGAGAATAGAGAGATATTTTTAGTACGGTTGCAACCTTCCTAGTAATCGCAATACTTCACTCAAACCATGTTCTGTTTGCATCAAGGATCTTGGCGTTTGATGATTCAAAAGCTTGTTAGGTGAATTGATAAAATGGCGCATCCAGCTCAAGTCTCCACCATGCAAGCTAAATAACTTTTGATAGATATTTACTAAAGCTATAGCTTTTTCGCCTGCTGTAGTATCTGGTTCTAATTCTTTTTCATTTATAACCAGAGATAATTCCGCCTCAGATAAACCCAGAATCAATGCAAGTTCGAATTCTTTCAGTTGCAACTGCTCAGCTAAGTTGAATACTGCTATAGCTAATACTTGGGATTTAGAAATACCTGTTTCACTATTCATTTTTATCAAATCATCTTGATGCGTCTTATTTCGATTATGCTGCTTTTATTGTTTTCCGGCCATGTTGTTTATCATCAAATTTAATTTCTCATAAAATTAAAACACCCTCGCTTGGAGGGTGCTTTAAAATAACAACACCATGATTATGGTGCCGGATTCGGCTGTTGACGGTGAATATCTTCAATACCTTTCAGTACTTCTTCAGACAGGTCGACTTCAAAAGCCTGAATATTTTCTTTGAGCTGATCCAGATTGGTCGCACCGATAATGGTACTGGTCACAAAGAACTGCTGCTTGATAAAGGCCAAAGCCAATTGGGTAAGACTTAAGCCATGCTGTTCTGCCAGCTGGGCATATTGCTCGGTTGCCCATTCACTTTGCGGATTGCTATAACGGCTAAAGCGGGAGAACAGTGTTACACGCGCATTGGCAGGACGTGCACCATGCCGGAATTTACCGGTCAGATAACCAAATGCCAAAGGTGAATACGCCAACAAGCCCACACCTTCATAATGGGCAATTTCTGACATGCCGATTTCATAAGTACGGTTCAGCAGGTTATATGGGTTTTGTACACTGACAAATTTGGACAAACCTAATTTCTCTGCGAGGTGCAGAAATTTCATCGTGCCCCACGGGGTTTCATTGGAAAGACCAATATAACGGATACGGCCTTTTTTAATTTCATCCTGCAAGGCGGTCAGGGTTTCTTCGAGATCTGTCACGGTACGGTCTTCTGCCGCTTCAGCATTGCCATAACCCAGCTTGCCAAAGAAATTGGTTGGGCGTTGCGGCCAGTGCAGCTGATACAGGTCAATATAATCCGTTTGCAGGCGTAACAATGACTGGTCAATTGCTGCTGAAATTTCATCGGCAACGAAACGGGTTTTACCATCCCGGATATGGCTACCACCTTGCGAGGGTCCGGCAATTTTTGAGGCTAAAAAAAGTTTGTCACGGCCACCACGGGCAGCGATCCAGTTCCCGATAATACGCTCGGTAGCACCCTGCGTTTCAGGTTTTGGCGGTACCGGGTACATTTCCGCAGTATCCCAGAAATACACTCCCTGATCTAAAGCATAATCCAGTTGCTGAAAAGCCTGTTCTTGTGTGTTCTGCTCACCAAAGGTCATGGTGCCCAAACAAATTTCTGGCAAAAAAATGCCGGTATCCGCCAATGGTCTGAATTGCATAAAAACATCCTGTGAATTTTATTCAGTGAATTGAGATCAAGTGGGCTATAGCCTATCGGAATTATAAGGGAGACTTAAATCATCTTTTCTGAGAAGCTTGTTCTAAATTTTTATGTATTGAGTAATGACGCATAAAAAAAGCAAATCCGAAGATTTGCTTTTTAATATCTGGATTATTCGTCTATGGCACCATCTGCCACTGCTTCAGATGCTTCTTCTAATGAAGCATCAAAGATCAGGATGGCTTTACCATCGGTTTCGATCATGCCCTGCTCTTCCAGGGTTTTTAGTACACGTCCGACCATTTCGCGGGAACAGCCAACAATGCGACCAATTTCCTGACGGGTAATACGAATCTGACGGCCATTCGGCAAAATCATCGCTTCTGGCTGTGAAGACAGGTCGATCAGACAACGTGCAATCCGGCCTGAAACATCAATAAATGCCAGATCAGTGACTTTACGTGTGGTATTTTTCAAGCGGCGTACTAATTGAGCAAATACCGCATAGCTCAGATCAGGATATTGCTTGCTGATTTCGTGAAAGTTTTCATAGGTAATTTCGGCAATTTCACACACATCACGCGTACGAACTTCCGCAGTACGTTGTGGATTAACCTCGAATAGACCCATTTCCCCAAAGAAGTCACCCGCATTTAAATAAGCCACGACAATTTCACGATCATCATCTTCACGAAGAATGATAGATACAGACCCCTTCAGAATTAAATATAAAGATTTAGATTCTGATCCTGCATCAATGATCGTGGTACGTTTTGGATAACGATTAATATATGCACGTTTTAACAGTGCTTTCACGGATTCTGGTAATTGCCCCGGAGAAAGCGCATCAGTGCTTAATTGTGAAAAGTTTGAAGTCATGCTAACAGTTCCGATTATGGATAATTTATAGATCGCACAAGACCTAATGTGAACTTGTCACACAGTGGGATTGAAATTCCGTATCAACCCAATTTATGTTAGTGTACAGTTACTTGACAAATTTATAGCTTTTTTTAGGTAGTTGCAATGCAAACAAGCGTTCATTGGTTAGAGAATGTTGCTTTTGAAGCAAAAACTCAAAGTGGTCATAGCCTTATCATGGATGGTTCAGCTGAATACGGTGGTGAAAACCGTGGTCCCCGTCCTATGGAACTGCTTTTAACGGGTCTGGGCGGTTGTGCGTCTTTTGATATTGTTACCATTTTAAAGAAGGCTCGTCAGGATATTACCGATGTACGCTGCGAATTAAAGGCTGAACGTGCAGATACAATTCCGGCAGTATTCACGAAAATTCACTTGCATTTTGTAGTGACCGGCAAAGCGATTAAAGAGAAACAGGTCGCAAAAGCCGTAGAACTTTCTGCTGAAAAATATTGCTCTGCCAGCAAAATGCTGTCTGATGGCGGTGTTGAAATCACCCATGATTATGAAATAATCGAAGCAGAATAAAATCTAGATTCTGTAAAAAAAGCGGCTGGAAAAGCTGCTTTTTTTGTATCAGAAAATTGCCTTTTCTCAGAAC
The DNA here is from genome assembly GCF_000367905.1 of Acinetobacter sp. CIP A162. Classification (GTDB taxonomy): domain Bacteria; phylum Pseudomonadota; class Gammaproteobacteria; order Pseudomonadales; family Moraxellaceae; genus Acinetobacter; species Acinetobacter lwoffii. Next base: position 597,724 of record NZ_KB849159.1, on the reverse strand, counting down.
CGCTGAACTGAATACTGATTGCCATCTTCAAAGCTCAAGATATTTTCTGGAAATCTTAAGGCGCCGAGTCGATGTCTGAACGCGACACCCTGTTGACGATCGAGATAGCGTTTACCCACTGAATAATCCACACAAAATACGTTTTGTTGCTGTCCATACCATTGCAGTGCATCGATCGATTTGAGTAAACCGGTTTTTTCTTCAGTAGATTTAAAGTTCCGCCAATAATGTCCAGTAATGACTGGAATTTGGTCGGTATAGCTGTCCCACCATGGCACGCGGTCGATCATCCGCCACCTTCCACCGGCATAAATCGGTTCTAAGGCGATTTTTTCCGCACCAGAAGTAATGACCCGAATCGGATTGTGCATTTGCTCACGTAGCTCTTTTTCTGCGAGATGTTGCAATAAAGGTAAAGTTGCAGCCGGGTCTTTGAACTGGTGTTGGTAGCGTTGCTGCTCTATCTGGATGAATTCATTAATACCTAAGGCTTGCAGATCCAGCGCTGTATGTTGAACGAAATCAGCATAGGCTTCGCCAAGCGAAGTAAAACCAGAATTGCGTAATTGATCAATTGATCCTTGATGCCAACAGGCATGTACAACACGCAGCTGCTCCGACTCCAAGGCCAACGGTAAGCTATTTAAAAAATCCAGAATCCATTGTCGATCTTTGATTGAGGCTTGGATCGAATCAAAAGGTTTCAGATCATCCTGATGCGGTGAACCAAAAAACCAGCCATTGCCTTCCCGCAAAGTATCGGTCAATAGGTTCAATTCATGATTACCCATCACACATTGTGCATAGCCTTCATCTACCAGCTGTTTGACGCATTTGATCACCGCAACACTGTCTTGCCCCCGGTCACATAGATCACCGACAAAAATTAGTTTGCGCTGTTCTGGATGATGACCATTCCGGTCATAACCTAATACCTGGATCAGTTGTTCCAGCGCGGCAATCTCACCATGAATATCCCCCACGATGTCCACGGGACCAGTGAAAGCCTGCTGTATAAATGAGTACTTCATTTATGCATCCTGAATTAAGTCTAAAACAGAATATATCCCTAATAAGTATCCTTTAAATTTATGAAGATCTGAATACAGAATGAATCATCATTTAAATAATTTAACCCGAATCACGGATAAGAAATTGACTTGAAAAATAAGAGGACTAGAGCCATCAGTTGAGTTACCAAACCAAACTCACAACTCTAGTCCTGATGTTCAATAGTACCGATTCTGCTTAATTGATGATTTCTTTCTTAAATTTGAAGCAACTTATTGGAAGTTCCTCAAACAAAGTCATCATTCTCTAAGAATCAGAAATGCTCAGCTCACAATTTCAGAAATCTGCTTTATCACCATTTGGTACAAATGTTCTCATTTCAATAATTTCAAAGCCTTTTTTACATGGCTAAAGCTGGATAAAAGCTTTTTATTTAAGCACTTGCCTTGCTGCCAACGCATGATTCACTTGATCAATAGGCATGAATTAGCACTACATGCCCTGTATGTAGCTTTGATGAAAGGCAAAGATAAACAATACTTATAGATTGATTCAACAACGCTACCTGTTTGTAAAAATCAACGTATTCAATGCCATAAATCATTAGCCCAAATCGCATCACGTGGCAAAAGTTCTATGGGTTGGTTTTATGGCTGTAAATTACATATCGTGATGAACCAATTTGGTGAAATTAGTTGTTCTGCTTTATCGAATGGACATGTTGCTGACATAAAAATGGTTGAGCAATTGGTTGATGGTTTTGCATCGCTTCAAACAGTTCATTTACGCTGACTTCCTGAATCCGGCTTTTTGCATTCTGGATCAATTGCTCTGCAGTTTTCATCATTTTCATTCTTCCTCGGCCATTAAAATTATATTTTGTATAAACGATGCTCAGGTAGATTGAAAGCGTTTGAGTTTAAATTTACAACTGGCTATTTAGCCCATGAGCGCTGAATAGATTAAATACATCGCCACCCCAACCACGGTAGTGGCAAATATTTTCTGTACCTTGTTACTGTCAATCCGCTGCATCAGACTGCGTCCAATTAACATCCCGACAATACAGGCCAGGACAAAGGTCAGCGTAACCGAAACAGGATATTGAAAGCCATCCAGCACGTGTGCAGAAATACTGACCCCACCAATCAGGAAAATAACCATCAGGGAAGTCGCAACGATACTGCGCATATCAAGGTCGGTGAATTTACGCAGGGCTGGAACAATTACAAAACCACCCCCACCCCCAACAGACCGGTTAATAAACCTGCCACAACACCAATACCTGCTAGGAACGAAGCAGTTTTGACATTCCAGATCAGACGACCGGTCGATTGATTGACCTTGCACGGTGCATTGCCATGATCGGTCACTTTATTAAAAAAGATCCGGTAAGCCACGATCAGCATGACCAGACTGAAAGCCAGCGTCAGCCAGAACGGAGAAACGATATCGGCCAGATGCACGCCATAACGCGCTGTAGGAATACTAATGAGAGCAATCCAGAGGGCAGCGCGATAACGTACAATACGCTTGAACAAATCCTCGAACGTTCCGACCAAGGCCGACAGCGTGACCGCAAGCAATCCCACCGGCGCAGCCTGGGCCACCGTCCAACCCTGGGTCGTCATCAGTGCAGGTACAGCCAGAATACCGCCACCGGCACCGATCAAACCCAATAGCACTCCGATAACTAGCCCTTCAAGTATTAATGCCCACATCGCCCTCTCCCTTATCCACAAAAATGATTCAATAAAAGTTGAACTTTTTGTTGAATCACGACACAAGCTTATTTGAAGTAGTTAATAGGAAGCTTGAGGTAAGAAACACCGTTTTGTTCTGGCTCAGGAAACTGTCCTGCTTTCATATTGATCTGAATCGCCGGTAGAATCAGCTTAGGCATACTCAGTCCTGAATCCCGCTGATTTCGCATCTGAGCAAATTCAGCTTTACTGATTCCCTGATGAATATGGATATTCTGTTTTTTCTGCGTCTGTATATCAGATTCACACACATACGATTCACGTGTTTCAGGCAGATAGTCATGACATAAAAAGACCCGGGTATCTTCTGGCAACTGAAACAGGCTTTGCACCGAATCATAAAGCTGTTCTGCGCTGCCTCGCGGAAAATCACAACGTGCTGTACCATAATCTGGCATGAACAACGTATCACCCACAAAAACCGCATCGCCAATCACATAACTCAGGCAAGCAGGCGTATGTCCCGGTGTTGGAATGTTATAGGCTTTCAATGTTCCAATTTGGAACGACTCATGATCTTCAAATAAATAATCAAAGAGCTGCTGGGCATTCCATTGTTTAATATCTAGATGATAAATCGCGCCAAAAGTTTCCTGAACAATACCAATTTTCTGGCTCATGGCAATTTTGCCACCCAGTTCTTCTTTGAGATATTGCGCTGCAGTTAAATGATCAGCATGGACATGGGTTTCGAGAATCCACTCGACCGTTAAACCCTGCTCTTTAATATAGGCAATAATTTTATCGGCATGAATAGTGGATGTACTTGCTGATGCCGGATCATAATCCAGAACGCTATCAATAATGGCGCAGGCTTTGGTCGCCGGATCACGTACAACATAACTGAAGGTATTGGTATCTTCGTGAAAAAAATCTTTTACTATAGGTAAATTTGACATCGTTAAGCTCCTGACCATTTACGGTGAATCCATACACCCACCAGCATTGCTACAATAAAATAGAGCACTTGATAGTGGCCCAAACCGATCAAAGTGAAACTTGGCGCCGGACAGATGCCGGCAATGCCCCAACCTGCACCAAATAAAACCGCACCCGTGATCAGCTTCTTATCTATCTGATTATTTTTAGGTAAATCAATAGGTTCATTAAATACTGTTTTCGGTTGCGCCGTACGTAATGCTTTCTGGAAGGGAATAAAGGCCACAGTAATCGCGCCCATCATCACAAAGGCCAGACTGGCATCCCAATCGCCAAACAGATCCAGGAAATCGAGTACTTTTTCCGGATTGGACATGCCCGATACCATCAATCCCACAGAGAACAGCGCACCAAATAAAAAGGCAAACACATTTTTCATTTTAGAATGCTCCTGTGATATGACGGATAAGGTAAACAGCGACAAAACCTGCAAACATAAAAGTCATGGTCGCGACAATAGAACGCTTAGACAGGCGACTGATACCACAAATTCCGTGACCACTGGTACAGCCCGAACCCAAGCGTGTTCCAAAACCTACCAGCAGACCTGCCACAATCATCATCAGTGGGCTGGCGTTCAATTCGATTTCTGGTTGTACAAACAGACCATAAATAAACGGTGTGAGGATCAAACCTGATAAAAACCAGATCGCAGGCGTTTTAAATACGGTTTTTGAGTTTAATACCTGCCCAATCAAGCCACTGATCCCTGCAATACGGCCATTGACGTAAAGATAGCCAACTACAGAAAGTCCGAGCATTAAACCGCCAATAAATGCGATGAGGAAGTCATGCATGGTGAATCAATCTCTATACAATATACTTTTTTATATTATATAATAAAAAATAATAATCAAGCAGTTTTGTGGTAAATTGTGTAAACTGCATGGGTTACATCAAAGGTTTCAAGGACATCTATGGATATGATTGCTGCAAATGCCAAAATTGATTTTTCACAGGTCGATTTCGTCAGCCAATGCCTAAAAGTTTTAGCCAATCCTGATCGTCTGAAAATCTTATGTGTCCTGGTTGACGGGGAAATGAATGTTCAGGAAATTGAAGAATCTACCGATATTCATCAACCTACACTTTCACAACAGCTGACTGTACTGCGTAAGGCCGACATGGTTGGCACCCGACGTGAGGGCAAACAGATTTTCTATCGTCTGAGTGACCCCAAGGTCTTGAGCCTGATGCAAAAGCTGTACGAGCTGTATTGCGCCCAGCCCTCTTCTTAGTGCAGCCAAAAAGAAATGATCAGAAGCAGTCCGCTAAAAGCAGTAAACAGATTTAGCCATACGGGATACTGGGTGTAATAACCTTCAATAAATTCCGGCGGTCGCAGTGATGTCAAACCCCGTCGATATTGCAGGATTGAGGCGAAATTCACCAACATACCAAATACAATCACCGCAATTCCCAACCATTGTGAATAAGCTATTTTCTGTGCATAAGTGTCTGGGTCCACCAGTTGCACTAGCAGGTTGGATTTTTCAATCACAAAACCAAAAGCAATTAATGCCAAACCACTCCGGTTCCACGCCAGAGCGGTTCGTTCCAAAGCAAGCAGTACCCGTGGATCATCCAAATTTGACATATCTTATCTGCTCTTCATGCTTAGCCTATCCTCCAATGTAAATCTGCCTCCCTATCATGTATAGATGTTTTAAGTAAAAATTACTTTTCTATCATGTAGTTAAAATATTATTGTTCAAAAATTTCCTTGACATCCATCGCCAGGCCTTGAGCAGATTTAAATTCACCCTGATTGTTTTTCCAGACCATCGACGGTGTGGAGAAAAAGCCGTATTTCCCCATTAGGGCCTGGTTGGCATCAATTTTTGCAGCAATTTCGACAGGAATCTTTTCCATTTTCTTGAGCTGCTTTTTGCCTTTATTCTTGTTTATATCATTAAAAACTGCCGCTGGATCTTTCGAATTCAATAGTGTTGCCACCTGGCCACGGCTTTCTTCACGGATCACACCGACCTGAATATGACGCAGCTGTACCTTCCCTGATTCTACCCAAGGTCGGGCCGCCTGCCAGAATTTATAGCAATATGGGCAATTCGGATCGGAAAAGACATAAACCACCCGTGGTGCATCTGGCTTGCCATCCTGGATCCAGGTCGATTTTTCCAGGGTTTTCCATACATCGTCCAATACCGCTTTTTTCATATGCTTTTCAATCTGCTCATTGGAAAGGCTTTTCCCTTGTGCATCAAACAGTTCGCCCTTGATATAGTATTTATCATCATTGGAGATAAATACCGTATTGGAGTACTGGTCTTCATGCCCCACCCAGCCGGTCATTCCTTGTGGTGCCGGAATCTGTTTTACAAACACAAAGCCCTGTTTTTCAATATTCTGTTTAATATTTGCCTGCGTGTGCATGCTCATGATCAGAAACATGCCTGCACCAAGCACCTGGTTAATTTTATTCATACTACGTCCTTCCGTTTTTTAAGGTTGATCTGAAATCCTGTTTAAATATTGCTGCAACATGGCCGGACTGAGTTCCCCCATATGCCGCTCGACCAGCTGACCTTGAGCATTAAAAAACAGCGTCGTTGGCAGGCCGAAACTATTCAGCTGCTGGGGTAGTTCACCATATGGGTCCAGCAGGACATGTTTAAATTGAAACTGATGTTTTCTTAAATAGGCATTTACGGTGGCTACCTCCTCACCCTGATTGAGCATGACAAAATTCACTTGAGGATGCTGCTTGGCTGCTTTAGCCAACACCGGCATTTCACGGTGACACGGCGGACACCAGCTCGCCCACAAATTAATTACCGTGGGCTGGCCAATGAATTGGCTGAGTGAAACCTTGTCTGTACCCAGACGCTCCTGTTCTAGTCCAGCAAAGGCGAGATCAGGAAACGCTGCTTCAGTTTTTAGACTGGATTTGAACGCGAGCCCAAGCCCGATCCAGAGTACCAATATGATCAACAAGATGGCTTTAAATCTGGTCTGCAGCTGTCTGTTTCGAATGACATACCACAAAGCACCAAGCAGCACCCCTCCCCATAAATGGAAACCTTTGTCCTGGATTTTCAGTATGTCGATGGGTGCTGCAAAATACAGCTCGGCATTGAGCAGAACGAAAATAAGACGCGCACCCAGCATCCCCAGCAAAAAACTGCTCCAGAGCAAATCCTGACTTTTCCCAAGCTGCTGTTTAGACCATGAATACTTTCTGGCTAATCCAAACAGGATGGCAGATAACAGCATCAAGCCAGTGGCAACAATAATAAGTGCCCAGGGCAACATCAAAGGTCCCAGATGCAGTGCATCACTGGAAATCATCATGGTTGCTCTCCTTGCAGTTGCTGCAATGTGCCTAGTAAATGTGTCGCGCTAAAGCTTCCGGTTAAACGCAAGTCTCGCTGTTCCTGATGCGCTGCATTTAGAAATATGAAGGTGGGTGGTCCGAGGATTTGCCATTCTTTTAGCAGCTCATCCTGACTTGGATGATAGTGGGTCAGGTCTAATTTGATACGAACCACATTTTGTAAAGCCGTCTGGACATCACTACGTGGAATCACATCCTTTTCAATCGGTTGACAGGCCACACACCAGTCTGCATAGACATCAATCACCACCGGGTGTGCAGGATGTTTAACTAAAACCTGTCGCAATTGTGCGGCGGTACTGACCTTCTGCCATTCAAGCCGTGATTTCACATGGGCGACCTGTACCTGACTCCAGACATGGTAGAGCTGCATGCCTCCTGCATAGACCAGTAAACCACTGAGCAGCATCAGGCCTATTTTCGCTACAGACCGATGCACATGAGGCAGCATCTTGAACAAGAAGTAGCCTGAACAGGTGATCAGTACCACACCCAAAAGGCTCAGGTATAAAATGCCGGGCAATAGTGGACGGGCGAAATACAAGGCCAGCGCCAGCATGACAAAGCCAAAACTAAACTTCAGGCGATCCATCCAGATACCAGGCTTGGGTAAAAGATGGGACCCAAATACGGCAGCAATAAATAGTGGCAAGCCCAGCCCAAGGCCTAAGACGAACAGATAACTGGCTCCCAGCATTGGTTGATTAAGCTGAGACACATAGATTAAGGCACCGGCCAACGGTGCACTCATACATGGCCCGACAATCAGTGCCGCGATCATGCCCATAAGACCGGCACCAATCAGCGTGCCACCCTTCTGCTTTTGCTGCCATTGATCCAGACGCTGCAACATGCCTTGGGGTAAGGACAGCTGAAATGCTCCGAACAGATTAAGTGCGAACAAAACAAACAGAATGCTGAAAATACTGATGAATACCGGACTTTGAAACCAGCGCTGAAAACTGTAACCGAGCTGTGCCACAGCAAGTCCCATGACCGCATAGACCAGTGCCATACCCAAAACGAAAACCAGTGCAATCAGTGCCGCACGGTAGCCCCGGTGCTGCTGAACCAGAATTCCCGTTAAAATTGGAATTAAAGGTAAAGAACATGGTAAAAATGCCAGCAGAATGCCAAGCCCGAGAAAAATCAGGGCATTAATTAACAGACCTTGTTCTGACAGCAGACTTAAAAAATACTGGTCATTGTTCCACTGGCTATTCATGCCTGCTGACGAAGTTTGATTTTTAGGGTCTGCAATGAGCTGGTCATTTTTCTCTGTTAATTCCACCTCAGGCTGCACCACAGGTTCAGAAACTGCAGCGACTTGTATTTCCTCTACCTTTTCTTCGGTCAATGCTTTATCTGTACTTGGAGTTTGCTCTATAGCTTGGAGCTCATCTTTCTGAGCAGTCAGAATTTTTTCGTTTGCTTCTGGCGGTACAGTGCTGGTCAGCAGTTTTGGGGTTTTGCTCAAGTTTTGCGCTGGAAATAAACCATCTGCATCAGTTTTTACTGTGGTGCGTTGTACCGGATAACATAAACCGCTTTCTGCACAGCCCTGCCACTGCACCACAAACTTCTAGTTGGGCTGAACCTTCATATTGGTTTTGACTTGCCCATAATGGACCTGGGTCAAACCGAAATTGGGGTCATCTTTGTCTTCGGGTTTGGGCAGTGCCAACTTGACTGGGGTCTGCTGATGAGACACTTTAAGCTGGTCATGATACAAGTAATAGCCATCTGCGATTTTCCAGCTAAGCTCTGCCTGATCCTGGCTTGTAGAAACCACCTGAAACTGAAATGCCTGATCTGGTGGTAAAAAGTCTGCATGTGCAGTTCCCGTCATGATTCCACCGCCGATCACGGCACCCAATATCCACGTCAACATCCAGCTGATCTCCTCCTGTTAGGACTGCATTATTGAAAAACTAAAATTAAGGCAACATTAACAGCCCAAATCATTTATAAAATAATGGCAGTTTGATCAGGATGTTCTATGTTTATTGTATTGGTTGAGGATGATCCCTATATCGCACAGAGCATTTGTGCTGCTCTGAACTATCTGAATATTTCAGTGGAGCATGTCAGTAACGCACGTGCTGCAGATTATTTTATCCGGCATAGTGCAGTCGATTTGTGTTTACTGGATTTAGGCCTGCCGGATCAGGATGGCCTGGACTTGCTGCACAGCTGGCGGCGCGACCAGATTGATCTCCCGGTACTGGTATTGACGGCGCGGCTGCGGACCGATCAGTGTGTTCAGGCCCTGAATGCCGGTGCCGATGACTATCTGACCAAACCCTTTGAACTGGAGGAACTGATTGCCCGGATTCATGCCCTCACCCGTCGCCACCGCGGCTTTGCCTCCAATACCCTGCAATTTGATGAACTGGTTCTAAATCGGGATACCCAGACTGTGATCTATCAAGACCAGACCGTGAATTTATCTCGCCGTGAATTCAGCCTGCTGGAAACCCTGATGAGCCACCCCAACCAGATCCTGAAAAATGAACAGCTTATTGACAAGCTCTATGGTTTTCAGGACTCTATAGAGAGCAATGCCCTGAATGTACACATTTATCACCTGAGACAAAAACTGCATCCAGATTTAATTCAGACCATTCGTGGTGTGGGATATATTTTCAAACCGTTTGAGCAGCGTCATGTTTAGTCACAGCTTGAAATGGCGTTTGGTCATGAGCCTTTTGGCCATGTTTATTGTGCTGTGGAGTGCAGTATTTTCATGGCTGTATATTGACCTGAAACAACGCTTACAAGACACACTGGATCAACGCTTATCGGCATCTGCACAAATGGTTGCCCGGCTGATTCAGCAGTTACCACTGGATAGTCTGGGGGATGCAACATTATCCAAATTAGCCAAGAATGATGATGCAAACCAGTTAATTGCCTGTGAAGTCTCTCTTTTTAGCTCTGACATCTCGTTAGGCAATCAGGTGATTGCCAAAACACGCGGTGCCCCCCCAAATTTAAGCCAGCGACCACAAGGATTCAGCACCTGGCAGCAGGATAATACAGAATGGCGCAGTTATGTTCTGCGTCGTGGTGATATTCAGGTAGTGGCGGCAGAACGTATGTTCTTGAGGGATACGCTACTACAGCAGATTCTGCAGTCGGTACTGGTTCCCTTGGTCTTCTCACTGCTGATCTGTATTGCCCTGATCATCTTTATTATCCGCAGACAGTTCCGGTCTTTGGATCAGCTCAGTCAATACCTGAACCAGAAAAACCTTAGCTATTCAGAGGTGGCAGATTTTTTAATGCAGCTCAAGCCTGCAAGTATTCCCCAAGAAGTACAGCCTTTTGTCAACAATTCCACGCAGTTGATTCAAAAACTCAATGACAGTCTGCAACAGGAGAAAGCCTTTAGTGCCTATGCTGCACATGAATTACGCAGTCCCCTGACTGCAATTAAAACCCATGTACAACTGGCCCAGCTGATCGGTCAGCAGCAGCACCTGCCTGAATCCATTCAGCATAATTTGCAGCAGGCCAATGAGAGTATCCGGCGTTATACGCTGTTACTCGAGCAGCTTTTATTGCTGACCCAATCAGAAAACAGTATCCAGGCAATGCCTGAGGCCATCTGGCTTCGCCCCACACTTGAGAAAGTTCTTGCAGACTTAGGTACACGCTATCCAGAAATGAACAAAAAAATACAAGTAAACTGGGACAACTTGGGCGAAATTCAGCTGCCTGAATTTGTGCTGTATACCGTACTGAAAAATCTGCTTGAAAATGCCCTGCTGCATGCACAGGCTGCCCATATCTGGATTTCCATGCAGTCTGGTTGCCTAGTGATTGAAGATGATGGACAGCAACTGACAGCACAGGATATCCAACATTTAGGACAACGCTTCTGGCGCAAATCTGCTCAGCAGCACGGCCATGGTTTAGGACTGGCATTGACCGCTAACCTGTTAAAACAGTATGGCTATCAGCTCTCTTTCAATGCCCGACAGCCCTATGGGCTTCGCATTGAAATCAATTCAATACATTCGAAAACCCTAGAGATTTTTTGAAATAAAAATTCTTACTTTTCAACATCCAATAAAGATATCACCAATTCAAATCACTTCCTTTGTTTATACAAATAACTTTTTCTTCAACAAAAACCTTCTCTGTATTCTCAAGTTTATGATCAGGCGATCACAACGCACTTTTAATTTTTAGCATAGAAACAGGTATAAAAATAATAAGACCCCTCTATGAAAACAAAAATGCCAGAGAAAAAAGATCACTTGATGCAACTAGGCCTGTCACCAATTAGCTTAAAAAAATCTAATCTGTCCTCATTATTTTTTCATGACTAAACGCTATGCATTAAGAGATGATCAGTGGGAACAGATTAAGGATCTGTTGCCCGGACGAGCAAGTACTGTTTGAGTAACTGCCAAAGACAACAGGGTATTTGTTGAAGCAGTATTGTATCGGTATCGTTCAAGTATTCCGTAGTGAGATTTACCAGAATGCTTTGGGGGTTTTAGAGTCGTGCACACTCGCTTTAGCCCTAAAAATCCAGGATAATCACCACCCCACAGTTCTGATTAATTTTTTAAAAATTTCCTTTCGATGGCCGGGCTTGCGCTAAACTCAAAGCATCTTATCGCACCGTAATGCACTGTTATGGAATTCAAGGCCTGGTATAAGCTTCGCAGATTTATTTATGACAATTTGCATAATGAAGAACACGAAAGCATCTTAAGTCGCGTCATCAATATATTTCTGATTATATTGATTATTGGGAATACTGCTGCCGTTTTACTTGAATCAATCAATGACCTCTATCAATCCTATCAGCTGCTGTTTGATGCCTTTGAATTATTCTCGATCTTTATTTTTACCCTGGAATATTTATTAAGATTTTGGGCCATTGCGGAAAAAGACCCCTTTGAAGGTGCATGGAAAAACCGATGGTTATGGATCCGTAGTGGCGGTGCCATCATTGACCTGTTGGCGATTCTCCCGGCCTATATTAACTTCTTTGTGCATCTCGATTTACGCTTCCTGCGAATCCTTCGATTATTCAGATTACTTAAATTAACCCGTTATTTCGTCTCCCTGCAGATTTTATTGCGGGTGATCAAGCGCGAAAAGGGCTCATTTCAGGCGGTTATTTTTATCCTGCTGATCATGATCATCATCGCGGCGGCTGGAGTATATGTGGTTGAAAATAAGGCTCAACCAGAAGTCTTTAGCTCCATCCCTGCATCCATGTGGTGGGCAGTGGTGACACTGACCACGGTCGGCTATGGCGATGTGACACCAATCACCCCCTTAGGCCGCTTTCTAGGGGCTTTAATTACTATTTTAGGGGTGGGTCTGGCAGCGCTTCCTGCGGGTATTCTGGCAAATGGTCTGGCCAATGAGCTGAGACAGCGCAAGCACAAACTGGAATTAAGATTTCGTGAACTGCTCGATGATGCAGAAATTGACTTAATTGAAGATCAAGAAAAAATTGAAATTTTACGTAAAGAAGTCGGACTGAGCAAAGAACAAATGCAGGATATCCTGTTAGAACTTATTCATGAGCGTAAGAAAGAACAACTCGAGCAGGAAAAAAACAAATATTTCTTCTGTCCACATTGTGGGCATAAGTTACCTGATTAAATTCGAACGTCAATGCAAGCGTATCATCACGAGCATCAGACCATCGGGTATGATGCTCGTTGCAGACAGATACTATTCACTCAATCCACTCGACTGAATCAGGATCAAATCCTCTCAGGCCAAAAATGCAGCGATGTCTTCCGCTACTGCCCGAGCTGTCCGGGAAACCCCGACCAGCGTGGCCGAAGCAGCACCGGTCCATTCTCCATAGCCCACCAGCCATAAATTTGGTACCTGAACAGAGCGGCCATTCTGAACCGCAATGGTCTGGTCCGGCTGGATAATTCCGAGGCTGCTGAGGTGATTCAGCGCCGCCTTAAATCCTGTACACCAGATCACCACATCCACATGCGCTGTGCTGCCATCTTCCCAAATCACGCCATGTTCTGTAAAAGCTGAAAATGGACGCCTGCTCTGCAAAATGCCTCGCTCACGTGCATCTTTAACTGAATCAATCATGACAATATCACCCAACCCCCCAATGGGCTGCTCAATCTTTCTACCTTCCTGCTGGGCTTTCAGGCGCTCAGTCGCCCTTAAGAACAGGACACGGCCATCGACATCATCTGCCAGAAACTGCGGCGGTGTCTGGGTGATCCAAAGCGTTTCGGCCACCTGAGATACTTCTGCCAAGATTTGTGCACCAGAGTTACCGCCACCCACCACCATGACTTTCTTGGTTTTAAATAACTCAGCATTTTTATAATCTGCGGAATGCAGTTGTACGCCCTGAAAATGCTCACGGCCGGCATACTCGGGAATAAATGGTTGGCTCCATGTCCCTGTAGCGCTTACCACCGCTTTGGCTTTCCAGGATTGTTCCCCGGCATAAACCTCTAAATACTGGCCCTTACTTTCCACGCGTTCCACACGCACCGGACGAACTACAGGAAAGTGATAGCGCTGCTCATAGGCGGTCAAATAATCGATCACCTCATTGCGGGTCGGATAGGTCTGTTCGGTCGCCGGCATCATCCAGCCTGACAGCGAACTCCAGCTATTCGGGGAGAAAAGGCGCAAGGACTCCCAGGCATGCTGCCAGGCACCTCCAGGCTGAGGCTGATCATCTAGGATGATAAACGGAATGTTCTTACGCTTTAAGAAATAAGCCGTGGACAAACCGGCCTGTCCACCACCGATGATGATCACATCAACTTCAGCTTGTAATTGAGCCAAAATATTTCCCCCCTTCTTTATTGTCATCAAATAAAAACCCAGCCTGCTTATCAGACTGGGCGTATTTCATAAAATTTTCAAGCGTTTAAATTAGCCTTCCATTGCTCAAGATACTTTTCAGTCTCTCTGATCACCTAGAATTTATAAACTACGCTGATTTACCCGTTTGGAAAGCTCTTCAGCCGATTCCTTGCGTTCCGAATAACGGTTGGTCAAATAAGCACTTTGCCCACGGGTTAGTAAAGTAAACTTATACAGTTCTTCCATCACATCGACAATCCGGTCATAGAATGCTGATGGCTTCATTCGTCCATCTTCTTCAAATTCCAGGAATGCTTTTGGAATTGAAGACTGATTTGGAATCGTGATCATCCGCATCCAACGCCCCAAAACACGCATCTGGTTCAGACTATTAAAGGACTGTGATCCCCCACTGACTTGCATCAAGGCAAGGGTTTTTCCCTGAGTGGCACGAATTGCACCCCCTGCCAGAGGAATCCAGTCAATCTGCGATTTAAAGATGGAACTCATAGAACCATGGCGTTCCGGTGAACACCACACCATACCTTCAGCCCATGCCAGAAGCTCATGCAGTTCTTTTACTTTTGGATGTTCAGTATCAGCATCTTCCGGTAAAGGTAGCCCTTTCGGATGGAAGATTTTTACTTCTGCCCCAAAATATTCAAGGATTCGACCAGCTTCAAGAACTGCAAGGCGACTGTAAGAACGTTCCCGATTAGACCCATAGAGCAGTAAAATCCGAGGAGGATGAGCTAGTTCTTTGGCTTGGACTTTTTCAAAGGTGGGTTGTTCAATAAGATTTGGATCTACGTTAGGCAGGTTCATCGGATCAAGCCTCTTTAAAATATTTCTTTCTTAGCCACAGTGAAACACTCACTAAAGCAATTAACACAGGTACTTCAACCAATGGCCCAATAATCGTGGTAAAAGCAACTGGCGAAGCGATACCAAAAGTTGCAATAGCGACTGCAAGTGATAATTCAAAATTATTTCCAGCCGCAGTAAATGAGATTGCAGCAGTTTTTGGATAATCATTGCCCATCCATTTACTCATAAAGAAGCTAATAAAGAACATGGCCACAAAGTAAATGATTAAAGGAATCGCGATGCGTAAAACTTCCAGTGGAAGACTTACGACATCACCTCCTTTTAAGCTAAACATCGCCAAAATCGTAAACAGCAAAGCCATCAAACTCAGCGGGCTGATTTTTGGAATGAACTTGTTTTGATACCATTCTACGCCTTTTTGTTTCACCAAAATTAAGCGCGTTAAGAAACCCAATAAGAACGGAATTCCAAGATAAACCAGAACAGCATGGGTAATGGTCCAGAAGCTAAGATTGATCACTTGAGCTTCAATACCAAAATATGGCGGAAGGAAGGTCAGGAATAACCAGGCATAGGTACTGAAGAATAAAATCTGGAAAATACTGTTAAACGCCACCAATGCTGCAACATATTGGTTATCACCACAGGCCAGACCATTCCACACCAGTACCATGGCGATACATCGAGCTAAACCAATCAGGATCACGCCTGTCATATACTCTGGATAGCTATGCAAAAAAATCACAGCCAACGCAAACATCAGTACCGGAGCAATCAACCAGTTTTGAATTAAAGATAGCGTCAGGGTTTTCTTATCCTTAAACACTTGCGGCAAGGTCGCATAATCCACTTTTGCCAGGGGTGGATACATCATCAGAATCAGACCAATCGCGATTGGAATATTGACTGAATTAATACTGAATTGATCCAGAGCAACCGATGCTTGAGGAAAAAAGTTTCCTATGGCGATGCCTAACGCCATGGCAATAAAAATCCAGAGCGTCAGGTTGCGATCTAAAAAGGACATGCGTTTTTCAGACATGTGACTTACTCAACATTCGAAATTTGATTAATCGCTGCAATCAATTGCGAGCGAGAAAGCTCATTTACGTTAAGTTTAAACAAAGCATCCAGGCGACGATTGATATGTTCAACAGTGCTCATAAAGGCTTTCATTTTTTCTTCTTTATCCACCTCTAAATGGGACGGATCAGACAGGCCCCAGTGCGCCTTGATCGCTCCGCCAAGATAAAGAGGACACGCTTCCTGTGCTGCCGCATCACAGACGGTAATCACCACGTCTAGCTGATACTGTTCACAGGCATCAATGCTTTTGCTGGATAAGCCTTCAGTCGACAAGCCCAGATTGTGCAGGGTTTCAAGCGTCAAGGGATGCACCTGACCGGAAGGTTTGCTGCCGGCACTGTAAGCGACCCAGCCTTCTGGCGCACGGCTATTGAACAACACTTCAGAGAGAATGCTGCGGCAACTGTTCCCCGTACATAAAAACAAAAATTTCATGAAAACTTACTCGCAATGGCTCTGAATCGATAGAGCGGAAGAATCAAATAAAACCGGAACCTCACTAGCTTTTAGCACGTCCAGAATTTCAAAACACCAGGCCGGCAATTGCTGATTAATGCTGTAGTACACCCACTGGCTTTGCCGGCGATCGTTGAGTAAACCACAAGAACGTAACAAGGCCAGATGACGTGAAATTTTCGGCTGGCTTAACTGCAGTTTATCGGTCAGATCACAGACGCATTGCTCTTTGTTTTGTGCAATTAGCAGGACAATACTGAGACGTGTTTCATCAGATAAACATTTAAAAAACTGAACGTGGTCCATAATTGCTCCCATTTTTTATGCAAATATACACATATCCATATATATGGTAAAGATGACCTGTCAAAAATGATATCCAGATCAGAATATGCCTACCAGAAAGCGCTCGCTTGAACAATTTCCCGCTTTTTCCGATATAGATCATCGTCAATGTGTTTTTCAGATAAAAAAGCTCCAATCAAGTTGAAGCTTTTTCGCATGGGGGGACACTTTATTTTACCCGATTGCCCTGTTCATCCACGATGATTTCACCGTCTTCTTTGGCAAAGGCTTTTAATTGTGGCAAAGGCAGAATATCCAGTACCACTTCCGATGGACGGCATAATCGGGTTCCAAACTCGGTAACCACCAACGGGCGATTGATCAGGATCGGATGTTGCAGCATGGCATCCAGCAGTTTCTCATCGCTCCAGCCGGCATCATCCAGATTCAGCTCGGTGTAGGGATCGACATTTTTACGGAGCACTTCACGAACCGTCAAACCGGCATCCCGAATCATGTTGACCAGCTGATCTTTCGAGGGTGGCGTAAGCAGATATTCGATCACTTCCGGCTCAATTCCCGCATTGCGAATTAACGCCAGCGTATTGCGTGAGGTGCCACAGGCCGGGTTATGATAAATTTGGACTTTTGGCATTTGATTCATGAGCTTCCCTCTTATCGACGAATCATAGCTTTATATATGAATATACGCATATTCGCAATATAAAATATATGTGCTTTATGAATACAATCTGAGATGGGGACTCCAAAACCATTGGAAACAGTTTTAAAATGAGGCTGTCTTATGTCTAGGATACTGGGAGCAGTCCAGTTGATCCGGATGCTTATTACGGAGACATGCAATCTGATGACATTATTATGGTTCGTTACGGTGATGATGCTACTTTCAAAAATTAGTTATTGAGACAAATGGAAAAAGATATCTTCAGGCTCTAAGTCCAGAGTTCAAGCCAAATATTATTGAGTTAAACAACCAATGTATATTTGTAGGTCAGGTAGTTAACTGTATACGCTATGTTTATCGAGCGAGAACAAGATTTAGAAAGAATTAACAAAAGCCAATATATTCAGCGTTGTCTAAATTGATAAAATCGCCGTTTTCTACAGAAAATTTAAGATTGTTAAGGATTGAAGTGAATATTCAAAATGATTTACCAGAACTAAGTAATTACAGTGAGTTAAGCAGTAAAGAGCAATTAACTATCCATCAAATCCTTATTTCGTACGTACGCTCAGATCACCTCTATAATATTATCTTGACCCATAATGTTGAACCTTACGACTTAGTTAAACTTGTAAGTATTAGTTTTGAGAATAGAGATGCTGCTATCTGGGTTCATTTTGAAACTATTACAGCTGAGAGACTGACAATGCCTCTCGATTTTATTTCAAGAATAGAAGTATGTAATTACGAAGTTTTTTAAGACTAGAATCGAGTCCCCCTAGCGGGGGGATTTATGTTAAATAAGATCTAAGACAAAATAGAAATACTCCTGGTAACATACATAAGAAGCCAGCAGCTTTTGCAGCCATATAATTCTTGACCTTTTTATGGGAAATATGTGGTCTAAAAATTATCCCTGTAAAACATCATATAAATCCTATAATTATTAGAAACGATGACATGATTTTAATCACTTATTTTTCTAAGTTCATATTAAACAATCCGATATGTACGAGTTCTCTTTTATAAGATTCTCTATATAATTCAAAGTTAAATAACAATAAACTTTATATTTTTTCTTATATGTGAAGCTTATCCCAAAAAATTTAAAGGAAACTATATACCAGCTCTTATAAGATTGTCCCCCCCAATGCGTACAATGAAGATAAACTGTTGAATGATTTGGATAAATCACTAAATTAATATAAATATTATTATAATATAAAGGGTTAGACACTTTTCCTTTCGACTTTACAATTTCCTTTCGTTGTTAATAATTAAGATACATTTAAAATGCTTCTTTAGAACTATAATTTTGAAAATTTTTTGGTAGCTTCGATTCATTATGACTTTTTATATATTTCTAATACTTATGAATATCGCAGCTATAATGGCAGTGATTGCATTTTTTCATAAGTAATAAGAAAATTACATCTTGGTATTTCTAACCGCAGGCTAATTTTAAATTTCATTATAAAAATAAATTTCTTTAAGTATTATTTTTAGTATAAATTTCACACATTTCTATATAATACCTATTTTAGGCTCCCGTTTATAAGAATTACTCATATATTGGGTATTTCGCATATATATTCTTACTGTTGCAGTAGGTTCACTTCATGAATAATATTAACTTTAATAACTTTGAAGAAGCTGGCCAAGCCATTTTAAAATTCTTATCTCAACGCTTTGGCTTCAAATTGTGGATGATTACTCGTACTGAGGGTGACGACTGGATTGTATTATTGAGTGAAGATAATGGCTATAACGTTAAGCCCGGACAAGTATTTCATTGGGCAGACTCATTCTGCTCACACATGGTACAAAGTAATATGCCTCGTATTGCTCCCTATTCACCTGATATTCAAGTTTACGCAGATGCACCTATAAATCACCTAGTCTCAATTAAAGCCTATATCGGCCAACCTCTGTATAAAGAAGATGGCTCTCTTTTTGGCACTCTATGTGCAATTGATCCCGAACCTCAACCTAAAATTCTTGTTGAAGATGCTCCATTATTCGAGTTGATAGCAAAGGTACTCAGTTATACGATTCAAGCTGATATGAAAGCTGCTGAGTACATACGTAAAGCTGAGCGTTTTGAAATAGAAGCAATGTCCGACCCAATGACTGGACTTTTCAACCGTCGTGCTTGGGATGAGCTTATTATCAAAGAGGAAGAGCGCTGTAAGCGTTATGGTCACCCTACTGCTATTCTTATGATAGACCTTAATGATCTTAAGATCACAAATGATACTCTGGGTCATGCTGCAGGTGATGAGCTCATTCAAAGAATGGCTTTAGCTCTCAAAAACACGGTACGTAGTAATGATATTATCGCTCGCTTAGGAGGTGATGAGTTTGCTGTGATGACCATTGAAACTAACTTAGAGCATGCGAAGAAGCTTGCATCAAGAATTCAAAATACTTTTACAAAAGTTGGAATTAGTGCTGCAATTGGCTTTGCAATGCGTAATCCAACCTTTGGGTTAGCTGAAGCTATCAAAGAAGCAGATGCAAAGATGTATCAGAATAAAGTTATGGTCAAATCGAGTAGCCATTAATTAAACTACTTACCCGATGCAGTCTTTGTATCTGGTAAGGCCTTATCTACAATCTGAAGATGTACTATTGAAATAATTCAATACAACCGAAAACCCTAGAGATTTTTTTGAAATAAAAACTATTATTTTTCATATCATTAAGAGCTTTAATCCGTTTTAATTCTGCACTTAGCCCTATCAAAATTGCGACTTTTCCAACAAAAATCCTGCAGTTTATTCCCAGGTTTTTGATCAAACGGTTAGGATCAACAATTTACTTTTATCATGAAGACTGATTATAAAAATAATAAAAGTCCATGCCAAAAAACCTTAAGTTCGCCAGCGAGCGCCGTAGTGACCAACGTAAAAAAGTCATACAAGCCGAAATGCTGCAGGCCCAAACATTTATACAGATCTATCTGCTCTTACCCTTCTTCTTTAAGGCATATCAGCATCAGCAACATCTTACGATGCGCAAACCCTAGAAGATGTCATCTAGCATGAAGCAAGCGCTGTGCGTGATAAAAAATTGACTGAACCTACACTGCGAATCTGCCTGTAGCTGATCAGCCTATTCCAGCCGAGTACAACGCAAGTGCAGCACTTCAATCAATTTATTAATTTGCGGAACTTTGAGCTGAAATATTTAAGCTAAATGTCATGAATAGACATATCTGCCAGTGCACCAAACTTTTCATCAAACGGCGCTAATTGTTCTTTGACGTATTTGGATCCGCGAAGTTTACGGCCATGCTTATCATAGTATTTATGAAAAAGTGTTTTGAAGGGATAGTACTGTTTTATGCTCAAGTCTTCCGCCATCTGATTGACCTTCGCTTCAAGCATCTTTTGAGCTACCCCTTGCTCACATTCTTTTGCGGTATCACGAGTTGCTGAAGAACGTTTTCCATTGATCATTAGTTCAATGTAGTAGGCCGAACCGCGCTTTCTGGGCTTGGGTAATTTCATGACGTAATTTCCAAAATTCTTGACGTAAACTTGACGTAAATTTAACGGCAATAACTGCATAAAATACGGGTTTTGCAGATAGTGCGGATAACGGCTCACTTTACTCAAGGCATTAAAAAAAGGCTTTAAGCTACTGTTTTCGCTTAAAACCCTTATAACATAACGTTTAGAATCTTGGTAGGTATAAGCAGACTCGAACTGCTGACCTCTACGATGTCAACGTAGCGCTCTAACCAACTGAGCTATACACCTAGAATGCTTGGCATATTATAAATTTTTCCGACCGAAAACAAGCCTTTTCATTTAGTTTTTAAAACGTCCGCGCAAGTTTTAAGCAAATCCTTGAATTTTTTCAATTCTTGTTCAGTTATTGGGGTTCCCGAATAAAGATTTTTTTCAAAAACCTGTATAGCTTGAATAAAGGCAGTCTGGTTTTCAATCTGAACCTGTTGAGATAAACGCTGCATCCAGTGATGAAAAGTTTCAGCAGACTGTTTTTTGAGATCGTCAGCTAAAGATTGATTCAGCTGCTGAATAGCGCGATCTAATGGAGATTGAGCCTGTCGGGCTTTCAGATAAATTCTGAAGACATAGGCCAAAATCAGTAGCACAATATTGCCCAGCAAAATTATGACACTCGAATAAACTGAACCGAGTCCTAATTTTGATAACCAGCTCTGTTGTGATTCTGCATTATAACCCACCACCTTACTTTGCCATTGGTAGCTGGCATAATCGCTCCAAACGCGTAGTTTGGTGACCCATAGATTATGCTGCGAGTTCCAGGTCGACTGATTTGCCGATACCCATGCATCCTGAGAAAGCAGATTTTGCATGCCATCATCTATACGCTGTGGAGCGATCATCGCGGTTGGATCAAAGCGTTGCCATCTCTGGTCAATCCAGACTTCTGTCCAGGCATGAGCATCCATTTGTCGGACTTCCCAGCTCATGCGATCTGGTGCCAACTCCCCACCCTGATAGCCGGTGACGACCCGTGCAGGAATCCCGACATAACGCATCAACATCACGAAACTCGAGGCATAGTGTTCACAAAAACCTTGCCGGGAATTAAACAGGAATTCATCAATCCGGTTTTGCCCCAGTTGGCCCGGCTTCAGGGTATAAATAAAGTTATTCTGCTGATACCAATTCAAGACTTGCTGCACATAACGCCGAGGATCTTCCGCACTTTGCGCATATAGACGTTGTGCTAATTGTTGCGCTCTCGGGTCAAGTCGGCGCTGCACCTGAGTATTCGTTCTTTCGATATATTGCGTTGGCAAAGCCTGAGGATCATATGCTGTCCCGACCCACTGTAACGAAATCGGTTCAACACGTTGCGTGAGCCGTCTCGGCACAATGCTCCAATCCTGACGGTTATAATAACGGCGTTCCACAGGTATCGATTTTTCCAACCCCATGATCCAGAACACCGAAGGATCCGCAGCCAGATATTGGTAGTTCCAGCCTGTAGGTACGGGTGAAGTATCCATCGGTTGTCGCATTAAAGGCTGCTGATTGACGAAACTGCTGGTCCAGCGTTGCCCATCATATTCATCTAGCACCAACGCTCGCCAATAGAGTTCTGAGCGTGGCGGAAGCTTGCTGATATCACCAATAATCCGGAAAGCAAGGGCACTGGATTGGGATAATTCAGCAATATCCCCAGGTGACATACTATCGCCAATGCCGGTCACACCCTTATTTTCAGGAATGGGAATATGCCAAAGTGGTGGCAAGCGCGGAAAGAAAATAAACAGCAAGATAAAAAATGGAACAGCGTACAAGATAAACTTGCCCACATGTTTGGCATCCTGTTGCAATGCTGCGCGCTGAGTGATCTGCTCCTGCTCAAAATCGCTAGTCTGAATCCGGTACAAACCAATCAGACAGCTGATTAAACACAGCACGATCACAATCGCCATCCCAAAAGATTGGCTATATAGGAATGAGCTGGCAGCAACAAACAGGGCAAAATTAAACAGAATAATCAGGTCACGTTTATTTTTACTTTCCAGTGATTTAGCAAATAAAAAAGTAGATAAAACTGCTACCCCAGCCTCAACACCAATAAAACTATGATGGCTCAAATAAATACTGCCGAGTGCCAAAGCCGTCAGTAGAAAAGTGCCCGTTTTGGGAAATGGCTGCTGACGTTTCAGGAAAATCCAGATACATACAATACTAATCGCAAAAATAATACTGAGTAGAACCGGAATAAATGCCATCTGGGCGATGAGAATCAGGCCCAAAGTCAACACAATCGAGGTACGGATTTTTGCATTGATCATGAATTTACCCGCCTTAGGCCTGCGCCAACAATTGTTTGGCTTTCCGCAGTTGTTCTTCACCTGCACCCTGAGGCAATTCGGCCTGTGGCAAATGCAGACTATACGCACATTGCTGCTGCTCGCATTGCTCGACCAGACCCATCACAAATTCAAGTTTTTCTTCATGTGACTGACTCGGCATATGTGCATAATGAATCTCGATACTGTGTTCATCCTGATATTGCTCAAAGACTTTGACATACAAGCCTTGTCCACGCGCAAACTGCTTCCAGGACACCGCCTGCAAGGAATCGCCTGACTGGTAATTGCGCAATTCACGAAACTCATCCATATCCGGTTCAAAACGGTTAAAGTGATATTTATTTTCTGTGCTAAAAACTTCAGCTTTAGGCGCGACCCAGGCCGAATGCTGATGATAAAGATAGGTCCAGGCTCGAACTAACCCAAAGGGATAAACCGAATAAATCTGAATCACCGGATAATCAAACTTGCCACGTTGCTCTGCATAAAATGGCAGAATAAATTGCTGTTTTTGTGCATTCAGATAAACTTTCGCTAGCTGATTCCCTGCTTTGATATACAAATAGCGGGGGCGAAGCTGCTGCTGTTGAAAATAAAGATGCAGATTCACGCTATGACCGACCTGCCCCACATCATCTGCGATCAATTCAATTTTCAGGTCATGCAATTGCTTAAAAGTCAGATAAAAACTGATACACAGCACCGCACTGATTAAAAAGCAGAAACCTAAAATCAGGTTATTGGCATAGTTCACCCCGGCCACAAAGGTGATGAAGATCAACACCAGATACAGATAGCCCTGCTGATAAATAAATACCAAGACATCTTTCTGCGAGAGCTGTTTCTGCTGTGAGAATTGAAAGCGCTTGGCCAGCCATTTTTGCCAGGTTTTATCCAAGAGAGGACTCCTTTAGCTGACCGCAACCTGTTGCATCACATTAAACGTTTCAGCTTCACTTAAACCCAGACGATGCGAAGTCACCGCGACAAATACAGCCTGCACATCATCTGGTGTGACAAAAGCACGTTGCTGAATCAAAGCATACGCTTGTGCTGCGCGCTTCAAGGCCAGAAGGCCACGCGTAGAAAGTCCATGACGGCTTTTACGGGTTTCTTCTGCTAGATCAAGCAAATATTCCTGAATCGCTTCACTGATAAATATCTGATGCGTCAGACTTTGCAGATCCAGAATTTCATCTTCGGTAAAAATATGCGCCAGACTTGCAATCAGGGCAAAACGGGATTCCTGCTGTAATAACAGTTTTTCTGCATGGCGTGATGGATACCCCAAAGATAAACGCATCAGGAAACGGTCTAGCTGGGATTCCGGCAAAGCGTAAGTACCACTTTGGAATAGCGGGTTTTGTGTCGCAATCACCCAGAAAGGTTTCGGTAAGGCATAGCGTACGCCATCAATGGTGGCATAGCCTTCTTCCATGGCTTCGAGTAAGGCACTTTGGGTTTTGGGACTACAACGGTTGATTTCATCTGCCAGTAAAATCTGAGTAAAAATCGGGCCTTGTTTAAACTCGAACTGATGTTCTTTCTGGTTAAACATGTTAATACCGATGACATCACTGGCCAGCATGTCATTGGTAAATTGGATCCGCTGGAACTTTAACCCAGCCAGATGTGCCAGACTGCTGGCTAATGTAGTTTTACCCAATCCGGGTAAATCTTCAAATAAGACATGTCCGCCTGCAATCAAACAACAGAGTGCCAGTGTGGTCTGGGCCTGCTTATCCAACACAATGGCATTAACTTCTTCAAAAAAACGCTGGATCTTGGGTGCATAACTTGCAATTTTTTGTTCAAGCACAGTATTGATGTGTGCAATGTCGTTATTTTCCTTTTGTTTCATGCCCCAGATCACAATAATTTCCTTAATAAAACATGGCCTAAGATTAACATACACTGAAATTTAAATTTTCCCAAAAGATCAATCATCTGTCTGTGTAACTGAATAAATACACTCACTAGAAAATACCGGAATAGATAGAACACACAGAAATGAGATCTAGAAAATAAAAATGACCGCTACAGAAAAAGATGTTTTTGAATCAAATATCAAAATACTTATAGGACTTTGCCGTCTCTTGAAAAGACTTATAAATAAAAATTCATACTTAAAAGGTATATAAACCCAGATCATTTTTTCGATTTTTATAATTTTTTTTGGAAATAGCTCAACTCATGCAATCAGGGTTATTAGATGGCCTATTCTTTTAGAGAAAAAAAGCGCCCCCGAAAGGCGCTTGCTGTTACTTAACCATTAACATGGACATTTCTTCATACCACTACCCGCGGATGGATAACGCGAATCTACACAATGGCGATAGAAAGTCTTAGGATCCATGGGTTCCAGATCCGGGTGATGCTTGCGCATATGCTCCACATAGGTCTGATAATCTGGCACACCGACCATCAAACGGAAACTTTGCTGCAAACGTTGCCACAGGGTTGCAATCCGTGACCAGTTTTTCGGGTTCAGGATCAAATCCTTCTGCGACATCACGGTCATTTTGATGATTTTATAAATCATCGTTTTCCCGCTTTTGGCAAACTTCAGATTCATAATATTCTCCTTAATGACCTTTCGCTGGCTGAATCTCTTCTGGATCACGATAAATCGCTTCTGCCTCATGCACGGTCGGTACCGGACTTGCCAAGGCACGGCGAATCACACCAATCGCAGCGAACAACATCACAAAAGCCACAATCATGAAGAAAGCACAAAGTGCAGCATTGATCTGGTTCGACATCGCTACCGTCTGCATTTCAGCCATAGTTTTCGCTGGCGCCAGGATTTCATTATTGGCAATTGCCGTGTTGAAACGGTCAGCTTGAGCAAGGAAACCAATCTTTGGATTTTCATGGAAAATCTTCTGCCAGCCTGCTGTCATGGAAGTAATGAACAGGAATACTGTTGGGATAATTGTTACCCAGACATATTTCTGTTTTTTCATCTTGAACAGAATGACGGTACCAAGAATGAGTGCCATCGCAGCCAGAATCTGGTTACCAATACCAAACAGTGGCCATAAGCTGTTAATCCCGCCCAGTGGATCGACTACGCCCTGATACACAAAGAAGCCCCAGCCTGCCACTGCAACCGCAGTACCCAATAGGTTTCCGAAGAAGTTATGCGACTGTTTCACCGCAGGAATCACGATACCCACGGTATCCTGCACCATGAAACGACAGGCACGGGTACCAGCATCTACAGCAGTCAGGATAAACAATGCTTCAAACAGAATCGCAAAGTGATACCAGAATGCCATCATTTCACGACTGTTGAAAATTTCAGTGATGATATGTGCCATACCAATTGCAAAGGTAGGCGCACCACCAGTACGTGACAAAATCGAGTTTTCACCGACTTCTTGTGCCAGTAAGGTCAAGGCTTCAGGCGTTACCACAAAACCAAGGGTTCGTACTGCTTCTGCTGCACTTTCGGCTGTAGTACCGAGTAATGCGGCTGGTGAGTTAATGGCAAAGTAAATTCCTGGATCCAGAATTGCAGCACAGATCAAGGCCATGATCGCCACAAAAGATTCCATCAACATACCGCCGTAACCGATCATGCGGATATCGCGTTCATTGTTGACCAGTTTCGGTGTCGTCCCCGAAGATACCAAGGCATGGAAACCGGAAATCGCACCACACGCAATAGTAATGAACAGGAATGGGAACATAGAACCTGCGAATACAGGACCAGTCCCATCAATGAATTTGGTAATCGCTGGCAGTTTCATTTCAGGCATGGCAAACAGGATACCCACGGCCAAACCTGCAATCACGCCAATTTTCAGGAAGGTCGACAGATAATCACGTGGAGCAAGCAATAGCCAGACTGGCAATACCGACGCAATGAAGCCATAAATGATCAGCGCCCAAGTCAGTTCAGTGCCAGAAAGTGTAAAGAATGGCCCCCAATATGGATGTTGTGCGATGTTTTCACCGTAGATAATGCCCAGCATCATCAAGACAAAACCAATAATCGAGACTTCAGCAATTTTACCCGGGCGGATAAAACGCATGTAGATGCCCATAAAGATCGCAATCGGAATGGTGGCTGCAATACTGAATACACCCCATGGACTGTTAGTCAGTGCTTTAACAACGACTAGCGCCAATACTGCCAGAATGATGATCATCACGCCCAAGGCACCGAGCATCACGATAATACCGGCAAAGGTTCCGAGTTCCTGCTTAGCCATCTCACCAAGTGATCGACCGTCACGACGGGTGGAAATAAACAGTACCAGGAAGTCTTGTACCGCACCTGCCAGCACCACACCGACCAGTAGCCAGATCGTCCCAGGTAAATAGCCCATCTGCGCTGCCAGGATCGGACCGACTAAAGGACCTGCACCGGCAATCGCTGCAAAGTGATGGCCAAATAGAACGCTTTTATTGGTCGGCACATAGTCCAGACCATCGGCCAGACGATGCGCAGGCGTTAAACGGCGTTCATTCAGCTCAAATACTTTGGTGGCAATAAATAAACTGTAGAAACGGTAAGCAATGCTATAGACACAGGCGGCGGCAAGTACCAGCCAGACTGCATTGACATGCTCACCCCGACTCAGTGCCAGAACTCCGAAAGAGACTGCACCCACAATGGCTACCAAAAGCCAAATCATTTTCGAAGTCAGCGTCGACTTCTTTTGTAAAGTTTCCATTCAATCCCTCATATTGTGATGCATACAAATCAGCGTGATTGTTGTTGTTCGAGGTACTGCTGTTTTCCCTTGCGACTTTACGCCTGTTCTTTTGCTTTTCCTCTACGACTTTGGCATAAAAAAAGGGATGATTTAAATCATCCCTCTCGATAATAGTCTATTTTCAAACCATTATGCACGTTCTAAATAGTCACCAGTACGGGTATCTACACGAACGCTTTCTTCTTGCTGTACGAATAATGGAACACGTACTACAGCACCTGTTTCAAGTTTCGCTGGCTTACCGCCACCGCCAGAAGTATCACCACGAACACCTGGATCAGTTTCAACGATTTTAAGTACGACGAAGTTCGGTGGAGTCACGTTTAAAGGCACGCCATTGAACAACATGATGGTACATTTTTCATTTGAATCGTCTTTTAACCATTTTGCAGCATCGCTCATTGCTGTTTTATCAGCTGCGATCTGTTCAAAGGTAACAGGATCCATGAAGTTCCACATTTCGCCATCGTTGTACAAGTATTCCATTTCTACTTCAACGATATCAGCCGCTTCTAGGTTCTCGCCTGATTTGAAAGTTTTTTCCAGAACTTTACCTGATTTAAGGTTACGTAATTTTACGCGGTTAAAAGCTTGGCCTTTACCTGGTTTTACGTATTCGTTTTCCATGATTGAACATGGGTTGCCATCAAGCATAACCTTAAGGCCTGACTTGAAATCATTCGTAGAATAATAGGCCATGACTGGCGCACTCCAAACTTACTAACTTTAATCTATTGATGCTATGGGCTGTTGCGATGTCATTTAGCAAGTCTGACACGAACATTGAGTTGCCACATGCACATTCATTTGATGTTGCGTATTCTAAATGAGCAATACACTTTGCCGCAATGAAAAAATCCGCTTTCACCCACTCAGGCTGTTTAAGTTACAATCAGACATGAAAATCCTTTGTTTATTCATGTCTTGCTCAACGTTAAAATACCATCAGGCGAGCACCAAGATCAGCATAGCTGAATCGCTCTTTATTTTACAGCGCAGTGGATTATTGCGCTTCGGCACAAACTGTTAAACTGCGCCCATCAGGCTTTGTCCTCTCACTTATTATTGTTAATCTTCCGGCATGACGAACTATTTATATCAAGAACAAAACTGGCAATCACAGCTCAGCGACCTGATCACTGATCCCCGCGAACTGCTTGAAGTACTGCAACTTGCACCAGAGCAACTGCTCTCAGGTGCCATTTTAGCTTCTGAACAGTTTAAGTTGCGTGTGCCGCGTGCTTTTGTCGGCAAAATGCAGGTCGGAAACCCTTTAGACCCATTGCTTTTACAAGTGCTACCCCATCACTTGGAACTGGAAGAACATCCAGGATTTGTTACCGACCCCTTGGGCGAAGAACAGGCCAATCAGCAACCCGGCGTACTGCACAAATATAAATCCCGTTTCTTGCTGACACTGACTGGTGCCTGTGCTGTACATTGCCGTTATTGTTTCCGCCGGCATTTCCCCTATCAGGAAAATCTGCCTAAAAATGAAGACTGGATAAATATCAAGCAATATCTGGAAAGCCAGCCTGATATTAATGAAGTGATTCTGAGTGGCGGTGATCCACTAACCTTATCGAACCGGAAATTAAAAACCTGGATTGAACGATTAGAATCAGTACCACATCTCAAATTCTTAAGAATACATTCACGAGTTCCTATTGTGATCCCCAACCGAGTCGACGAAGAGCTACTTAGCATGTTAAAAAACAGTAGGCTACGTATTATTCTGGTGGTACACTCAAACCATGCATCGGAGCTGGATGACTTCACTTGCAAGCGTTTAAACCAACTGGTTCAACAGCAGATCACCGTTCTGAATCAGGCGGTTTTAT
This sequence comes from Acinetobacter sp. CIP A162, assembly GCF_000367905.1. GTDB lineage: Bacteria > Pseudomonadota > Gammaproteobacteria > Pseudomonadales > Moraxellaceae > Acinetobacter > Acinetobacter lwoffii. The sequence continues at coordinate 568,090 of NZ_KB849159.1, read as the reverse complement.
TAAACGGGGTGAATGATTCTGCTCAGGTTTTAGTAGATTTAAGCTATCGCTTGTTTGATGCCGGGGTCATGCCTTATTATTTACATGTACTTGATAAAGTAAAAGGTGCGCATCATTTTGATTTAGCGCCTGACCATATTAATGAGATTTATACAGAAGTTTTAGCGAACCTGCCGGGGTATTTGGTTCCTAAACTGGTTCGAGAAATAGCGGGCGAGAAGAATAAGACACCGCTTTTTGGGGTTTCAACATTTTTGAGTTAAATAATAAAGATGAGCACGCATACTTCAGACATTTTTCAGACACCGACGGAACTTAAACGAGAGCAGTTGAGCTTTTGTCCAACCACTGCCAAGGCTTTGCAGGAATGGGGTGCGGGGATTTCGATTCTACAACTAGGGAATTCATCCAAATCCCTGTTTAATGCCTTATTGGAAGTTTCTGAGCTGAAATGTACAGAAACCCTGCGCTTTGACCTGATTCAGGTCTTGCATCCCACCCTTGAAAATGTCCTGACCAGTCTGGAAAAGCATTTCGTCAATCAGGGCCTGATCACTTCCGACCGGAATGACCAGATTATTGAGCTGGCTATGCTGCTGCGCAGTCATTTTGCCAAAATTTATATCGATATCGTCAAACGCTGTAATCATCAGCTGACCCATCAGAAGTTTTCGCTATTTTCTCTAGGCAAAAAGAAGAGCATTCAAACTGCCCGGATGGTATCGATTTATTATGCCCTGCAACAACTCACACTTCTTTTATATCAACAGCATATGCTGTATAGCACGCCAGGTCTGGGACAATGGCTGGCTGCCCATCAACTGCTTGAATGTGCAATAGACAATAATTTCTATCAAAGCAATATCAATCAGGTATTAGGTACCCAGCATGAGATCCAGAACATTGCACATGCCTATGCACAGCTGATTTTACTGGATATCTTCAATACTCATCAGATCCGGCCTGCAGAAATTCAGGGCCTGTATCTATGCAGTTTTGACTGGGCCAAACTGGTACAGATCCTGCCGAAGGAAACCACGCTGTCCCGTTATGTGGTCGATGCCAGCAAAGATCATCCGCCGATCTTTAATTCCCATCAAGAGCCACAGTTTCAGCCGAGCTTCTATATTTCCACACAGAATCTGATGGATCATTTAACGGGTACTCAAAGTAAAAATGCCCAGTATCTGTCGCGGAATGAAAAACTGTTCCTGACCCCTGCACTGCATTTTCATATCTACAATCTGCTCTCGAACAATGTCGAGCGTCGTCATGAACGTTATGAATATTCAGCACAGATCAATATCTGCTTTGGCTTAAGCGTGGCGCATTTTTACCTGTCTAAAGGTAAAAACTTCAACGAAACTCTGGAACTCGAGGCCAATTATAATTTCCAGAGCGAAAGCAGTTTTGTCAGCTCGATGGAAAACGCCATTCCAAGTAGTTTTAGCAGCATCAAGGCGCTCGATCGAGAAACCAAACAGATCCATAGCGCTGAAGTTCTGGATATCAGTGTCAATGGTTACCGGATTAAATGGACTGGTATTACCCCGGCTAACCTGAAAACCGGTGAATTCATTCTGGTTCAGGAAAAAACCCAGAGTCAGTGGCGTGGCGGTGTGATTCGCTGGATCAAGCAGTCAACGGATAAGAGCCTGGAAATCGGGCTGGAAATTTTGGCACAAGAGCTCTTTCCTTGTGCAGCTTATACCCGTACCGAACGTCATCATGTCAACTATCAGCCTGCCCTGTTGGTGAAAATGACGCAACTGGATCAGGTCTCGACCAGCTTGATTGTCTCTGGTTCACAGATGTTTAGGGAAAAACAAACCATTCATTTACGTCTCGGTCAGGAAGAAATCAAAATCTATCTGACCAAAGCACAACTGATTACGCAGAGTTTCATCCGTTTTGATTATGAATTACTCAATGATCAGGAAGAAGAGATGATCGAAAACTTTATCGATCAGCACATGAATGAAAGCAGAAATCATGATTTATGGGAAGCATTGAAGTGAGAAATCCATTATTGTCTAAAAAGTTAAAACGTACTGAAACACGTTTACTGATTATTGATGATAATCAAATTAGATATAACCAAATCCGTGATCTGCTGACCAGTCATGATTATCAGGTGGATGCTGTCCTGCTGGATGATCTGCAATCTTTTGAAAAACAATTAAATTTCAACTGGGATCTGATTATTTTTGGACGTGCCTACGACCTGAAATATGAACAGGCCTTAAGTTTGGTGCGCCTTTCGCAGCAACCTAATCTGCCGATGATTTTGCTTAAACCGGATGATTACCAGGCTGAACAATATGCGCAATATATCCGTAAAGGGGTATATGACATTCTCAATTTTGACTACCTGGAACGCTTTTATGTGGGACTGGTCCGAGCATTGTCATTTAGCCGTTTGTCACAGTCTCAGCAACATTTAATGACTGAGCTGGAAACAGCACAAATTCAGGCACAATCTTTAGTAGACGACAGCAACCGTGCTGTTGCCACCATTCAGGAAGGGATTCATATTCAGGCCAATGCGGACTACCTGAAACTGTTTGGCTTGCAAAATGAAGATGAGATTATTGGCCTACCGCTTCTGGATCTGCTCCAGCCTTCAGATTTGAATGATTTTAAAACGCGTTTCAAAAAGATTTCTCAGGGTCAATTTGATTTAGGTCGGGTCGAGATCCAGTCTCTGAATCCGCATGTGTCCGCATCTAATCCATTAAAACTGGAATTCTTGCCTTCAACGGCTGAAGAAGATGCGGTACAAATTAGCATTGATACTCAATCTCAAACGGTTTTTTCCGAGAAAACTCCTGGAAAACCAAGTGTTTTTCAGTCACTTAAACGTGAACTGAACAAGCAGTCTGCACCGGTGAATGCCTTAGTCACTTTCTCTTTAAGTGCATATGACCCGGAAGTTCTACAATCTGACTGGGCCACTTTTAATGGGTACTTTGATGCAGTCAAAGAATTCCTCAAGGAACAGACCCATATTCCCCTGTTTAAACTGGAATATGATGTCGTTGTCGGTCTGTTTCAGGCAGACTCTAAAGCAATTCTTGAATCCAAACTGATCAGTTTAAATGCCTTAAGCAAACCGCAACTCATTACAGTGGGACCAAAGTCATTCCCTCTAAATTTGCGCTTGGGCTATGTCATGCTTGAACAGGGTTTGCAAGATGAAATGCAATGCAATACGCTGATTGGACAAGCATTCTCGACATCTTTACCTCAAGCAGAAGCTGTACCTGAATTTAAACTTGATATTCCTGCGTCACTGAGCAGTCCGGTTGCGGTAGAAATGCCAAGTATAGATTTCAGTGTTGCTGAAACACCAGTTGCCAGCCCAACATTGGCAGCCGTCAGTCCAGCAGTCACGTCTATTCCTAGCGCTACACCTTCTATTTTGAAAGCCTTAAGTGAATGTCTGGAACGTGGGGAGATCCATTTAAAATATCAACAACTCTATGATAAAGAAGATACGCGTTTATATACCTATGAAGTGACCAGTGGCTTTATTTTTGAGAATAAATGGCAGGATATTTCTAGCCTTTTAGAACTTCATGAAGATGATGAACTGTCCATTAAACTGGATCGCTGGATTCTGGTTGAAGCCAGTAAACAGCTACACAACTTTATTACCCAGTATCCTGATGCAAGCTTAATTGTCAATTTGAACCGTGCCGTACTATTTAAAGACCGCACCTTCCCGGAATTTATTTCCAAGCTGATTACGATTATTCGCAGTAAAGTGAAGCATCCGCTAATCTTGCAATTCTCAGAAGAAGATATTTTACTGAATCAACAAGATGCACAAAAATATCTACGCGTGCTGTATGAACATGGCGCACTGATTGCACTGCGTGATTTTGGTCAATCCATGTACAGTCAAAATTTACTGCGCGAACTTGAACTGGATGGTGTCAGCTTACATTCAAACTTAACCAATATGCTCAATAAAGATACCGAGATTGAGCAACTACAGGAAAAAATTACCAGCTATAATGAAATCAAGCCACTCAACATTCTGATTCGTGAATTAAATGATATGACACTGTTCGCGAATGCCTGGAACGTGGATGCCCGCTTTATTCAGGGGAATTATTTCCAGAAAAAACTCGATCATTTGATTGATGTACAAGATCACTAAGATCTTGTACAAGCCTGCGCATTTAGGAAATCGAATGATAATTTTTTAAATTGCAGGCACAAAAAAAACGGGCTTAAAGCCCGTTTTTTCATTTTGGGTATTAACGTTTAACAGAACGTGACATACCAGCAAAACGTTGTTTGAACTTGTCGATACGACCGCCAGTGTCAACGTTCTTTTGCTTACCAGTGTAGAATGGGTGGCAAGCTGAACATACGTCTAGATAAAGAGTTTCTTTACCAAGAGCTGAACGAGTTTCGATTACGTTACCACATGAACAAGTAGCAACTAAAGTTTCATATTTTGGGTGAATATCGGCGCGCATCGTCGATTACTCCATTAGATTCAAGAAGGTTTAGCTGTCATCGCTATTGATCACTCTCAAATGAGGAAGCAGGAACATCGTTCATGCAGATCAACACCACAACAGACCATTCTTTTGGCCCACCGAGACGGATACCGTCAGAGCTAAGCACAACAAGTGGGCGTCATTATACGTGAAACGAATTCAATATGCGAATTATTCTTCAGCTTCTGATCCAGCCTCTTTGGCCCACAGATTGGCAATAATCCCGCAGACCATCAACTGAATCTGATGGAAAATCATGATCGGCAGGACAATCATGCCCAGCGGCTGGCCAATAAATAAAATTTGCGCCATCGGTACTCCACTGGCCAGGGTTTTTTTAGAACCACAAAAGAATGCCGTTTTCTGGTCAGCGCGGCTGAAGCCCAGCCAGCGTGGAATATAAAGTGATAATAACATCACAATGGTGAGTAACACCGAGCAAGCCAGCAATAGCAGCAACAAGGTACTCAGGCTCACTTCATTCCACAGACCAGCCACTACGGCGCTACTAAAAGCGCCATACACCACCAGTAAAATCGAGCCTTGATCGAAGACCTTGACGATTTTTGGCATTTTCATCATTTGCGGATAGATCCATGGACGCAGAATCTGTCCTAAAATAAACGGTACCAAGAGCAGCAGTGTAATCTGGATAATCGAAGAAGTCGGATCAAAACCATGATCAGATTGACCGAGAATAAAAAATGCCACCAATAATGGGGTAATAAACATACCGATCAGATTGGAAAAAGAGGCACTACATACCGCCCCGGCGACATTGCCATGAGCCACTGAAGTAAAGGCGATCGAGGACTGCACGGTGGATGGCAGGAAACACATAAACAGGAAACCCCAATATAGTTCCTGTCCGAGCATGGGTAATAAAATCGGCTTGGCCAAAAGCCCGAGAATCGGAAACAGGGCAAAAGTTAGCGCAAAAACTAAAGTATGCAATTTCCAGTGCATAATGCCTTGCACCACAGCTTCACGAGACAGTTTGGCGCCGTGCAGGAAAAACAGGATGGCGATCGCTCCTGTCGTCACCCAGCCAAAGACTTCAGCCGCCTTCCCCGAAACTGGCAACACACTGGCCAGCAAAACCATCACAAACAACAGTATCGTAAACCGATCCAATGCCAAGAACTTAAGCATATCTCTATAATCCCTCAGATTTTATTGTTTGATATAAAAATGCCCGGCTATCTTAACAGATGCCGGGCCCATGCTATGCACTCAGATTGATGTAATATTTTCATCTATACATGAATGCATTTCATATATCTCGCTACATCACACTTAGTTATTACGTGCATTGTTGTCTTGCTGGATCAGCTCGATCTTGTAGCCATCTGGATCTTCTACAAATGCAATTACAGTCACGCCACCTTTCATTGGGCCGGCTTCACGCACCACATTACCGCCACGCGCTTTAATCTCTTCGCAAGCCTTGTAAGCATCATCAACTGCAATCGCGATATGACCATAAGCATTGCCCAGTTCATAGCTGTCTGTATCCCAGTTATGGGTCAATTCCAGTACGGTGTGATTCTCTTCATCGCCATAACCGACAAAAGCCAGGGTAAAACGGCCTTCTTCGTAATCACGCTTACGAAGCAAAGTCATGCCAAGTACTTCAGTATAGAACTTGAGAGATTGTTCTAAATTGCCTACACGTAACATGGTATGCAGCATGCGCATATTAATCATCCTTCTGTACAGATTGTTGTTGGTGTTCACCGAGCAGTTTTGCGACCCAAACCACCAGAATCAGGATCGGAATCCCGATTAGAGTAGTCATCAGGAAGAAATTCGGATAACCGATATTGGTGACTATAGTACCCGAATATCCGCCTAAAATCTTAGGGGTCAAAGTCATGAGTGAGCTAAAAATCGCATATTGAACAGCGGTAAAAGACACACTGGTCAAGCTCGACAAGAATGCAATAAACGCAGCACCAGCCAGCCCAGCAGCCAGATTGTCGACAATAATAGCAAAATAAAGCCACTTGTCGCTATAAGGTTTAATTACCTTACCACTGACTTCGACTGTATCTGAACTGTTGCCATCCACCACTGCCAAGGGCTGAATATCGACATCCAGATTCTGGGTACTAGCCAACTGATCATTGACCTGATAAACATGCGTGGTTTGCTGAAGTGCCTGATCATCTTGCATCAAGACTGCACTGATAATATGTGCAGGTGACTGAATCAGTTGCTGTGCAGGAATCGCGGCAGTAAATACGCCTTCACTTTCCAGTTTTGCCTCAATATTCTGATCATTGATTTGCAAAACAATCTTTTGATTTTCTTGCAGTGCTTCACCGACATACTGGCTGCGCACTACAATGGTCTTGTCCTGTTCAGCTACAGTGAGGCTATTGTCACTGGTGATCGGCAAGATCTGTAACTGGGTGCTACCCTGTTCTGTGGTCAAATACGGCATATTGACCTGTACCGGGGCCTGATCAGTAACATCTCCATCCAGATAAGCAGCCGATACTTGTAGCTGTTTGCTCTGCGCCAGCACTGCACTTGGGATATCCAGCTTCCAGTAACCAACTTCATCGGTCTCTGCCTGATAAACCTGATTACCGGCTTTAACTTCCACAGCTGCCAGTTTTTCACCAGACTTGACTAGGCCGATAAAAATCAGGTTGGTAGAACAGGCCAGTACGGCACCGACAAACATCAGTTTCATGATGTTCATCTTCTGGGCCAAGAGCCCGCCAAGGAAACCACCGACTAAAGAGAAAATCACCCCATAGACTTTAACGGCCTCGGCAATCTGTTCTTTACTGAAATTCAGGTCCTGATAGAACACATTGGAAATGACGCCGGCAATAATATCGGAAACCCGATAAAAACCGATCAACAATAACAGCACCAATGCCAGTTTCAAGCCATAACGCTTAAAGAAATCTGCAACCGGATTGACCCAGGTTTCATAGGCCATCTGCTTGTTAACCGCACCCATTTTTACCAAGCCTGCACCAATCGCAAAGGCCACTGCACCCGAGCCAACAAAGCGCAAAGCTTCAAAACAGAACAAGGCAAAGGTATCTTGAATAGCGAATTGTTCGGTGATGCTGGCCACCAGATTGCCCGAATAGATATAGCTCAGAACAAAACTGATTACCGCCACAAAAAACACCGCAACTAAACGGAAATAATCACTGCGCACATAGTGTTTGCGTACCCGGTTAACCTGCGGCTCCCGAATGGACAGTGTGGTGATAATACCGACCAGCATGACAGCAGCCATCGCCAGATAGGTCCATTTCCAGGCATCATAGATATAGTTGCCTTTCGCAGTTCCCAAATAGGCCGCAAGAAACAAGGCACCAGCACCGGCCACAATCATCCCGATCCGGTAACCTGCATTATAGGTGGAAGCCAATACGGTCTGCATCTGGGTTTCCGCCAGCTCAATCCGGTAGGCATCAATCACAATATCCTGCGTTGCTGCGGAGAAACCAAGCAGGACAGCACCGAGCGCCATTTGCTGTAAATGTGTGGCACCCAAAGCCGGATCAGAAAAGGCCATAATGGAAATGGCACAGACAATCAGAATCTGCGCAATCAGCAACCATGCACGACGACGTCCCAGAGCCTTGGTCAGAAAAGGGACAGGAAGTTCATCAATGAGCGGTGCCCAGACGAATTTAAACGAATAGCCCAATGCGGCCCAGCTAAAGAAAGTTACTGCACTTTTGCTGATTCCGGCCTCACCTAACCATAAAGACAGACTGGAAAAAATCAGAAGAATCGGCACACCAGCCGAAAATCCCAAGAACAGCATGATCAATGCACGTCGATCTAAAAATGCTGTAAATGCGGATTTCCAACCCGTCGTTTGTGTTGTCATTGCTTTATTATTTTCCGCAGAAAAACCAATTGCTGCTATTCAATCCTGTAATAGCGTATCTTTCAACAAGATTTATATATTTATCACATTTCCGGTTTTTTATTTTCTGGCAAAAGCGACATGTTGGCTTGAATTTTTCAAGTAAATCTGTATACCTTAACTCCTATCAACGTAATATTTCGTTTTGGATTTTCAACAGTGACCCAGAGACTCGATCAAATTAATTCTTCTATTGCCAGCAACACCAGCACAACTCCACAAAAAATCCGCTCAGATTTACTTATCTCTGCATTTGAACAAAGCGAAATTAAAAATACTCTGGACCATACCCGGTTAACATCCACCCAGCTGACGCACATTCCAAACTTAGAAAAAATTCCTGCGTCAACCAAACGGATCAAGCCCCTGAATAACTTTTTGGGCCAAGATCGCGCACGCGCCTCAGTTGAGGCCGGGATTGCCCTGCCTTATTCCGGCTATAACATTTTTGCTGTCGGTACCGCAGGTCTCGGAAAACGCACCATGGTGAAGCGTTTGCTGCAACAGCACGCCAAAACTATGGAAACCCCGAATGACTGGGTGTACGTCAATAACTTTCAGAACCAGCGTCAGCCGATTGCGCTAGAACTGCCCCCGGGTCAAGGTCCAAAATTCCAAGCCATGTTGAATCAAAGCTGGCAAACGATTCTAAAACAGCTTGAGCGCCGTTTTACTGCAGAAACCTATCACAACCGCATTGAAATGATTCGCCAGGAAACCGGTGATGAACAGCAGCAGGCGCTCATCGAACTGACCAAAGAAGGCGCAGAACTGGATCTGAAGCTGATCTCGCGACATGATGAGCACTGTTTTGTCCCTGTGCATCTGATTGATGACAAATTGCAGGAAATGTCTCAGGAAGATCTGAATGCCTTAAGCAATAAAGATCGTGCTGAACTGGCGTCCAACATGCGCTATATGGACAAGAAACTGGAACGTCTGGGTTTGCACCTGGGTGATCTGGAAGATGATGCACGTGATCGCGTACAGATCCTGAACCGCGATATCGCCAAGCAGGTGGTCTTACCGCGAGTCGAACAGATTCTGGCAAAATTCAAACATGTGGAAGGTCTGGAACATTACCTGAAATATTATGCCGAAGACATTATCAACAATGTCGAAATTGTGCTGGAACAGGAAGAAGACGATTTCACTCCGGCACTGTTCAGTCGCGTTCCAGCACGTTATCAGGCCAATGTGATTATTACCCATAAGCCGAACAGTGGCGCACCGGTAATCTTTGAAGATTTTCCAACGCATTACAATTTATTGGGGCATGTGGAACAACTGACCCAAAATGGTACGATTACCACGGACTTTACTTTGATTCGTCCAGGTACCTTGCACAAGGCTAACGGTGGCTTCCTGATGCTGGAAGCGGAACAATTGCTGGAACAGCCGTATGCATGGCAAGGCTTGAAGCGCGCGCTTAAATCGGGGCATTTAAAACTTTCCTCGCTCGAGCATATGATCACGCTGACCGGCAGCATTTCAATCGAACCTGCTTCAATTCCTCTGAATATCAAGGTGATCTTGCTGGCTGAGCCTGAGATCTATTATGAAATTTGGTGGTGTTTCAAAAAGTATGCTGAAAAAAAGCAGGTTGGATTTTGATAAAATAGAGAAATGCGAATAACTCTAGAAATCAAGTGTCCAGCCTGCCTAAGTGACAGTATAAAGAAAAATGGCACAAAAGTAGATGGTAAGCAAAATTACCAATGTAAAATATGCAGACGTCAATTTATTGGTGATCATGCTCTCAGTTATCAAGGCTGTCACTCAGGTATCAAAACCAAAATATTACACCTCATGGTGCGAGGCAGTGGTGTCAGGGATATAGCAGAAATTGAAAGAGTAAGTATCGGTAAAGTTCTACGGACACTTAGCCAATCAAAATATCAACTTCGAGCACAGCAAAGTCATTATGAAACCCTTGAAGTAGATGAGTTTTGGACTTTTGTTGGTCATAAGCAAAATAAACAATGGCTAATTTATGCCTATCATCGAGAAACAGGTGAAATTGTTGCTTATGTATGGGGTAACCGAGATTTAGCCACTGCAAAACGACTTAAATTAAAATTGAAGCAGTTAGGTGTAAGCTATACATGTATATCAAGTGACCATTGGGATAGCTTTGTTACGACCTTTAAAGAATGCAAACAGTTGATTGGTAAATTTTTCACTGTGGGTATAGAAGGCAATAATTGTCGATTACGGCATCGAATCAGGCGAGGCTTTAGGAGAAGCTGCAACTTCTCCAAAAAGCTTGAAAATCATTTCAAAGCCTTTGATTTAGTGTTCTTTTATATCAATAATGGATTCGTTTAATGCCAGCATACTTTTTGAAACACCACCTGAAATTTTAGAGCTTGAACCAGAGCTGGGCAGCATCTTTAAAATCCGTGCTGATTTTACCGATACATTACAACGTAATGACGATAACGAGCAGGCTTATATGCAGCTGATTGCCGACTATGTGCAATCCGATAAATTACTGCCTTTTGACCGTTCCGCTTTGGCGGCATTGCTCACAGATTCCAGTCGTCAGGCCGAAGATCAAAGTTCATTGTCATTACATGCCCTGACGCTGGGCGATCTGATCCGTGAAGCACATCATCATGCCTTCCAGGCCGGTGACAAGATGGTTTCAGAAAAACATATCAATACCGCACTGGATCACCGTAAATATCGTCTTGGCTATTTACGTGAACTGTACTGGCAGGATCTGACCCGTGGTACCCAACTGATCGAAACCCGTGGTCATCGTCTGGGCCAAATCAATGCCCTGTCCGTCATTCACTATGCTGATGTTGAGTTTGGTCTGCCTTCACGTCTGACTGCTTCGGTTTACCAAGGTGGCGGTGATATTCTGGATATCGAACGCAGTGTCGAACTCGGTGGCTCTTTGCATGCCAAGGGCGTGTTGCTGATGTCGTCTTTCCTGAAAGCACATTTTGGCCGTGAACAGACCTTGCACTTCTCTGCTGCGCTAGCGTTCGAACAAAGTTATGGTCAGGTCGATGGTGACAGCGCCACAGTCGCGGAGCTTTCTGCCCTGTTATCTGCTATCAGCCAGTTACCGATTGATCAGTCCTGGGCCATTACCGGTTCCATGAACCAGCTGGGACAAGTACAACCGGTAGGTGGTGTGAATGCCAAAATTGAAGGTTTTTTTGATGCTTGCAAGTTACAAGGTCTGACAGGAAAACAAGGTGTAATTATCCCACGTCAAAATATGCAACATCTGATGCTGCGTAAAGATGTCACCATTGCTGTGGAAGAAGGTCAGTTCCATATTCACGCGATTGATACCATTGATCAGGCGCTGGAAATCCTGATGGCACGTCCTGTCGGCACCTTGGATAAAAAAGGTCGCTATAGCAAAAATTCAATCTATGCCGCAGTAATGGCACAGCTGGATTATTGGCAAGCGATTGAAGATGGTGCCGAACTGGTCGAAGTGCCGAAGAAAAAGAAAAAGAAGAAGAAAAAAAAAGACAAGAAGCAAATCGTCGAGCCACAAACTGAAGTTGAAGCTGATGCTTCGACAGTTGAAAAGCCGGATGCAGCGACAGAGGATTAACTCTGACCTTGCTCCAGATAAAATAGAGATAAAAAAAGCGCTTCTCAATGAAGCGCTTTTTCACATCTGAACTTAATTTAATACAAAATTAAGCATCAGCTGCCGGGCTGTACTGTTCAACTAAAGGCTTTAATTCACCTTTTTGGAACATGTCGAGCATGATATCACTACCACCGATCAACTCACCATTGATCCAAAGCTGTGGAAATGTCGGCCAGTTGGCGATTTGTGGTAACATCGCGCGAATGTCCTGGTTTTCCAGAATGTTTACATAAGCAAACGGACGACCAATTTGACTGAGTGCTTCTACTGCACGTGCAGAAAAACCACATTGTGGAAATTGCGGTGTGCCTTTCATGTAAAGAAGTACTGCGTGTTTTGCAATTTGGTCACGAATTAACGCTTCGGTATCGCGTGCTTGTTCAGTCATTGATAAATCCTCAACTCATCTGTCTCGCATTATACCCAAATCCAGGCAAAACAGTATGTCTAAAGCAATAATTCCAATTTTATTTACAATTACCCTTTAAATCTGAGCGGGTTTTTGCTTATATAAGTTTTTCTTTCCACCTAACAGTTAAGAGTTAGTCATGAATAATATTACCCTCGCACCGGTACAAACTGATCAACCGTCTCATTTGATGCCTGTTTTTGGCCGTCAACCGATCAGCTTTGTCCGAGGACGAGGTGCATATCTTTATACCGAAGATGGTACAGAGTATTTAGATGCATTAACCGGAATTGCGGTATGCGGTTTGGGCCATGCGCATCCAGTCATTGCCGAAGCGATTGCTGAACAGGCAGCGACCCTGATTCATACCAGCAACCTGTTTGAAGTGCCTTGGCAAACCGCTGCCGCACAGAAACTGGCTGAAGTTGCAGGTATGGAAGAAGTATTTTTCTCCAACAGTGGCGCAGAATCAAATGAAGGTGCAATCAAAATTGCACGTAAATTTGGTCATATGCAAGGCATTGCATCGCCTAAAATCATTGTTGCCGACCAGTCTTTCCATGGTCGTACCATGGCCACCTTATCTGCTACAGGCAATAAAAAAGTGCAGGAAGGCTTTGGCCCACTGGTTGAAGGTTTTGTCCGTGTACCTTTTGGTGATATCGAAGCGATTGAAGAAGCGGCAATCAATCACCCGGATATCGTAGCGATTTTGGTTGAGCCTATTCAGGGTGAAGGCGGTGTCAATACCGCACCTCAAGGTTTCAGCTATTTAGAAGAAATTCGCCAAATCTGCAACCAGCATAACTGGCTGATGATGCTGGACGAAGTGCAAACTGGTAATGGCCGTACCGGTAAATACTTTGCTTATCAGCACACCAATATTATTCCGGATGTACTGACCACAGCCAAAGGCTTAGGAAATGGCTTCCCGATTGGTGCAGTCATGACCCAAGGTCGTGGCGTCGGTGTATTAACTGCTGGAAATCACGGTTCTACCTATAGCGGTACAGCACTGGGTTCGCGTGTGGTCTATACCATTCTCGATATTATGCGAAAAGAAAATATCGTCGCGAATGCGGCTGAAAAAGGTGCTTATATCGTTGACCAGCTACGCAACAAACTGGCAGATCAAAATGTCATCGTACGTGGTTTCGGTCTGATGATCGGGATTGAATTACCAAAAGAATGTGGTGATCTGGTTGCGATTGCACGCAATGAATACAAGATGATTATCAATGTCACTGCAGGCAATGTCGTTCGTCTGTTGCCTACCCTGAATATTACCCAGGAGCAGGCAGACCAGTTGATCGAACGTCTGGTAAAAATGATCAAAGCTTATTTGGCATAAAGCCCTAGCCTAAAAATTAAAAAAGCCGCTCTAAAGCGGCTTTTTTATTATTCTGTACTCTATGATGCGTTTTGTAACATACGTCCGCCAGAGATCTGGCTAAAATATTGTTTCAGGGTATCAAGACAACGAAGAATTTTTGTCGGTTGTTGTTCACGTTTCGGAATAACCGCATACAGTGTAATCGATGGCAGTCTCCATTCAGGCAGAACTTCAACTAAAGTACCGTTAAGCAAATCCTTTTTAGCATCAAGATATAAAACCTTGGCAATCCCATTACCCTGCAAGCACATCGATTTTGCAACCAAACCGTTATTGGTACTGAAACGGGATTTCAGTTCAAACTCGGCTTTTTCTGCAGTATTCACATGTTGGAAATGATAATACTGATGGTTTTTAAGATGCGTTAAAGGCAAGACCTCATGATTTTTAAGATCATCAGGTTTCGAAATAATGGTGCTTTGATTAATATAACTCGGTGTCGCCACCAGAATTTGCTCAATCTGCATCAATGGCACAACCTGAAGATTATGCTCATCATTTTTCTGTTCAAATCTTAGGGCGATATCAACCCGCCCATCCAACAAATCAACCTCATGATTGTTTGTTTCTAAATGTACTGCCAAGCCGCGATGTGCAGCTATCCAATGAGAAAGTGCAGGAATCACATGATTCGCGCATAATTCTGGCAAAGAAACGATACGCAGCTCACCCACGAGATCATCACGTAACTCATTGATCCGGACTTTACCGCGCTCAGCAGCAGATAACATTTCTTGACAGCTATGGAAAAAAGCTTGTCCCGCTTCGGTCAGACTTAATTTTCTCGTCGAACGATTTAGAAGTACGACTTCCATATCGTGTTCTAACGAGCGAATTTGTTGACTGACGGCGCTGGTCGTAATCCCTAATTCACGGGCAGCACCGCTAAACGAGTTCTTCTCCACAACGCAAGCAAAGACACCCATTGCTCGAAGTTGATCTAACATAAATTTCCCTCTAAACTTATGAGGTGCTTCATCATTTGATAAAAGCAACTTATTGTATTATACGGCGAAATTTACACTTTGCATTATTTATTTAATTGTTTGGTAAAACTGCAGTAGGATTAATAGGTTTGCCGTCTAAGCGCACCTGAAACTCAAGCATGGTACGGTTTGTACCAGTTGATCCCATTTCTGCAATTTTTTGACCAGCCGTTACATTTTGGCCACTTTTCACATTCAATTTACTGTTATGTGCATAAGCGGTGATATAGCCATTGATATGCTTTACCAACACCAGATTGCCATATTCTTTCAGGCCATCAGCGGCATACACCACCTGCCCGTCTGCTGCTGCAAATACCGGATCACCGACATTGCCACTATAGCGGGTGCCCTTGATATTAGAAGCTAAATTGTATTGCTGAAGAATCGCGCCATTCGATGGTTTTACCCAACGTAGACCTGCTGCAGTAGATACTGGCGTTACAGGTGCAGATGTACTGACGCGTGGTGTGGTTTGTACTGTCGTTGCTGGTGTCACCGGTGCCGGTGTAGGCACTGCAATTGTTTGACGCTGGATTGGCGCTGCCTGAGTCACTGCTTGGGTGCTGGTGCTACGGCGCGTAGTATGGGTTTTCAGGCGGATCGATTGTCCGACATAAATCCGGTACGGCGCACTGATATCATTCATCTCTGCGACACTGATATAGTTCAGTCCATAACGTGCTGCAATCCCACTCAATGTATCTCCTGAACGCACCGTATAGAAATCAGGAGCTGTTGCATAACGCGTTGCATTATTCACCTGGGGTTTGGTGGCACAACCGGTAATTACTCCTGTAGAAATAACAACGGTCGATAAAACGAGGGTTTTAATCAGGGTTGTAGGCGAAGCTACGACACATTTCGGTAACACCAAGAACATTATCTTCCTCTCTAATGCTATACGGTTGCAAAATTCCGTTAAGATTAGCAAAGTTTTACGGCAATATACTTGCAATCGCGAGTTTTTCACAAAGTTATAACACTAAGGACGCATTTTCTGCCAATTGTGTTTGTAAATTCCGCAGACTCTCATAATTGGTAGCATCCATCTGAATCGGGGTAATACTGACATAGCCATTGGCGACCGCAGAGAAGTCCGAATCAATTTCGTTAAATCCTGGCTTAGGGTCTGCGACTGCTTCTCCTGAGAGTCCAATCCAGAATACCTGACGACCACGCGGATCTATATGACTCGTCACCGGTTTAGACTGACGGCGGCGACTTTGATATGTCACTTTTTCACCCTGCAATTCAGTTACATCTGGAATATTGATATTAAAAATATGTCGCTCAGGCAGAACAGGCAAACCACGAGCAATAAAATCATGCACCCATTCGGCGGCCAACTGATAATCCTGAGGCTGCTGATAGCCACGTACATTCGGCCCACTCAGTGATACGGCAATCGCAGGATGTTTAGTTAAACGACCTTCAAAGGCCGCCCCGACTGTACCGGAATACAAGATATCATCTCCCAGATTTGCGCCGCTATTTATCCCGCTAACCACCAGGTCAAATTCAAAATCAAATAGCCCGTTCATAGCCAAGTAAACGCAATCTGCCGGCGTCCCATTAACCGCCCAGACATCAGGAGAAATCTGGATTGGGCGTAAAGGGCGGTCCAAAGTTAAGGCACTAGAAAAGCCACTGCGTTCACTTTCCGGTGCCACAATCACCACTCGCCCCAAAGGCTTTAGCGCTTGCGCCAAAGCCTGAATACCGGGTGCAAACACCCCATCATCATTTGAAACTAAAATATTCACTAAAAAATCTCGTTACGCTAAAAAATGACTGACTAGGACATTTCATTGTATTAGTGCAGGAATTATATATATTTATTGCTCGACATCCATCTTTATAATATGTGGCTCAAGATGATTAAAAAATTCTCTTTATTTAGCGCTCTCACTTTAAGCTTGGCAGCATTTATTTCCCCTTCAGTTATGGCAAACGATCTGACTGTTGAAGAAAACAATACCATTGTAAAAGAAGATATTGCATCAGCACAGGTTATGGCTGAAGTTTGCCCGGCAATCATTGGTCAAAATCCAAAATTTAACAGCACCGTTGAACAATTGATCCAGTCTTATCTTGCAGACTACTCAGATAAAGGCATGAGCTATCAAAAGCTACAGGCAGACAGTGAATATAAATCTTTACTTGAAGAAGCACGTCAGGGTGCAAAGCAAACCAGCTCAGACGAGCAGAAAACTGTCTGTGAAGAAATGCTAAACTACCAAGGCTAAGCCAGCTAAATTTTCAAATAAGACGGTGTAAACATCGTCTTATTTTCTCTTACAGATTTATTCATAATTCTACAGCTTCGCTACATTTTCCCACTTTTCAATTTCAAAAATAAGTTTAAGCTAGGCAAATTATTGTTCTAAATCTTCTTTTTGAGTTTTCAATGAAAAATCCAATATTCCAAGCTTTAACATTCTGCGCAATTTCTGCCGCCACTCTTTTGGGAACTTCTGCATTTGCAGCCGATGAAAACATTAATGTTACCCCAACTCAGCAAGTGACCAAACAGGAACTGGCAGCCATTTATGTTCTTTCAGAAATCTGTCCAAGCATGGTCAAAGACAAGTCACAGTTTAATCAGGGTTATACCAAGCTGGTGACTGAGTATATGCCGGGCCAGCGTAATCCGGTTGAAAGCTTAAACCAGATGGCTAAACAGAACGATTTCCGCAATATTCTGTCCGAAGCACAATCGGATGCCAAGAAAGCCGGCAAGAAAAAAAATCAGGTGATTTGTAATGAATTAACCACCTATAACAATTAAGCTGCTTTTCTGCCGATAACTTACAATACTTTTGAAATAAGACCGGGTTTCCCATAGAAGTCAGCCTAGCTTTGTCCTAAAATGCTAGGCTCTTCGTGCTTACATCAAGATATAGGAACCCACTAGAAATGACCCAAAAAACTGCCCTTGCTGCATTATTATTAGTTCCTAGTTTTAGCTTTGCAGCAACTGTCCTATCTGCACCACCAGAATTGAATAATAAATCCTATGTGCTAATGGACTACGAGACAGGGCAACTTCTCGCTTCAAAAAATGAAAATGAAAAATTAGCCCCTGCTTCAATGACCAAGATGATGACCAGCTACATCATCGAACAAAAACTATTGAGCGGTGAACTCACTGAAGATGAACAAGTGCGCATGAACGAGTCAGCATGGTGTCGCGGCAGTAGCGCGGAATCATGTATGTATGTACCTTTAAATGGTACGGCAACTGCACTTGAAATGCTTCGCGGGATTATTATTCAATCAGGGAATGATGCATCGAAAGCCATGGCTGAACATATTGCAGGGAACGAGGGTACCTTTGCACATATGATGAACCAGGAAGCTAAACGTATTGGCATGACCAATACCAGCTTTATCAATTCAACCGGTATGCCAGCTGAAGGTCATTATTCAACTGCCAAAGATATGGCAACGCTGGCACAACACATCATTAAAGACAGTTCTAAGTATTATCCGATTTATGCGGAAAAAGAATTTACCTTTAATGGCATCAAGCAAGGTAACCGTAATGCCCTGCTATATACTGATCCGAGTGTAGATGGTTTAAAAACTGGCCACACTGATGAAGCTGGTTATTGTCTGACCACCTCATCAAAACGCGGTCCTACGCGTCTGATTTCAGTGATTTTTGGTGCACCAACCATGCAGGAACGTGCGACACAAACACGTGAATTGCTGGCTTGGGGTTATGCAAACTTCGAAACCAAAAATGTTCAACCTGCTAAACAGGTACTTGCCAAAGCCAAAGTCTGGTTTGGTAAGGAAGATGAAGTTCAGATCGGTCTTGCTGAAAACTTTAACGTGACCATGCCAAAAGGTCAGGCTAATGCGATTAAAACCCAGCTGGTAGTTCAACCTAAACTGACTGCACCTTTACAGCCTGGTCAGGTCGTAGGTAAATACGTAGCGACTCTGGATGGTAAAGTAATTTCAGAAAAACCATTGGTGGCTTTAAACGCGGTTGAAGAAGCTGGTTTCTTCGCACGTATGCTCGACCACATTAAACAGTTCTTCTCAAACTTGTTCTAAGTTTAAATAAACTGTTTTAGTCCCGGACTAAGACCAAAGCACTCATTCAGATGGGTGCTTTTTATTTTATACTATGCACATGATCCTTAAACTTTTAATGAGCAGATCACCATGAGCCAAAACATTCGTTCTTATTTAGACACGACTCCAGAAATTGATAAATCGTGTTATATCGATCCGATGGGAATCGTGGTCGGCGATGTGGTCTTGGCTGAAAATGTTTCTGTCTGGCCTTTTGCCGTGATTCGTGGTGATGTTAATTCAATCCGGATTGGTAAAAATTCGAATGTTCAGGATCATGCCATGTTGCATGTCAGTCATAAAAAAGCCGATAAACCGAATGGTTCGCCTTTGATCATTGGTGAAGATGTCACGATTGGCCATCATGTGACATTGCATGGTTGTACGATTGGTAATCGTGTACTAATTGGGATTAACAGCATTATTCTGGATGATGTCATCATTCCGAATGATGTGATGATTGGTGCAGGTACGCTAGTTCCACCGGGTAAAGTTTTGGAAAGTGGCTGGCTCTATGTTGGTAGCCCGGCAAAAAAAGCACGTCCGCTCACTGAAAAAGAAATGGCGTTCTTGCCGTATTCTGCACATAATTATGTAAAAGTTTCTGAGAATTATAAATAACTGTTTTAATTGCCAAATTTTTTGATCGTTAGATACAATAAATTAAATCTATCTCTATATGAATATTTATGTTTAAAGAAATTGAAAAATATGTGGGATTTTATCTACTCACCTACATAATAATTTTATTCATATGTGGATTTTTTCAGTACATAGCAGTGTGTCAAGGACAATCTTTATCTTGTAGCTTCAGTATGACTGGAATTAACACAATTATTACAACCACTGCTTATGTAATAACACCTATAGTTGCCATCATTGGTTTTATTTCTTGGAAGGTACAATATAACATTCAACTCGATAAAAATGATCTCAGAAATGCTTTAGAGGCTGCCGTCATACTCAAGGAAAATATAAATTATTTTGAAGTACATTTAAATAACTTATATTTACAAATACAAGAAGTACCCGTAAAAAACTTCGAAACACTTATTTCACATTATGATGAAAATAAAGTTGAAATTAGACAAAAAAGACGTGAACTTTCCCTGAATACAATCAAATATTACTCATGTCTAGAAATATGCCAACATCCAATTCCTGAAAGTCAAATTGACTTTCTATATAATCATAACAATGAATTTGAAGGAAAGTTTAAAACTATAGTTTTCGGAAAATTTCATCATAGCCACACACCCTAAAATTTTATACAATAGTGCATCCTTTTCCATGGTGCTGCTTTATGACCGCTTGGACTGCTCATGTCACTGTCGCAACTGTCGTTGAAAAAGACGGAAAATTCCTGTTTGTAGAAGAACATACAGAAGGTGTGACACACACGGTATTTAATCAGCCAGCAGGTCATGTTGAATGCGGTGAAACCATTATTGAAGCCGCAATTCGTGAAACCATGGAAGAAACAGGTCATAGGGTGGAAGTAAAACACTTATTAGGTATATATACCTATACTCCACCGATGTTCCCGGATCGTACTTATTACCGTTTCTGTTTCTTGGCCAAATCCATTGACTATGACCCAAATGCCACTTTAGATACAGATATTATCGGCGCAGTCTGGATGACGCTTGATGAACTGATTGAATCTGCTCGCGCGCGTAGTCCATTGGTGATTAAAGCCGTGCAAGATGCGCTTTCAGGTCAAAAATATCCTTTATCGCTCATTTACGAGCACCAAAATTCTCCCTTAATTTCAAATTTGGATGCCTAATCCTATGCAACAACGTGTCATCGTCGGTATGTCAGGTGGTGTAGATTCATCTGTTTCTGCTGCCCTTTTACTTCAACAAGGTTATCAGGTTGAAGGTCTTTTCATGAAAAACTGGGAAGAAGATGACGGCACAGAATATTGCACGGCGATGGATGACCTTGCCGATGCACAAGCCGTTTGCGACAAAATCGGGATTAAACTGCATACCGCAAACTTTGCCATGGAATATTGGGATCGCGTATTCGAGCATTTCCTGGCGGAATATGCGGCTGGCCGTACGCCAAACCCAGACATTTTATGTAATAAAGAAATTAAATTCCGTGCCTTCTTAGATCACGCGATTAACTTGGGTGCAGACTTTATTGCCACAGGCCATTACTGCCGTCGTGGTGAAACCATGACCAACTCACGTGGTGAAGAATATGCACCTTTATTGCGTGGTGTGGACAATAACAAAGACCAGACTTATTTCCTGCATGCTGTCCATGGTCGTGAAATTAATAAGACCCTGTTCCCTGTTGGTGAAATTGAAAAGCCACAAGTCCGTAAAATTGCAGAAGAATTAGATCTGGTTACTGCCAAGAAAAAAGACTCGACCGGGATCTGTTTCATTGGTGAACGTCGTTTTAATGACTTCTTGAAGCAATATTTACCCGCTCAACCCGGAAAAATCGTGCTGGAAGACGGTAAAGAGGTTGGTGATCATCACGGCTTAATGTACTATACGCTCGGTCAACGCGGTGGTATTGGTATTGGCGGTATGAAGGGCGTTGCTGAAGGTGCCTGGTTCGTATTGCATAAAGATATCGAAGGCAATCGTCTGGTGGTCGGTCAAGGCCATGAACACCCACTCATGCAAAGTACTACACTTTGGAGTGAAGCGATTGACTGGGTCGCAGGTGAGCAGGATATTCCTGAAACAGGCTTCCGCTGTACGGCCAAAACCCGTTACCGTCAGACTGATCAAGCATGTACTGTGTATCAAGATTCAGAATCACCGAATGGTGTTCGTGTTGAGTTTGATGAACCTCAACGTGCAGTGACCCCGGGTCAAAGCGTGGTGTTCTATTCAGGTGAAGTTTGTTTAGGGGGTGGTGTGATTCATCATACCAATGCACCTAAACCTGATTTTATAAAAGGATGAATTCGGCATGACGGAGTTACCATTTCAACCAGCCACAACGTTGAATACTCGTCAAAATCGTGCTTTGGCATTAGCGGGTGTGTTTCAGGCCACCCAGCTGACCCATATGACAGCATTGACAGGTCAGCAAAGCATTGGTGAAAGTGGTAACTTTTATTTTGAACAGTTGATTAGAGCCAGTCTTAATATCCGTCCCGGCAGTAATCAAAATGCCCAGACCCTAGACTTTTTTAATCAACTGGCTGATATTTCCTTAGGTTTAAAAACATTAGAAAGCAGCATTATTCAACCCTTCAATACTTCTCCAAAATCCAGAATTCCAAAATTTTCCAGCACCAAACTTCCCATGAGCTATGCAATGGCACTTCTTCAGTTAGAAAAGAAGGTCTATAGCAATCCCAAATTTGTTGAAATTATTGAACAGTCCCAACAGAAAATTCTCAGACAGCTTTCTTTCTTTGATAATAATTACCTGCACCCCAGCATCATTGCCAATCTCGCTCAAACCTATGTCGATACGGCCGGACAGATTAATCCGCGCATTATGGTACGTGGTAATGCTGAAGCCTTTAAAGATGCCGGACACACCAACCGTATTCGTGCGTCCTTATTTACCGGTTTGCAAATGGCGCACTTGTGGCGTCAGCTCGGTGGCAGCTCTTGGGGCATGGTATTTGGCAAGCGCAAGTTGCTACAAGATATTCAGAATCTAGCGCGTTTACAGTTTCAGGTGGTTTAACTGATGCTGCACGTGTTTCGTTTTACGTTTAATTCCAAAATCTAAGGAATCGATATGAACGCTTTAACTGCACTTTCTCCATTAGATGGACGTTACGCGAGCAAATGTGATGCTCTACGTCCTTTTCTTTCTGAGTTTGGTTTAATCCATGCTCGTGTGACTGTTGAAGTGCGTTGGTTACAAGCGCTTGCAAACCACCCGGAAATTACTGAAGTACCGGCGTTTTCAGGCGAAACTAATGCAGCGCTTGATGCGATTGTGAGCGATTTTTCTGAAGATGATGCCAATCGCATCAAAGAGATCGAACGCACCACTAACCACGACGTTAAAGCGGTTGAGTATTTCCTGAAAGAAAAAATCGCTGGTATCGAAGAACTTAAAAATGCCGGTGAATTCATTCACTTTGCATGTACGTCTGAAGATATTAACAACCTGTCACATGCCTTGATGCTGAAAAGCGGTCGTGATGTACTGGTTGCATCTATGCAGCAAATCATCGATTCAATCGTTGCGCTTTCTGAAAAGCATGCAGACCAGCCAATGTTGTCTCGTACTCATGGTCAAACTGCAAGCCCGACAACTTTGGGTAAAGAAATGGCGAACGTGGCTTACCGCCTCGCACGCCAAATCAAACAGTTCAAAAATGTTGAGCTACTGGGCAAAATCAATGGTGCAGTAGGTAACTACAATGCGCACTACTCTGCTTACCCAGACATCAACTGGCCTGCGCACTCACAAGCATTTGTAGAGTCTTTGGGTCTAGACTTCAACCCGTACACCACTCAAATCGAGCCACATGACTATATGGCTGAACTGTTTGATGCGCTACGTCGTTTCAACACTATTCTGATCGATTTTAACCGTGACATTTGGGGCTATATCTCTCTTGGTTTCTTCAAGCAAAAACTAAAAGAAGGCGAAGTTGGTTCTTCAACCATGCCACACAAAGTTAACCCAATTGACTTTGAAAACTCTGAAGGTAACTTGGGTATTGCCAATGCTGTACTTGCACACCTTGGCGAAAAACTGCCTATTTCTCGCTGGCAGCGTGACCTGACTGACTCTACGGTGCTTCGTAACATGGGTGTTGGTTTTGCGCAAAGCTTAATTGCTTTTGAAGCTTGCTCTAAAGGTATTGGTAAACTGGAATTGAATGCTGCGCGTATCAATGAAGATTTGGATAATGCCCAAGAAGTATTGGCTGAACCAATTCAAACTGTAATGCGTCGTTACAACGTTGAAAAACCATACGAAAAACTAAAAGCCCTGACTCGTGGTCAAGCCATGACTCGCGACATGATGGTAGATTTCGTAAACGGTAACGAGTTAGAAGCTGTTCCTGCTGCTGACCGTGCGCGTTTAGCGGAAATGACACCTGCATCATATACAGGTAATGCTGCTGATCAAGCTAAACAGGTAGCTGAGCTGATTGCAAAAATCTAATTTGCAATAAGACGAAAAGGCGAAGCTCAGGCTTCGCCTTTTTATTTATAATGTATTTTATTTTAAAAAAGATATTTCATAATAACGACATGATTGAACATCGACTTTCTGCCAAACATTACGCGAGCCTGGGCATTTTAATTCTGGCGAGTTTGCTTGCCAGTATTCGTCCTTTAGAACTGGAAGCTTATCTCTTGCATCAAGCAGGCACAGTTTTCATGATCATCATGCTGCTCATCTGCCTGTATAAAATCGGGCTGAATTTTTTAAATTTTAATTTATATATTCTTTTTCTGATTGTTCATGTGATTGCTGCGCACTATCTGTATTCTTATGTGCCCTATAACCAGTGGATCGAACAGATTTTTGGCTTTAATCTGAATGAAGCCATGCACTGGTCACGCAATATGTTCGACCGATTTGTCCATCTGGCCTACGGATTATTACTTTATCCAGTTTTCCATCGCCTGTTTCAGGTCTGGTTGCCGCAGCAAAAACCCGTGGTCATTTTCCTACTGGTGATTCAGTTTGTGGTGGCCAGCAGCATGCTCTATGAATGGCTGGAATGGCTGATTGCCATTGGTTTATCTCCTGAGGAAGCGGAAAACTATAATGGACAACAAGGTGATATGTGGGATGCACACAAAGACATCTTGCTTGCTACGATTGGCGCGGCGATAACAGGCGGGCTGCAATTGATACCGAAAAATCAAAAAAGCTCATCGAAGTGAGCTTTTAAAATCACAATCTAATAGCTGAATTAAAGTTTTGGATCACGCATTTAATTACATTCATATTTTTCAATTATGAATGTGGGCAATATCGCATCCAATCATCTTTCATTTTTTGCAGTTCATTCCCCGTCAACATCTCACTGTAATAAATGAAATAGGTTGCATCAGGATATTGAATCTCATGACGGAACATCATGCCACGCAGTGACACAGATAACTCCTCAGGAAAATCATCCTCTAAATAAAGTTCTTCAAATTCATAATTAAAATAACAATTTTGCGTCGCAAGAAATGCTTCAGCTATAGCCATGTTTCTGCTCTAACAATGAAATATGCTTTATATTATCTGATTAGTTTCAATGATGGTTTACATTTCATTCGGTTCAATCCATTGAACAAACTTAGATTCTGACAAATGTGGATATTTGAACTTATCTAGATATTCAAAACAGGCCTTTTGGCCTTGAGGAATTTTATCCAGATGCTTATCGAAAAATAAATGCCGACTATATTGAGCGCCATCAAAGCGAATACTCACACGTTCAAATTCATTACCACCTCGAACTTTATGCATCTGATAAAACTGCACAACACCACATTCCTTCGATGGAATAACAGGTGGATCATTGGGCTTTAGAAAGCTATACAGCAGAAAGATACAAACGCCGGGTAGAAAACTCAGCCAAAACAAAACCTTCTTAGAATTATCCTGAGTTAATTTTGCTTCAGAATAAAGCATACATAACATCGGAATAAATACGATACTAAAAAAACCAAGCAACAAAATAAACGTGAGCATATGAGCCTAGACTCAATCAGAGTACTCCACTTATATCATAACAATATGATTTCAAAAAATAAAAAAGCTCACCGAAGTGAGCTTTAAAATTCATTCAAGATCAACTGAATTAAAGTTTTGGATCACGCATTTGTACCAAGTTTGCATTGGCTTTGCTTAAGCTTTCCATGACTTTATTCATGACAGTGGGTACCAGTGAATCAGCAATTTGCGCTGCTTGCAGGCCCAGCTTTTCACCCAAAGTTGGTTTCTTGCGGGTCTGGATGGAATAGATATCATGTTGGGGCAACAAGTTGAGCAGGTATTCATCTGAGGTTTGCAGTTTATCCACCAGATTTAGATCTAGCGCATCCCGACCATACCAATGCTCACCAGTGGCCACTTTTTCAATATTCAGCTGTGGGCGATACTTTTCAACGAAATGTTTGAATAAAGCATGTGTTTGCTGTAATTCTTCTTCAAACTTGGCCTTACCCTCTTCGGTATTTTCACCAAACATAGTCACGGTACGTTTGTACTGTCCTGCGGTATAGAGTTCAAAGTCGATTTTATTGTCTTTCAGCAGGCGGTTAAAGTTGGGGACTTGAGCAACCACACCAATTGAACCGACAATCGCGAATGGTGCAGAAATAATTTCATTGGCGATACACGCCATCATATAACCGCCACTGGCCGCCACTTTATCGACACAGATGGTCAGATGAAAACCTGCCTCGCGTAAACGTACCAGTTGAGCTGCTGCAAGTCCATAACCATGAACCATGCCGCCCGGACTTTCCAGACGCACTACCACACGGTCACGACCGGCTTTGGCTGTGGCCAGAATCAAGGTAATTTCTTCACGCAAGCCTTCTACCGCAGAAGCCGCCATATCGCCTTTAAAATCGAGTACATAGATTTTTTGATTGGTTTTCTTACGCGCACGCGCTTCTTTTGACAGTTGTTGTGATAACTGTAAAAGTTCCAGTTTAGAGCCAGTAGTTTGCGCTATTTTTTTTCGTTGTTCATTGATACGCGCATTGAGATGACTAATACGGATTTCAGCGGACAGTTTCGGAGTATGAAATAACATAAAAAATCTATTCTCTATTTAATTCGGATTTATTCCTTTAGATTAGGTCAATTTCGGTTTTTTTCAACTTTATTTCGAGAATTATTACGATTATCACCATCTATTTCACCTATAAAAAAAGAGCCTTGCGGCTCTTATTCTAGATATGGGATTAACCGAAACGCCCGGTAATATAGGCTTCAGTCAACTGATGATCTGGCTGGGTAAAGACTTTTTCGGTCGAGTTGACTTCAATCAGATCCCCCAAATGGAAATACGCAGTACGATCCGATACACGTGCTGCCTGTTGCATAGAGTGCGTTACGATCGCGATGGTATATTGCGTAGATAGCTCAGAAATCAGCTCTTCCACTTTGGCGGTTGCAATGGGATCAAGTGCCGAACACGGTTCATCCATCAAAATGACTTCTGGACTGACTGCAATCGTACGCGCGATACACAGACGTTGCTGCTGACCACCTGACAAACCTGTTCCCGGCTGGTTCAAACGATCTTTCACTTCTTCCCACAGACCGGCTTTGCGCAAGCTGCCTTCGACAATTTCTTCAAGATCGTACTTGTCACGCGCCAAACCATGCAGTTTTGGGCCATAGGAGACATTATCGAAGATTGATTTTGGAAATGGGTTCGGCTTCTGGAACACCATACCAACCTGTGCACGTAGCAAGACCACATCTAGGTTTGGATCATAGATATCCTGATTGTCCAGCATGACTTTACCGGTCACACGGCAGCTATCAATGGTATCGTTCATGCGGTTTAAGGTACGCAGAAAGGTCGATTTACCACAGCCTGATGGCCCAATAAAAGCAATCACTTCATTTTCATAAATGTTCAGGTCAATGCCTTTAATCGCTTCCGCTTCACCATAGTACACATGCACATCAGAAGTACTAAGTTTCACATTCGTCGACTTCGCATCTTTTTTGCTGCTGCTTTGCGTATCGAACTGGGAAACAAACGGAGTTGCCGGCTTTTGAGTCGCCTCATCCGAGGTGAATTGTGTCTGTTGTGGATTCACGATTTGATCCTTTTTTAAGGAATTTTGAATAACAGTTGTGTTCATGATTCTGCCCCTATTACCAACGGACTTCAAATTTCTTACGTAACCAGATGGCCAGACTGTTCAAGCTGATCATCATGGCCAGAAGTACAATAATTGCTGCTGCGGTACGCCCTTCAAAGAAGTTACGTAATTCATTGCCTTGCCATAAGAAAATCTGCACCGGTAAAGCCGTTGACTGATCAAATGGTGTGGCTGGAACGCTAGCAACAAAAGCACTCATCCCGATTAATAACAATGGTGCAGTTTCACCCAAAGCCTGTGCGACCCCAATGATTGCGCCCGTCAAAATACCCGGCAAAGCCAAAGGCAAGACGTGATGAAATACTGTCTGGATGCGGGAAGCACCGAGGCCCAAAGCTGCCTGACGAATCGAAGGTGGAACCGCTTTAAGTGATGCGCGTGTGGTGATGATCACCGTTGGTAAGGTCATCAGACTCAGTACCAGACCACCCACCAATGGGGCTGACAGTGGCAAATGCATCCAGCCAATGAAGATCGCTGCACCCAATAGACCGAAGACAATCGATGGTACGGCTGCCAGGTTGTTGATATTGACTTCGACCACATCGGTAATCCAGTTTTTCGGAGCAAATTCTTCCAGGTAGATCGCGGAGGCCACCCCGATTGGAATCGAGATAAAGATCACAATCATCATCATGAACAGCGAGCCCATGAAGGCACCTGCCAAGCCAGAAGTTGCTGGTGAGCTGCGCGAGTCAGGACTGGTGAAAATATTGGTATTGAAACTGTTTTCAATCACACCAGAGGCTTTCATCTCGTCCGCCACTTGGCGTACTTCAGGACTGAGCTGCTGCTGTTCATCTGGAAGATCACGGTCAATATTTCCCGCTAGCCAGACATCGACATTGGCATCCGCCAGAATTTTCACTTCCTTGCTTTGACCGACCAGACTTGGATCATTCATGACCATGTCTCGCAAGCGGTACGCCTCAGAACTGGTATATAAAGAACCCAGTTCATCACGCTGGCTTTCCAGCTTGCTGTCTTTGGCGATCATGCCGTTGATAATCAACGCATCCCAATCCACCATTCCGACTTCGGTCTGCCACGCGATAAAGCGATCTTCAAACTGTGCTGGAGATTCTCCTGCTGCTGGCTTCGGTTTTGGACCAATATCCACAATGGCTGGATCGAAATGAATCGGCAAACTCATGCTGCTTTGCCAGAATGCAGGCAAACCTTTGGATAAAATACTCCCGAACAGCAATACCACAAAGAACAGACCTGCCAGTACCGCAGAGAAACCAAATAAACGGAAGGTTTTTTCTTTACGATGACGTCGTGCCAAAGAGCTTTGAATGGTCTTCTTACGCTTTTTACGCAGCTCGGCGGCGATGGATGGATCAATACGCTGATCCACAGGCGTTGTATTTGAAGTACTCATTAGTCGTATTGCTCACGATATTTACGCACGATGATCAGTGCAACAATGTTCAAACCTAAGGTAATGACGAATAGCGTCAATCCTAGTGCAAAAGCCACCAATGCTTGCGGACTAGCAAAATCAGTATCGCCAGTTAACTGATTCACGATGGTAATCGTGACCGTAGATACGGCTTCAAGCGGATTGGCATGCAACTGCGGGCTGTTCCCGGCTGCAAGAACCACGATCATGGTTTCACCAATTGCACGTGACGCTGCCAACAGGAATGCACCGATAATACCCGGCAAGGCTGCCGGTAAAACCACCTGACGGATCGTTTCAGATTTAGTCGCACCCAATCCCAAAGAACCATCACGTAAGGCACGCGGCACCTGAGTGATGATGTCGTCTGACAAAGAAGACACGAACGGGATAATCATGATGCCCATCACCAGACCGGCAGTCAGCGCACTGGTCGCATTAATTTCGAGTCCGACCAGGGCACCCATGCTTTTAAGGAATGGACCGATGATCATCAAGGCAAAGACACCATAGACAATCGTAGGAATACCCGCCAACACTTCAATTGTAGGTTTTGCCCAAGAGCGGAATCGCGGTGAAGCGTATTCTGCCAGATAGATCGCAATCATCAGGCCTACTGGAACCGCGACCAGAAGCGCGATCCCGCTGACCATGAGCGTGCCCCAGAGCAGTGGCAATAAACCATAACTGCCTTCAGCACTGCCAGAGGTGCTAAACCCTGGGTTCCATTGGGTACCAAAGAAGAAATCCAGTGGGCTAACGAAGCTGAAGAAATGCATCGCCTCGCCAAACATCGACATCACAATCCCGAGAGTGGTCAGAATCGCCACACCTGAACACAATGCCAGGCCGATATTAATCATTTTTTCGACTTGGTTACGCGCACGGAATTCTTGGCTAATATGTTTCTTGGCCCAGACCAGACCAGCCAGCGCCGCCGAAATCACGACTGCCAATTTGGCAAAGGTACCAATGGTCGAGAATTTCGCCAACTGTTCCGCAGCTGCAACTTCATAGGCTGCCGGTGTATCACTGACCCCGAAACCTGAGGCAAGTGCCTGAACGCGATCAATCACAACGCTCAAACTTGCCGGATCCAGACTGGCCGAAACATTTTCTGGCAAATGGTTGAGTACCACCTGCTCCAGAAAAGTGGGTTCCACCATATTCCAAACAATCAAAATTAAAAACGCAGGGATACCACACCATAGTGCAACCAGGGCACCATAATATCCGGGACGCGAGTGTAAGTTTGCAGAATTGCTTCCCTTACCTGCTAAGCTACGGCTTTTACTTAATCCGATTTGATAGGCTATGGCCATGATGGCCAATAACACACCTATAAGTAGCAGATTCATGTATTCTCCACTGTTTTTTCAATTTTCATGGTTTGAAAAAACTTGTTTATCGCAAAAAGCCGATGGTAGGTTGACCCTACCACCAGCGTTTTCAAAATCATTTATTACTTCACAACAACCGCTTTACCAGCCTTGAAATTTGCCAGGACTGCTGTACGTTCTTTATCAGACATTGAAATCAGACCTGCTTTTTCCAGCTTAGAGCCTTTGCCAGATACTTTCTTGTTCAGGAAGTATTCTGTGAACTGCGGTAAGCCTTTGATCGATTTCAAGTGCTCGCCTTTTACGTAGAAGAACAATGGGCGTGATACCGGATAAGCACCATTCAAGATGGTCTTTTCAGAAGGCGCTACATTGTTCACCGTAGCAACACGTAGACGGTCACGGTTCTGGTCATAGAAACCTAGGCCAAACACACCTACCGCACTTGGAGAAGTTTTTAAACGTGCTAATGTTTCGGTATAGTCACCGGCAATCTCAACCACACGGCCATCTTTACGGAATGTTGTACAAGCTTTTTTCTTAGCATCTTTGTCTAGAGACTTAATTGCAGCATACGTTTCACAACCTGCATCCACCATTTTCTCCTGGAAGACTTCGCGCGTACCATGATTCGACGCAGGAATTACCAGGGTGATAGGTTCATTCGGAAGTGCTTTGTCAATTTGGTTCCAACGCGTGTACGGGTTAGCGACCATTTTTCCATTTGATGGAAGTTGTGCAGCAAGTGCAGCGAAGACATGTTGTGGACGCAATTTATAAGCCGCTTTGTTAGCATTCGATGCAAATACAATACCGTCATAACCAATTTTGATTTCTAGGACTTGGTTAACGCCATTCTTTTTACATTCTGCCAACTCTGTAGATTTAATTTGACGCGAAGAGTTTGCGATATCAATCGTATTATCACCCACGCCATTACAGAACTGTTTTAAACCACCTGAAGAACCGCCAGAACCGACAACTGGTGTTTTAAACTGTGGAAAAGTATTACCGAATTCTTCTGCCACGATACTGGCATATGGAAGTACAGTTGAAGAACCTGCAATTTGGATGGTGTCACGTGCTGCGTGTGCAGTCGTTACAGCAGTTGCCCCGGTTACTGCTAATGCTAAAGCTATATTTGTAAAGCGCATTCTAGTATCTCTCTCATTTATGCAAATTTGGAGTACACCACTTTTTATTCAGTTTTGTACTTCTTTCGATACCTGCATTTTGATTTTAGAATATGACAGATAAGTTACAGCTTTATTACGATTTAGTGATTTTTAATCTAGCGGCTTTTTCTTGATTAAATTTGTATGGATTTCAATGATTAAGTTCTTTATGTCATTCACTTCAATAAAAAATTTTAGACCAATGACATGTAACAATTTTTATAAACCTGAACTCAGGATAAATCCTGCTCCCCAGTTTTACATAAGCCTATGACAAATAAATAACAGGCCAAACGGGATTCAGACCTTCCGTGTTTTTGTGAGGAATTTCGATCTGGGAAAGGACCTTTTTTTATTTTTAAGCGCACAAAAAAGGAGATCATTTCGATCTCCTTTTTTCACACCACCATCACTTATGCAATGGGTGGCGTATAAGTACCGTCAGCGATTGAATCTTTGATACGATCCGCTTCTGCAAGCACTAGCGCCAGCAAGTTCTTCACGTTATCAAGTGTTGCAACTGGGCTTAAAGTGGTCATTTTCAGAGACTGAACCTGACCAACTTTCGTTACACCAATGTTCGCTTCACCACGTGCAAACAGTTCGTCTGCTACGTTTTGGTTAAGCGTATCGAGTAATTCAACCGGATAACCCGCTGGAACCACACGGAACAGTACAGAGGCAAATTGAGGCTCAAGCAGAAGCTCTAAACCGTCAGTTGCTTTAATGTAGTCTGCCACATCACGTGTTAAGCCTACACCATGATCGATCATCGAACCATAAAGCTCTTCACCTAATGCTTCTACAGTCATCCACAATTTCAATGCATCAAAACGACGCGTCGTTTGTAGTGACTTCGATACCAGGTTAGGAACGCCATGCTCTTCATCATAAGCGGAGTTCAGATACTCTGCTTCATAATGCATGAAACGGTAATTCGCTTCATCTTTCAGCAGGAACGCGCCACAAGAAATGGTTTGGAAATAATGCTTATGGAAATCAAGCGTGATCGAATCCGACAGCTCAATCCCGTCCAGCATAGAACGATAGTCATTGGATAGAATCAGTGCACCACCCCATGCCGCATCGATGTGCATCCACGCGCCATATTTATTGGTGATTTCACGAATTGCTTTCAATGGATCAATCGCGCCAGCATCCGTTGTACCCGCAGTCGCTACCACACATGCCACTATCTTGCCTTCAGACTGAAGGTGCGTCATGGTTTTTTCCAGCGCGTCTACGTCCATCTGTGCATTTTCATTCACAGGAACAGTGACCACTGACTGGAAGCCCATGCCCATCATCGCCATGTTCTTTTGCACAGAGAAATGTGCATTTTCAGAACAGATGACTTTGACATTATGCATCGCATCCGCAGGAATACCATCGCGCTGAACCGACCACGGATTACCGTTTTCGTCTTTCCAGTTTTTCGCAATGCAAGCATCACGCGCCAGCAATACGCCCATCAAGTTAGACTGTGTCCCACCAGAAGTGAATACACCGGCCTGACCTGCACCATAGCCCACTTTTTGACGTAACCAGTCAATTAACTGAACTTCCATCAATGAACCGGCCGGGCTTTGATCCCATGAGTCCATTGACTGGTTAGTTGCGTTAATCAGCACTTCCGCGATCTGGCTAGTCACCATCGTTGGACAGTGAAGATGCGCAAGTGAATGTGGATGATGTACTTTTAAGCTCTTGTTGAGGAATAGCTCAACCATACGCTCAAGAGATTTTTCTACACCCAAACCTTCTTTTGAAGGATTAAATGCAATCGCACTGCGTAGCTCGTTAATGCTGCCGCCAGTGTACATTTTGTCGTTTTGCAACCATGCCGCAACCGCTTTGGTCGCTTGGTCCATGCCAGCCTGATAGTCAGCAATGGATGCAGCATCATTGCAGAGTAACGCTTTACGATGTTCTGCGAAATCTACCATGAATTATGCGCCTCGAACTGCAACTAGTGCTTCAGCAACCGATTTTTTGAAACGAGCAATCACTTCAACACATTCGTCTTGAGTAATGATCAACGGGCAAAGTAAACGAATCACTGTACCGTTACGACCACCTTTCTCAAGCAATAATTTATTGTTGAAACAAGCGGTTTGGATCGCTGCAGCCAACTGACCATCAGCAGGTAAAGAACCCATATGATCCGCATCTTTGCGCTCATCTACGATTTCAACGCCGATCATCAGACCACGGCCACGCACGTTACCGATACACGGGAATTCAGTAGCCAGTTTTTTAAGTTCAGCTTGCAGGAAATCACCACGCTCTTGTGCATTTTGAGCCAGGTTCTGTTCTTTAATGGTATTGATCGTTGCAAGACCTGTACCCATCGCCAATTGGTTACCACGGAAAGTACCGGTATGACCTGCTGGCTGCCAAGCATCAAACTTACGTTTAATACCAAGTACGGCAAGCGGTAAGCTACCACCTACGGCTTTAGACATCACTACAACATCAGGTTCGATACCTGCGTGTTCGAATGCAAACATTTTGCCTGAACGTGCAAAACCAGCCTGAACTTCATCAAGAATCAATACGATGTTGTGTTTTTCAGTCACTTCACGGATTTTTTGCAACCATTTTACTGGCGCCGTTACCACACCGCCTTCACCTTGAATCGCTTCAAGAATTACAGCTGCAGGTTTGGTCACACCACTTTCGACATCTTCAATGAAGTTTTCAAAGAAATAAGTTAAAGCATCAACACCGGCTTCACCACCAAGACCCAATGGGCAACGGTATTCATGCGGATACGGCATGAACTGTACACCCGGCATCAAACCGTTCACTGCATTTTTCGCAGATAGGTTACCTGTCATTGCCAATGCACCGTGGGTCATACCGTGGTAGCCGCCAGAAAAGCTGATCACTGAGCTACGACCAGTAAAGGTTTTTGCCAGTTTAATCGCGGCTTCGGTTGCATCTGCACCCGATGGACCACAGAACTGCAAGCAGTATTCTTCTTGGCCACCTGGAAGATAAGAAAGAAGTGCTTCAGTAAAAGCATCTTTTAAAGGAGTAGTAAGATCCAACGTATGCAATGGTAAACCGCTTGCAATCGTATCTTGGATACTTTGAATGACTGCAGGATGATTATGGCCTAAAGCCAACGTCCCTGCCCCAGCTAAACAATCAAGGTACTCAGTACCTTCAACATCGGTAACCCAGCAACCTTGTGCTTTCGCTATCGCTAACGGTAATTTACGTGGATAACTACGCACATTCGATTCCATCTGACTTTGGCGAGTCAAGTAGTATTCGTTTGTGGAATTGGTGGCAGGGTTTACAGAAGTAACGCTCATATCGAATTACCATCTCTGATATGGGTGAAAGAAATAAGTCTGGTGACGTTTGGTCCTTTGACTCGGCGCTTTATAAAGGTTCTAGCTAGCAGTTTTGTATTCGAATAACTAGGAGGCGGATGATACCGAATTTTTCAGGAAAATAAACAACTTTCAGTCACATTTTGTCCTAATCTTTATCGAAAAAAAACATCATGCTAATCCATCCCCTAAATCATCATCTTACAGTGTGACAGCAGAAAGAAAAGCGTGTTCTTTTATGCTTTTTTGTAGCGCAGGCGACATTCCGGTAATCAATCTTAAAATTATTCATTAAGTATTTAATTATTAAAAATAAATATAAATTAAATAATGAGATAAAATTAAAGAGAATTTAACACTCTTACGACAAATATTTCGTAAAAAGATCACAATTGAGATTTAATATTTTAACAACGGCTTAGATGGCCAATTTTAAGAAAAACAGGACAATTTCATGCGTCTCTTAGCACTTACCAGTTTGATCCTTGCCAGCACCCTCGCCACAGGCGCATTTGCAGCTCCTGCTGAATCTCTGAATTATAATGTTGTTAATCTTTCAGCAGAGGCTAGCCGTGAAATCTCAAATGATGAAATGCATGCTGTGCTTTATATTGAAAAATCCAACAAACAGCCGGCTGAACTAGCCACTCAAATTAACCAGCTGATGAATCAGGCGATCGCCACAGCACGCAAATATCCTACTGTGAAAATCGAGACGGGCGCACAAAGCACTTATCCTATTTATGACAATGACAACCGTAAATTGAAAGAATGGCGTGGTCGTGCCCAGATTCGTCTGGAATCGAAAGATTTTAAAGCAACGTCTCAACTGATTGCCGAATTACAACAGCACTTCCAGACCCAGTCGATTAACTTTAAAGTATCAGATGAAAAGCGTAAAAAAGTTGAAAGCGAGCTGATGATTGAAGCCACCAAAAACTTCCAGCAACGCGCACAGGCACTCACCCAGACCTGGAACAAACCGAGTTATCAACTGGTGAACTTAAACCTGAATACTAACAATTATTCACCACAGCCAGTACCGCGTATGGCCATGATGAAATCTGCATCGGCTGATATGGCGGTTCCTGAGCAGGAAGTTGCGGCGGGTGAATCGCAAATGACGGTCAGCGCGAATGGGGCTATTCAGTTTAAATAAGACTTCATTATATTATTCGGACTTTTAAGAACCACTCTTTTGAGTGGTTTTTTATCATGTGAATATTCTTTAAAAAGCGAGGCTACAAATTCATACAAACTCAGGTAGGAATTGAGGTTTGACCGGTTTAGAGTAACGGACATTTATTCCAGTCTTCTCTGCTCATGTCTCTTGATCAACTAAACCTTTCCCTGTTTCATGTTCTCAATGTACCTGATCAAGCCTCGATCTGGATAATCAACTATGCCTCCCTGATTGCGCATGACCTGGTTTATCTTTTTTTGCTGATTTTTGCTATTGCCTGGTTCCGTGGTAGTTACCAAGTAAAAACAGGGATTATTAAAGCCTTCATCTTTACAGCTATTACATTATTGATGAGTGAAGTATTGTCTGCGGTACTCAATACCCCACGCCCGTTTGTGATGGATGTTGGTCGCACCCTGATTGAACATGCACCGACTGGTTCTTTTCCCAGCAACCATATGAGTATTTTTAGTGGGATTGCCTTCGCCTATTATTTTTCACCGCAGCGAGACTTGGGAAGAATTCTAATCTGGACAGCTTGGCTGGTAGCGTGGTCGCGTGTTTATGTCGGTGTGCATTTTCCGATTGATATGCTGGGTGCGTTTCTGATGGCAATAACAGTAAATTTAGCTGGATTACCATTGTGGTGGAAATATGAGAATCAAATCATGAACTTTATTTTGGGTATTCATTATTGGTTATTTTCGCCTTTAATTCGAATGGGCTGGATTAAATAAATATAATTAAAATGTCATAAAAAATCCCGCTCGAAAGCGGGACTTTTTGAATCTCTAAACTTGAATCTGAATAACTCAATAAATCGCCATATGATTGCGATGAATCATTTCCAGCGAACGCGCTTCACCTAACACCTGATGCACTTTATCTGATGCCAGACCACGAACGATATCTGCTGAACGCGAACTGAAATTGACACGCCCTACAGCAATCCGGTGACCTTGTGTATCAACACATTCCACCACATCACCACGTTCGAAGTGACCTTCAACAGCTTTGACGCCTACAGGCAACAAGCTACGATGATTGTCTTTAATGGCTTTTACTGCACCATCATCAATCACCAAACGACCTGCGGTTTGCAAGTGAGCCGCCAACCATTGCTGATGCGCTGTCATCCGGTCTTTGTCAGTGACAAATAAGGTGCCTAACAATTCGCCAGACATTAGACGTGATAGAACACCATCACTATCACCACTTGCAATTAAGGTCGGACAGCCCGACTTTGCAGCCAGACGTGCAGCACGAACTTTGGTCAGCATGCCACCACGACCAAATTTACCGCCTCCACCGGCCATATCAAACAGACTTTCATCCATCGCACGTACGGTATGGAACAGTTTGGCATCTGGATTAGACCGTGGGTCTGAGTCAAACATCCCTTCCTGATCCGTTAAGATAATCAGAAGGTCTGCATGAACCTGACCTGCCACCATGGCCGCAAGCGTGTCGTTGTCACCAAAGCGAATTTCGTCAGTCGAAACCGTGTCATTTTCATTGATCACCGGAATCACGCGCCAATCAATCAGGTTCTGCAAGGCATCACATGAGTTGAGGTAGCGACGACGATCTGCCAGATCATCATGGGTTAACAATACTTGCGCAGTTCGAATCTGATGCTTCTCAAGTACGCTTGACCAGGTATGAATCAGGCCCATCTGACCGATGGCAGCACAAGCCTGAAGACTGGGTAGATCGGTGGGTCGATTCTCAAGTTTCATTCGAACCATACCTTCAGCCACAGCACCGGAAGACACCAGAATAATCTCGTGTCCTGCATTGTGTAGATCTGCGATTTGTCCCGCCCAATGCGAGATAGCATCTAAATCTAAACCTTGTCCGTTTGCTGTGAGTAAAGATGATCCGATTTTAACAACGATTCGTTTACAACCCTTGAGCTGACGTTGCCCATCTACCACTTCTATCATCTTGTCCTCAGACTCTTCTCTCAGAGATTAGCGTACGTAGTACACTTCCACATCACTATCATCATCGCCATCTTCATCATCTTCGTCATCACCCAGAATACCGGCAAGACGTTGCTGACGACGCATCTCACGATACGCTTCTTTTGCAGCGATGGTTTGTTCACGTGTTTCAGCTTCAAGCTGATCACGGAATGCTTTCATTTCTGCTGCATATTCTTGATCTTCAGCTTCGCGTTCACGTTGCTCTTCGATCTGATCCATCAGGTAGTAAACCACGTCTTTGGTGCCTTCAGCCGTTAAGCCAGAAGTCTCAAAAACTGGGCCTTCCCACTGCAATTCTTCAAGAATATGGGTGCACCATTCTTCACGTGTTTCTTCAGCCAACTGATCGACTTTGTTCAGCACCAATACGATCGGCAGTTTTGAAAGCGTTGGGGAGAAATTTTCTAACTCTTTCATAATTGCTTTAGCATTATGTGCCGGATCTGAGCCATCAATCGGCTGTACGTCAACGATGTGTAACAAGATACGGGTACGCGCCAAGTGCTTCAGGAAGCGAATCCCAAGACCTGCACCTTCAGATGCGCCTTCGATCAGGCCCGGAATATCCGCCATCACGAATGAACGGTGACTATCGGCATCGACCACACCCAGGTTTGGCACCATGGTGGTAAATGGATAATCTGCAACTTTTGGTTTTGCTGCCGAGACTGCACGAATGAAGGTTGATTTACCCGCATTTGGCATACCCAGCAAGCCGACATCTGCCAGAACTTTAAGCTCTAGACGGATTTCACGGAATTCACCTTTTTGACCATGCGTACATTTACGTGGTGAACGGTTGGTCGATGATTTAAAGTGGGTATTACCTAAACCACCATCACCGCCTGCTGCAACTTTCACGCGTTGACCGTCTTCGATCAAGTCGCCAATAATGTCACCAGACTCTACATCTACAATTGTTGTTCCTACCGGAACTTTTAATACGGTATCTTCACCGCCACGACCAGCACAGTTCGCCCCACGGCCATTTTTTGCTCGTTCTGCACGATATTTACGTGTATAACGATAATCAACTAGCGTACTGGTGTCGTCGTCAGCCTGAATATAAATGCTGCCGCCACGACCACCATCACCACCATCTGGACCACCAAATGGCACGAATTTTTCACGGCGAAAACTGGCTACGCCATTGCCACCGTCGCCAGCCTCTACGGTAATGACTGCTTCATCAACAAAGCGCATATTGCCAATCCTCTAAAAACTTTAAAACCCCATATTCTGCCATATTTTAAAGAATTTCTCGACTATATTTATGACACAATCAATGAAGATCGTTCACCTTGCTCTGAATTTGATTCAACAAGCCTGATTGCTTTGTTTTAAAAATTAAAAATCATATAATTTTTTACTTATTTATATAAGGTGTAATTAATAAGTTGCTCTAGTATAGGATCAAATTCTATCTGAGATGTTCTAATCGTTTCTCTAGCATATTCATCAGAATTATTTTTTAAAATATTCCAATATTCAACATTACGTTCTTGCGTCTGCTGATTAAAACTTTTAGTGATTTTATACAAATTCTCATTTTTCAAATATTCATTTAAAAGAATAGGGTGTGTTGACACTTTTAGCTTAAAAAAATAGCGAAGTAGTAAAATCAAATCGCCAAACCCAATTTTACTATTCGCTATGCCTCGTACCATGCTGACAGATCAACACTGGCAAAAGTTGAAAGTTATTCTGCGTAATTTATCCATTCACCACAACTCAAATTTACGCAATTTTATTGAAGCTATTCTCTATAGAATTAGAACAGGCTGTCCGTGGCGAGATATTCCTTGCTGTTTTGGTCATTCAAACTCTATTTTCAAACGTTTTAATCGTTGGTCAAGCAGCGGTAAGTTACTTAGATTATTCAAATTACTAGCCTCATGCCCCGATATGGAGTGGATTTTTATTGATGGCTCTCATGTACGTGCTCATCAACATTCTGCCGGCATAGCGAATCAATCTATTTCTAAAAGTGTAGGAGGAAACTCCTCAAAAATACATTTGATTGTTGATGCACATGGCAATCCTATTGATTTCATGATTACCGATGGAACCACACATGATGTTAAAGTTGCACCTGATTTAATATCAACATTAGATTTAAAAGAGACAAAAGTGGTATGTGCAGATAAAGGCTATGATTCAGAACCACTGCGTGAACAGATCAGGAAAACAGGGACTAAAGCGAATATACCAAAGAAAACAAATAGCCAATCGAACAATGACCATATGGACTGGTATTTATATAAAATCAGGCATTTAGTTGAAAATATATTTTGTAGATTAAAGCAATTTAGAGGAATAGCTACTCGATATGACAAGCTCAAAAGAAATTATCAAAGTTCTGTTGCTTTAGCCTGTATATTTTTATGGCTACCTTTATAGGGTTAATTATGAACAGTAAATGTCAACAGACCCTAGTAGATTTCTTAATTTGTATTCTTAAATCATGAAATTCATTAATATTTTTCTGACTCTTTTCGAAGCTGATATTGCTTACACAAAAACCGCTAAATATTTCATTATTAAGTGTTCTTAATTCTAATATGTTAGTGGTTATATCTTTAGCTAAGATCGCTACAACCTCACTCCCTTTCTGCTCTCGCCAACTGTTATATGTCATCAATACTGCAACAGGTGCAAAGATCGCTGCTGACCAAAGCAAGAGATTGGTTGCTAAAGTAATATCAACTTCTAAAAGTTTAAAGATTGCATATATTGCTATGCATAAAACTAAAATAATTGCGTACACTGCTAATAGAGTAGCAACCAGATTTTCTGACTTTTTCATGTCATTGCTCCGCCCCAAAAGCAATTCACCCTATTTTGCTACGCGCGCTTTATTCTCTACAATATCTGGCAGACTTTTCTCAATCCAGCCAATTAAATACATGATTTTTTCAGCCGCTTGTGAACCGGTAATCGTCAATTGATATTCCACTTTTGGCGGCACCACCGGATAAACCGTTCTCAAAATAAAACCATCCTGCTCCAGCATTTTTAAAGTCTGGGACAACATTTTTTCACTTACCCCTTCAATCCTCTGTTTCAGTTCACTGAAACGATGCACCCCTTCACTCAGGCAACGCAAAACCAAGACCGACCATTTATTGGCAAGGTGTTCCAATATTTCACGTGATGGACATTCAGTTGATAAAACCTGCCCCAGTAACGGGCTGATTGCATAATTTGTCATACTATTCTCACAATATTTTTATTACTTACTCATTTTAATATACTTACTCTTTGTAAGTTATCAGATTAATATTTCACCAGCAAGTAGATTTCTTGATTCTTACTAGATTGGGAACAATCCGCTGTAAATAAAAATCATAAAAAAAGAGCCTCAAATGAGACTCTTTTTTTGCTAAATACTAATTATGCATTAGTTTCAGCAGGAACTTTTGGATAGCTTACACCGCCCATTTGTTCAGCAATACGCAATACCTGGCAGCTATAACCCACTTCGTTATCATACCAAACATAAGCAGTTAAACGGTTGCCTGAAGTGATCGTTGCTTGCGCGTCGAATACACCTGCAGTGCGTGAACCGATAAAGTCAGAAGATACCACTTCAGTCGAGTTGGTATAACCGATTTGACCTTGCAGGCTAGAACCGATTGAAATCTGACGAATGTATTCATTCACTTCATCACGATCAACGTCTTGACCTAAAGTCAGGTTAAGAATCGCAAGAGATACGTTTGGTGTAGGTACACGTACAGAGTTACCTGTCAATTTACCTTGAAGAGCTGGAAGCGCTTTCGCTACTGCTTTCGCTGCACCAGTTTCAGTAATGACCATGTTCAATGTTGCAGCACGACCACGACGGTCTGCTTTATGGTAGTTATCGATCAAGTTCTGGTCGTTCGTGAACGAGTGAACTGTTTCAACATGACCATTCAACACTGTGTATTTGTCATGCAATACTTTCAGTGTAGGTGTAATCGCGTTAGTCGTACAGCTTGCAGCAGAGATGATCGTATCTTCATCAAGGATATCCGCTTGGTTTACACCGTAAACTACGTTCTTCATGTCACCTTTACCAGGTGCAGTCAAAATCACACGAGCAGCGCCCGGGCATTTAAGGTGTTGAGCAAGGCCTTCAGCATCACGCCATTTACCCGTGTTGTCGATCACAAGTGCATTGTTGATACCGTATGCAGTGTAATCTACTTCAGAAGGATTAGAAGCATAAATCACTTTGATGAAGTTACCGTTGGCAATGATTGCTTCGTTTTCTTCATCTACAGAAATTGTGCCTGCAAATGGACCGTGAATAGAGTCACGACGAAGTAAAGAAGCACGTTTTTCCAAATCACCATCAGATGATTTACGAACAACGATTGCTTTCAGGCTAAGACCACGACCCAGACCTGATTGACCAATCATCAAACG
Source organism: Acinetobacter sp. CIP A162 (assembly GCF_000367905.1). Taxonomy (GTDB): domain Bacteria; phylum Pseudomonadota; class Gammaproteobacteria; order Pseudomonadales; family Moraxellaceae; genus Acinetobacter; species Acinetobacter lwoffii. Next base: position 525,512 of record NZ_KB849159.1, on the reverse strand, counting down.
TGCCAGGATACGACCGATACGACCGAAACCATAAAGAACCACATCTTTATGTTCTACAGCAGCAGCATTGCCTTCGATCGATTTAACAGCGTCTGCAACAAATGCATCGATGTCGCCGCCTTTTTCTTTAAATTCAACAGCAAGTTTACCCAGATCAACTTCAGCAGAACCGATGTTTTCTACTTTCACCAATGCTTCAAGAATTGGGAAAGTATCAACTACAGAAAGTTCAACGTCCAGTACGCGAGTACGGCGGTGTGCTTTCAAAATCTGAATCACAGAGCGGTTAATTAAAGAGCGACCATAAACTGTAGCTACAATATTTTTTTCACGATATAACTGGCCAACAAGGGCAATCATACGTTCCGCAAGTTCTTCACGGTTTTTCCAGCGACCTTGGTGTTCTGCATGGAGGGCAACAATAGTGTCTTTGCTCACAGATACGTCCTCTAATTAATTGTAAATCTAAGCATAAATTTCTAAACCCGACAATTGTAATGGAATTGGCCGCAAGTTTGAATCAAAAGCTCGTTGAGACGGGTGGTTTTTAACGTATATTCACTATAAATTTCAAAAATAGTTGTAATTAGCTGAATGATTTTGCATCCGAAAATGCTAAAGACCACTATTTTTCAGTACCTGACACAAATTTGTTAAATGTTGTTTATTCAAACAAATCTAAATTTCAAAATTTAGCGTCCCGCCCTGTTCAGGCTAGATTCTACTCCCTGCTGAAAAATTCATGTCCAGACTCATGGAGGCATTGAAGTTTTCTACATCGAAATCATCATAGGTTTCGGGCAAGTGAATAAGCAAAGGTAAACGGGTCAGGCCATTATCCCCAGAGGGAAAAGCATAGTGGCGATCAACCTGCTGCAAATGCTGCAAACTTTCAAATTCCAGAAATACACTACAGTTTTCATGTGTTCTTGGCACCTGAATAATTTCCAGAAACATACTGCGCTTTAACTGCTGTAATTGGTTGAGCGCGGTATCAATTGCCTCATCGAAATTATTTTTACGCCATAACTTTTTAAATACGGATTTTTTCTCTTCATCCACTTTTTGCCGCTGCAGTGTATTAATATATTTTTTCAGATCCCGGTATTGCTGTACATTTTCAGAAATCGTATTTTGAATATCCAGAACAGCCTGCTGTGAACGCTGATGCATGACTTGCCATTCATTACGGTGGGTAGGAATAAAGGTTTCCGCTTTACGCTTTTCCAGTAAACGGATAAAAGCCAGCAGTTTATATTCAAAATTCTGGATGTACTGATTAAACATGAAACCCGGCTGGGACTTGAAATCGCGGTAATAGGCCAGAATTTCTGTAAATATTTTATGGACATGCAGATACAGATAATCAAACTCTTCAAGATGCGACAAATGATCACGAATGGCATCCCGCATCGGCAAAAGCAATTCACGCGTCATAATTTCTTCAAACTGCTTCAGGTGACGTTGTGCCACCACATCGGCATTTTTCTCTACGACTTGAATGGGCTCAACCAGTAAAGGTAATAACTTCTGTTCAGACACCTGTTCCAGTGTATTTACAATGTCGATTACATCCAAATGAATCTGACTCTGTAAAGTCACCATTCGCTGCATTTGCGATTTCAGGGTTTCTACCACCGCTTCATCCATGTCATCCTGCAGCTCCAGAATCAGGATATTCAGATAAACCTGATCTTCAAGTACACCTTTTTCTTCAATCAGGAAACGACGAATAGAATACGGGTTTTGCTGCACATCCATCACCGGCGCAACGATAAATAGAAATTGCGAGGTACGGACAATATCAAAATGACGAATCTGCTGCTCTTTAATCAGGAAATAACGGAAAAGTGGATGCGTCATTTCTGCAGTCTGTTTTTTTAATAGCGGCTTATACCAATAACCCAACAATTGCTGCTTGATAAAAACTTCAATAATAAAGTATTTAATGTGCTGTTCGGTAAGCTGACGCACCCCTTCAACCGGCTGTAAGCGGAGGCCGCGAAAATTTCAGCAGCATTTAATAAAAATGTACGACGCAGTTCCAGCTTTTCACGCTGCATCTGAAAATTTTCATTGACGTCAATTTTATCGATTTGTTCAAGTACGTTTTCTAAGTAGTCCGCGATTTGCAAGCTATCATTCAAACCCTGCAAACTTTTCAGTGACAGGCCAAAGGTACTGGCATAGTAACGCATCCGGTCATTGAGAAATTTTTGGCTAAGGCGTTCTACCGAATGTTGAGCCTGATAACGGTATTGATCCACTTCTTGATCCCAAAGAATTTTCTTGGGCTTTAAAATTTGAAAATCAATACTTTCTTTTAATTCTGGCGAAACTTCTGCCAGAATAGTACGAAGCTCTCGCTCCCAATTTAAATCCAGACTTGGTTCCAGTTGTGATAAACGTGCACGTAACTGATATGGAATCGCAATCTGTGACATGTTTATCCCCTTAAAATATAGAAAACATTCTTTTAAACAAAATGGTAGACGATTTTGAAAATAATCAGGTCAATATTGTCTGACGAATATAATGCTTATGCAAACCACATTATTCATTATTTTTTCTGATTTTTTCTAGCTGTGCGGCTTTATTTACCAGCTCATTTTTTTTCAGCTGCTGCTGTTTTAAATGCAATATTCCTTCCACAACCAGCAGTAAAACAGCTAGCCAGATTGGGATGTAGGTCAACCACTCACCTGATTCCACGCGCTCACCCAGCGCCATCGAGGCAAAAGCGAGCAGTACCGGCTCTAGATAGCTCAACAGCCCAAAGATGACAAAGGGCAAATATCGGCTGGCCAAAATATAGCTACCCAAACCGAGCGCACTTAAAAAGCCTAATCCAAGAACTGCCAGGATCAAATGAGAATGACTCAACATAAGCGACATAGAATCGCTATAGATAAAGCCCAAATAAAATGCCACAGGCAAAATCAGAAATAGATCCCACCAGAATCCACCAAGATGATCGGTCGCGAATTTACGCCGCATAAAGAAATAAAGTGGATAAGCTAAAGCGACATAGACCGTTTCCCATGCGATTGAACCGATCCGCCAGATTTCATGCCCTACCCCCAACATTGCCAGAGCAACGGCGACCATCTGGAAAGATGACAATTTTTCTTTATAAAGCACACAGCCGACCAGCACCATCACCAGAGGTAGCAGAAAATAACCGAGCGAGACTTCGAGGCCACGGCCATTGATAGGTCCCCATAGAAATAACCACAATTGCGTGGTACACAACAGTGAACTGATCAGCAACCAGATCAAGAATGAAGGCTGTTGCAACACCCGCTTAAAGATATTGCTAATATGTTTCAGATCACCCGACCACCACATAAAGGCTGTGAGGAATGGTAAAGTCGCCAGCATACGCCAAGCAAAAGTCTGTTCACTATCTAAAGGCTGTAAAAAAGGCGTAAATACATACAGCACTCCAAAAACCACAGAGGCCAAGACAGATAACGCGATGCCTTTATACATAGTTAAACTCTACTTTCATTCGCCGGCATTATAACGATTAGTACAATAGAAAGCTTGATGCTTCATCTATTTAAAATGTAGTTATCTCTCGATTTTAGATTGTCTTTCGACTCATAAAATAAAAAACCATGCCATAGCATGGTTCCCATTAAGACGATCTTTTTATCTTTGAGTTTGTTTAGTATGAATTACATCACTCAGGTCATAACCGACAGACTGTGCATATTGTAAATATTCATTTACCACATTTTTATCCAATTGAGGATCACGTGAGAGTATCCACATATATTTACGTTTTGGCTCACCGACCAGAACAGTTTGATAATTTTCATCCAGTTTTAAGACCCAATAATCGCCACGAGCGACCGGAATCCAACGAATAAAGTCTGGTAAGAAACTGACTTTTAACTTGGTATTCTGCGGTGGATTTTGCACAAATGCCTCGCCCAATGACTGGGTTTGTCCACCATCTTTTTTAATGCAGCGGTTATCCACCACGATATTGCCATTTTCATTTAAAGTATAGGTCGCTGTGACATCGCGATCACACTTGTTTTGAAAATACAAAGGTTTGCGTGCTACTTCGTACCATGTTCCCAGATAACGGTCCAGTTCAACTTTCTCAATGGTCGGTAATGGCTCGTCTTTCGCATAAGCCATGGTAGCGGCGCCCAAACCAAGAAGAACCGCACTACCCACCGCAATTTTTGCCAGCTTTAATCCAGTACGTGAAAATTTTTGAGTTGTCATAAAGATACCTATTGCATGTTCACAAAATATTTATTTAAAAATTTCTGTTCATACAATAGCTTTATCCAATTCCTAAATTTGTTACATTATGTTTTCTTTGTGATTGATTTTACGTCATTTAAATAAGATTTAATGCAACAACAATCAATCAAACATCTGGGCTTTTAAACGCACAATTTCATCACGCATACGCGCAGCCTGCTCAAACTGAAGCTCTTTGGAAGCTTTCAGCATTTCCTTTTCAAGCTTGTTAATGTGTTTCGCAAACATTTTTGGATCTGCCATGATATGCCGCTCATCTGCACTGATCGCACGTGCCTGATCCGAGGCTTTCAATTCAATTAAATCATCATCCAATACTTCACCGGTATCAATTTCCTTGATCACCTGACGCACTGCACTGCGCGGGGTAATGCCATGTTCTTCATTAAACTGAATCTGCTTGGCACGACGACGGTCTGTCTCATCAATGGCTTTCTGCATCGAATCAGTGATTCGGTCTGCATACAGAATCGCCTTACCTTTCAGGTTACGTGCAGCGCGGCCAATGGTCTGAATGAGAGAGCGCTCGGAACGCAGGAAACCTTCTTTATCCGCATCCAGAATGGCGACCAGTGACACTTCCGGCATATCCAGCCCTTCACGTAGCAGGTTAATCCCAACCAGTACATCATGCACCCCAGTACGCAGTTCATGAATGATTTTGACACGTTCAACAGTATCGATATCCGAGTGTAAATAAGCGACCTTAATCCCGTATTCTTTCAAATAAGAGGTTAAATCTTCAGCCATACGCTTGGTCAAGGTTGTAACCAGCACCCGCTCATTAATATCTTTACGCAAATTAATTTCTGAAAGCACATCATCGACTTGCGTCAGAACTGGACGGATTTCAATTTCTGGATCAATCAGACCAGTTGGACGTACCACCTGCTCGACAATCTGTTGGGATTTTTCCAGCTCGTAACGTGCGGGCGTTGCGCTGACATAAACAGTCGTCGGCACAATCCGTTCCCATTCCTCAAATTTCATCGGCCGGTTATCCAGCGCGCTTGGCAAACGGAACCCGTAATTCACCAGATTTTCTTTACGCGAACGGTCGCCCTTATACATGGCGCCAATCTGCGGCACCGTCACATGTGACTCATCAATAATCAGCAAGGCATCATCCGGAATATAATCGAACAAGGTTGGTGGTGCTTCACCCGCAGGACGGCCCGACAAATGCCGTGAATAGTTTTCAATGCCGTTGGTATAACCCAGTTGTTGCATCATTTCCAGATCATAGCGTGTGCGCTGCTCGATGCGCTGGGCTTCCAGCAGCTTGTCATTTTCACGGAAGAACACCAGTCGCTCTTTGAGTTCGTCTCGGATGGTTTCAATCGCACGGGATAAATTGTCTTTCGGCGTAACATAATGGCTTTTAGGATAAATAGTGACGCGAGGCACTTTACGAACCATTTTCCCGGTCAGCGGATCAAACCAGCGAATGGAGTCAACTTCATCATCAAACAGTTCAATCCGGATCGCATCCTGATCCGATTCTGCCGGGAAAATATCAATAATTTCGCCGCGAATACGATAAGTACCACGCAGAAATTCCAGTTCGTTACGCGAATACTGCATCTCGACCAGACGGCGAATAATATCATCACGGCCAATGCGATCGCCTTCCACCACATGCAGCAACATGCTCATATAGGCATTCGGATCACCCAAACCATAAATGGCAGACACCGATGCGACAATAATCGCATCACGTCGCTCTAAGAGTGAACGGGTCGCGGAAAGGCGCATCTGGTCAATATGGTCATTAATTGCAGCATCTTTCTCGATAAAAGTATCTGAAGATGGAACATAGGCTTCTGGCTGATAATAATCATAATAACTGACAAAATACTCAACGGCGTTATTCGGGAAAAACGCTTTAAATTCGCCGTAAAGCTGCGCAGCCAAGGTTTTGTTATGTGCCATGACTATGGTCGGACGCTGGGTCTGGGCAATGACATTGGCCATGGTATAGGTCTTACCAGAGCCTGTTACCCCCAGTAAAAGCTGATCATGAAAACCCTGTTCAATGCCTTTGACCAGCTTTGCAATGGCCTGTGGCTGATCGCCTGCTGGTTGATAACTGGTCACTAATTCAAAGGGCTTTTTATCACTCATAGCTTTCGCTGACTTCGCTGCGGATATAGATTTGATTTATTATGAGGGTAAATTGGAATTACTCAATCCCTGCTTAGGTTTCTGTTTGGTAAAATAAAACAATATTACTATTCATTATTTGTTAGCGCTTTAATCGCTATCTGCTTTGAAAAATCATTAATAAAATATACAGTTACAAAGGGAATAAATACAGAACAAACTAATCATTTTCAGCCAGCAGCTTTATTTGGGCGTACTCGGTATCCTGTTTTGGCTTATGGGTGAAATACTCTATCTGTTTGGCTAGTCCGGCACAATTTTGCCTTGACCCCTTTTCATTTCAAAGGCAACATGAAGATCAGGATGGCCTAGAATCGACAATTATGACTTACCACTATCACGATGAAAGTATTGTTAAATCCCTTCCGGAAAATACGGTTTTTGTTTTTGGCAGCAACTTGGCTGGACAACACGGTGGTGGAGCAGCCAGAACGGCACTTGAGCATTTTGGTGCAGTCATGGGCGTGGGTCGTGGCTGGGCGGGTCAGAGCTATGCCATTCCCACCATGAACGAGCATTTGCAACAAATGCCGCTCTCACAAATCCAGCACTATATTGATGACTTTAAGATTTACACCAAAAATCATCCTAAAAATAAATATTTTATTACTTCCTTGGGCTGTGGGATCGCAGGTTATAAGGTCGAGGAAATTGCACCGATGTTTAAAGGCATCTCACGCAATGTCATTTTCCCGCAATCTTTCCGTCCTTTTGTCGAAAAGCCGCTGCCAAAATTAAGCGCAAATTTTTTACACACCATATTCCGTGATTCGGTCATTTTAACTCCGGCCAGTGATGAGTTGATTGAAGAACTGCCTTTGACCGAAAATGAAAAAAGCTTGGCGAGAATTATTTTAAATACCCAGATCTATCCGACCGACAGCAATGGGCGGGAACGTGTCTTTGAAATTGAAGATATCCTGCACAACCTGAATACCAAGCTGGTCGATTTTCAGAGCCATTCAGAAGGTGCCATGTTGTTTGGAGGCGTGATTTTAGCACTCCTAGAACTTTATAATATTAACGAGAAAGATTTTATTGATGTCTGGCAAGGTGAGCGAGAAATTGCGCCACCGAAACCGGAAAATAAAGCGCGTAAAAGCATTCGTTAGTGCTATCAAAATATCTTTCAAAAAAGCCAATGTTTGAATTGGCTTTTTTTATGGACGGCTAAAATGTCGAATATGAAATCAACCAGGTGTGGATTTTATTTTGGTCGGCATTTAGAGAGCTTAAATATTTCGTTTGCTTTATTAAGAATAAAATTGAAAAAAATTTGGATAAATCTGAGTTTTAATTTCTTTTTGTTCGAAAATTAAATCAAATATTGATCACTAACTCCCTAAAAAAATTCCATAAAAAAAGCCATGATTTATCATAGCTTTTTGAGTCTGATCAATTAGCGTTTGCCCATTGAACGGCGAGTGCCACGTGGTGGCATCCAGGTACGGTCAGCATAACGCTGTGGTCTTGGTCTTAAATCTTCCAGAACTTCTTCTGCAGCATTTTGCTCTGCCTGTTTGATCGGGAAAGGTAAATTAACCAGGGGCTTTTTTTTGGGAGGAGTTTGGGTGCTCATGTGATTCACTCAATAATATATGCAGCTATTGTACAAAAAAACTCAGTCGACTGGGTAGCAGGATCTTGGATAAATTCATATGCTTTTGTTTTTGAAAAATAAAAAATGATCCCGTGATGGTAAATGCTTGAATCAATGCAGCCTAAAATTTACCTAAACTCTTCTCTATATCTTCCATGATAAAAATTCATAGGATTGAAATTTTAACGCTCTCAAGAGTAAATTTTCTTCACTTTTATACTTCAGCTAGTAGGGTAAAGTAATGATTTTTACATACTACTCATTTCTTAAAACTCAAGAGAGATAAACAAAAAATATACATCGGTTACCAATATTAACCATCGCTTAACTTTTGACCTGTTGTTCTATAACTGAATTTTTTAAGGCAATTCACATAATTAGTTAACTAGAAAAACGAATAAACAAACTGGACATGGAGTTCCAAATCAATGAAAACATTGCTGGCATGTATGGCAGGCCTAGCCACTTTACCTATGGTCGCGCATGCAGATTCCCCTTATTTTAGCTTGCAAGATGGAGATGGCTTTAAGCGCTTTTCGGTATCGGTCGGTGCATTGCATGTGATGCCGCAAGGCAAGGCCCAGCCCTTTAAAGTGAATACTGCTGTCAAAGAAGGTGAAACATCACAAGTAGGTGATATCTCAATTGACTCTGTGAAAAATAATCTTGATCCAGACATGGATCCAAACCTTTCCTCTGTTTTTGTTAATATTCTGGATCGACTTGGTACAGAAACACTGCCTGCAGCGCTCAGTGGGCGAGCTGAAATTTATGGACTGGAAAGCTGGAATAATCCTGGTACTGGCCTGGAAGCGGATGATGTCACCACTTTAGGCATCATGACCAATTACTATTTTACCGATAATATTTCTTTTGAAATGAAAGCCGGCATTCCACCTAAAGTAGACTTGCAAGGCAGTGGTAAAATTTATGCTCCTTTCTCTGCGCTTGCGACTCCAAGTCTTGATTTGATTCCACAAATTCCAGGTGGAATTGATTTACCCGGCATTGAATTAAAAAATGATATTCTCATTACTGATCTGGAAGCTTATGGGCCGGCCGCCTCTGCCCGCGCCTGGACACCTGCCTTTGAATTCCAGTATCACTTTGGTAAAACAGGGATCAATAAATTCCGGCCTTATGTCGGCTTAGGTGTGATGTATGCCTATTTCAATGAACTGGAAATTAACTCACGTACCGAGCAGGACCTGATTGCTGCCGGACATATGATTGCCAACATTAAACGAAACAAAGCAGGTGCTTCTCTAGATGGTACGCCAAATGAAGGGGCCGATCCAAAAGTCAAACTTGAAGCATCCGATGCTTTCGCGCCCGTGGCCACGGTCGGCTTTAGCTATGACTTTAATGACACCTGGTTTGCTGTAGGTTCAGTCTCTTATGCACATCTAAAAAATGACACGACAATTACAGTGACAGATGCAAATCTAGGTGAACTGATTCGCTCTAAAGCCGATATCGAAGTCAATCCGATTCTGGCCTATGCCGGGATTGGGATGCGTTTCTAAGCTCAATATCCGATTTTTAATTAAAACGGCTTCGGCCGTTTTTTTAGGCTTAATATATTAATAAAAAAAATTTATCTTTTGATCAATATTTATTTAATCGCCTCTATTGCTTGAATCGAATACTATACATATCAACTTTATAGGCATGAATGACGTATGGCTGACAGTCAATTTTCCAAAGCTCTTATTTTTATGCTGATTGGCTCTGCCATCATTCTGGCACTGTCATTGGGTGTACGTCATGCATTTGGCTTGTATCTGGTGCCGATGAGCGAAGAATTTGGCTGGGGTCATAATGTTTTTAGCCTGGCCATTGCCATGCAAAACCTGATCTGGGGTGCAGTTCAGCCGATTACCGGGGCATTTGCCGATAAATATGGCAGCAAGATTGTGGTAGCTGTAGGCGGAGCCTTATATTCAATTGGTCTACTGTTGATGGCAGTTAGCTCGACCGGCTTACTGTTAAATCTGAGTGTCGGTTTAATTTTAGGTCTAGCCCTGTCAGCTACTTCATTTCCGGTGTTATTGTCTGCGGTCGGGCGTGCTGCCCCACCAGAAAAGCGCAGTTTGGCGATGGGTATTGCCAGTGCCGCAGGTTCTTTTGGTCAGTTTATTATGCTGCCTTCGACCCTGCTACTATTACAGAATGTCGGCTGGTCAGCGGCGCTGGTGGTCAGTGCCATTTTAATTGCACTGATTGTGCCATTGGCCTGGATGCTGAAAGCACCGATGTATGTTAATCCCAACGCAGCCTCTACCTCCAATAAAGTCTCACTCAGCTTTAAACAGATTCTGCTGGTAGTGAAAAATCATAAACCCTTTTGGTTTCTGGCCATGGGCTTTTTTGTTTGTGGTTTTCAGGTCGTTTTTATTGGCATCCACCTGCCGGGCTATCTGATTGATCATGGCTTTAATGCCACAACTGGTACAATTTTCTTAGCCTTAGTGGGTTTGTTTAATGTGGTAGGCACCTATACGGCCGGCTGGCTTGGTGGCAAATATTCCAAACCGCATCTGTTAATGGGATTATATGCCCTGCGTGGAATTGCGATTATTGCTTTTCTCATGCTGCCTCTCAGCACATGGACAGTCTATACCTTTGGTGTCATTATGGGACTACTCTGGTTATCAACCGTTCCGCTGACCAATGGTATTGTGGCGAATATGTTCGGGGTGAAATATCTGACCATGCTCAGTGGCATTGTGTTCTTTACCCATCAGGTTGGCTCGTTTTTCGGTGGCTGGCTCGGTGGAGTCAACCATGATTTGAGCGGCAATTATAATGCGGTGTGGATGCTATCAATTGTCCTCAGCATTTTTGGCGTACTGGTGCATTTCTGGGTCAATGAGGAGCAAATCGTCCATGACTGATTCTCTACTGAAACTCAAACTCTCGATTGTGGTGGCAATCCTGCTTTTACTGGCTTTGTCGATTGGCCTGTGGTTACAAACCCCTCAGCTGTTTGAATATTTTAATCAGGCTTTCTGCGCACACTAAACTGTCGAAATATCCTCAGCAGAAAATGCGCAATCCATCGCACAATAAGTTAAATGTTTCAAAATCAACTGAATAGTAAAAATAACAGATTATTCATAAACTTATCATTTCTTTTGATTTTATTTCAGTCTGGAATTTTCTTAGATTTTGATCAATAAGAAAATTCTGAGACTTGATAATGACCAGCTTAACCCAACTTTCACAAGCGATTCATGATGCTCCACGCTGGCATCAGCAAGATCAATTTCAACATCCGGATGAAATCAAGATTGTACCGCAAACCGGTCAGGCCTTAGGTGCAGTGGTCTATGGCTTGGATGCCCGTAAAGTCCAATCATCCAAAACCATTTTAAAGTTAAAACAGGCGCTGGCCGAGCATCTGATTTTGATCTTTAAGCAGCAAAGTCTGGATGATTTACAATACTTGGCGTTTTCAACTTATTTCGGTTCCATTTTCCGCCCAGGTGCAGATACACCGGTACTGGCTGCGCAGTCGGATAGCGGCATTCCACCCGATGTCGTGCCGGTGTCCAATGCCGTCGGTCAGGGAGATTACACTGGGCATGGTGAACTAACTCCACATGCCGATCATCAATGGACACCATTACCCTCTTTTGGCTCCCTTCTGTATGCAATTGAACTGCCTCAGGACGGCGGACAGACCAGCTGGATCAACACCATTAAAGCCTATGATGCACTCGATGAAGCAACCAAGGTAGAGATCGATCAGCTACAACTGATTACTTACAACCCTTTCGTGCGCCGTCAAAAAACCAGAGATCAAACTGATGATCAAGGTTATGGTTCAAGCCCATTGTATCGTTTTAAAGATCAACCGATTTTAAGCCATGCTTATCCACATCCACTGGTGCGCACTCATCCTGAATCCGGCCGTAAAGCGCTTTGGCTAAACACCCATACCGAAGTCGAGCTGGTCAATTATGATGATCAGGCTGGCAGTCAACTGATCGCCAAATTACGTGAGCATATTTCGAAACCTGAATTCGCTTATGAACATCACTGGGAAATTGGCGATATCGTGTTCTGGGATAATCAGGTGACCTTACACTCACGCCGTCCATTCCCGGCAGATCAGCGCCGTTTATTGAAACGCATCAGTCTGGCGGGTAGCCGTCCGTTTTAATAATAAAAACGAGAATAACGAGAAAGGTAGAGCTAGTTTAACCCTTCAAAAATTACGATTCATCATGTCGATCTTCCACCATTGAGACTTTGACCGCCTCAATGGTTTTTTATTTTCAAATAAAAAAATTAATTCCAACTATCGCTCATGATCCAGTAGATCTCTAACAAAACAAAGTAGCTGTTTACTTTTCCTCACCTAATCTACCTAGTGTATTTTCCTTTTTCTGCTTAGCTTATTAGAAAATCAGCAACAAACCTATGGAAAGAGGAAACGACAATGAATCAGCTTCAATTTTCAGATTGTGTTCAAACCTGTATGAACTGTTCCCTGGCCTGTGCCAACTGTGCCAGTGCCTGTCTTAAAGAAGAAGATCTGGAGATGATGCGGGAGTGTATCCAGCGCTGTCTGGACTGTGCAGATATCTGTCAGTTGTGTGCCCGTATGGAACAAAAGCAATCTCCATTCATGCATGAAATATGTGAACTTTGTGCGAAAGCCTGTGACTACTGTGTAGAAGAATGTGGTCATCATGAAGATGAACATTGTCAGCAATGTGCCGAAGCATGCCGCCGCTGTGCTGAAGAATGCCGAAAAATGGCGGCTTAAAAATTCGATTTGATCAACTTGACTGACTTAATCACTTCCAATAAAAAAACCGCAAGTGAAGACTTGCGGTTTTTCTGTCTAAGTCAAATATCTCACTTAGAATAAACGGTTCATACCATTCAGTGTGGCTACACGATACGCTTCAGCCATAGTCGGATAGTTAAACGTGGTTTCTACGAAGTACTTGATGGTATTGTTCGGGCTGTTCATGACTGCCTGACCAATATGGATAATTTCAGAGGCATTATTACCGAAGCAATGTACACCCAAAACTTCCAGTGTTTCACGATGGAACAGAATCTTTAATTCGCCCATAGTATCTCCGGTAATCTGTGCACGTGCCAAATGACGGAATGATGCCTGACCGACTTCATACGGAATCTTTTCTTCAGTCAGCTGCTGTTCAGTCTTACCAATCGAAGAAATCTCAGGAATGGTGTAAATCCCGGTTGGAATATCAGTCACCGGCGCAACGTCTTTCTCGCCGCTCATATTGGCACCCGCGCAACGACCTTGGTCATAGGCAGCAGAGGCTAGTGAAGGCCAACCGATTACATCACCGGCAGCGTAGATATTTTCTACTTCAGTCTGATATTGATCATTCACAGTCAATTGACCACGGCTGTTCGGTTTCAGGCCGACATTTTCAAGGCCTAGACCATCGGTATTGCCTGAACGGCCATTACACCACAAAATCGCGTCGGCTTTAATTTTCTTGCCGCTTTGCGTGTGCATCACCACATGGTCGTCAAATGTTTCTAAAAAGTCGATCTGTTCATTATGACGAATCAGCACACCCTGTTCACGCAAGTGATAAGACAGCGCATCAGAGATTTCATCATCCAGATAGCTTAAAAGTTTGTGTTGGGTGTTGATCAGGTCAACTTTATGTCCCAAACCAATAAAGATCGAGGCATATTCACAACCGATTACACCTGCGCCATAAATGATGATTTTCTGGATGGAATAGTCCAGATCCAGAATTTTGTCTGAATCAAATACACGTGGATGATTAAAATCAAGAATGTCTGGACGATATGGACGCGAGCCGCTGGCAATGACCAGTTGCTTAAACATCAGCGTTTCTTTAATGCCATCTGGGTTAAATACAAAAATGGTATTTTGATCCTGAATGTAGGCACGACCATGATAAATATCAATTTTATTGCGGTCGTAGAAACGTGAATGTGTATCTACTTGTTGTTGAATAACTTTATGTGCATGACGCAACACTTGCTTCATAGTGAACTGCTTCCAGTCCCCAACTTTTTGAAACAGTGGATCACGTTGATAACGGATAATACTGGATACTGTTTGACGCAATGCTTTACTTGGAATCGTACCGACATGGGTACAGTTACCACCCAGCTGTTCACGCATCTCAACGATTGCAACACGCTTACCAGATTTGGCAAGTTTCATTGCCGCGCCTTCGCCCGCAGGGCCCGAACCTAGAACTACCGCATCATATTTAACGAAAGTCCCACTAACGACCTCTTTTTTACGTGGCATTCAACGCTCCTCAAAATTAAAAAATTCACTTTAATCTACACTCTTATTATGACGTAAATCCTGTTGATTTGGTGTATTTAACTCACATATATTGCTTGATAAGAACATTTTTTAAATGAATACCCCTTTTTGCCCTATTTAGAACGAAGTCCGTTATAATAACTGCGCTATCTTTGAGTATCTCCCCCTTCAAAAACAGTGGAAAAGTTGAATATGTCTGAAAACCGTAAACCTGAACAGGGCGTCAAACTTCGCGGTGCGGAAAAAGTTGCCCGCATTCCTGTAAAAGTTGTTCCTACGGTTGAAACGCCACGCAAGCCGGACTGGATCCGGGTGAAAATGGCGGCACCTGAAGAAGTTCAACGTATTAAAACTACATTACGTCAGCAAAAATTACATACGGTGTGCGAAGAAGCCGCCTGTCCAAACCTGCCTGAATGTTTTGGTGGCGGTACTGCGACCTTTATGATTATGGGTGATATCTGTACCCGTCGCTGTCCATTCTGTGATGTGGCTCATGGCCGTCCAAATGCACTGGATGCAGATGAACCGCGTCATATGGCTGAGACCATTGCCAACCTGGGTTTGAAATATGCGGTAATCACTTCGGTAGACCGTGATGATTTACTGGATGGCGGTGCACAGCATTTTGTCGATTGTATTAAAGAAGCACGTGCTCTAAGCCCAAATACCTTACTCGAAATTCTGGTGCCGGACTTCCGTGGCCGTATGGATATCGCGCTGCGTATCATGACTGAATGTCCGCCAGATGTGTTTAACCACAATATCGAAACTGTACCGCGTTTATATAAAGCCATGCGTCCAGGTTCTGACTATCAACACTCTTTAAACCTGCTGAAAATGTTTAAAGAATACTGCCCGGACGTACCAACCAAATGTGGTCTGATGGTGGGTATTGGTGAAACTGAAGAAGAAGTACTTGCCCTGCTTGATGATTTACATGCGCATGGCGTGGACTATGTAACCATTGGTCAGTATTTGCAGCCTTCAAAAGAACATGCAGCGATTGACCGCTTCGTAACACCTGAAGAATTCGGGCGTTATACCGAACATGGTCAAAAACTGGGCTTCCGTAATATCTGGGCAGCACCAATGGTTCGTTCAAGCTACTTTGCCGACCGCCAATACTACGGCGAACCTGTACCAGCAGTGCGTCGTAAAGTGGATCCTGCCAAAAAAATTGCAGTTCAGGCCATTGAAGCTTAATCCTGTTTAAACCAATGAAATAAAAGCCCTCTCTTGTAGAGGGTTTTTTTATTTCTTCAATTTAAATTTTTACTGAGTGTTAAACCCCCATTTTTTATTTTAGATAAGATTAAGTCATTACTTATCTTCACATTTCTTTGCGCGTTCTCACTTGAAGACTGAGCATTTTTCAAACAATCTCATAAATAGATGAAAGATTTAAAAATATCGTTGCAAGACTTGAAAACGATCATTCTCACACGTGCAATGCTGAACCTGTCCGATCCTCAAGCGACAAAAAAAATGAATGAACTGTGACAAAAATTCTATGAGATCTCGGCACAGGCAGCGTTGTATAAATCTGGAGAACTATAACAATGCTATTTATATTTGCTGTACTACTGCTATTACTTAGTTTATGGGCGGTTTTCTATTTTCAGCTCTCTCGTAGCGCGGGTGCAATTGCACTAATTGTCATGTCAGTAGTCTGTGCCTTTATTAGCCCATGGTCACTTATTCTCGGCATTCCGCTGATCCTGATTAGCCTTGTGGTGATGATCGACCCTTTACGTATGTCGTTCATTTCTAAACCGGCCTATAAAGCACTGGCCAATGCCATGCCGAGTATCAGCCCGACAGAACGTGAAGCACTGGACTCCGGAACCAGCTGGTGGGAAAAAGAACTGTTTATGGGTGCACCGAAATGGGAAACCTTTAACAGTTATCCCTATCCCAAATTATCGCTAGAAGAACAAGCTTTTCTGGACAATGAGGTTGAGACCTTGTGCAGCATGCTGGATGAATGGGAAATCCATGAGCAGAAAGCGCTGCCTGATCATGTCTGGCAATATATTAAGGAACATGGTTTCTTAGGCCTGATTATTCCCAAAGAATACGGCGGTCGTGCCTTTAGCTCCTTTGCCCAAAGTCGGGTGATGAGCAAGATTGCTTCGCGATCTCTGACCACAGCCGTGAGTTGTATGGTACCGAACTCACTCGGACCAGGCGAGCTGTTACTGCATTATGGTACCGAAGAACAGAAAGACCGTTATCTGCCGGGTCTGGCGCGAGGCGAAGAAATTCCCTGTTTCGGTTTGACCAGTCCGGAGGCCGGTTCCGATGCTGGTGCGATTCCTGATACCGGTGTAGTCTGCTATGGCCAGTTTGAAGGTCAGGAAGTACTCGGTCTGAGAATGAATTTTTCCAAACGCTGGATTACTTTGGCACCAATTGCGACAGTGGTGGGTCTGGCCTTTAAAATGTATGATCCGGATCATCTTTTGGGTGAACAGACTGAATATGGCATTACCTGTGCCCTGCTTCCTGCCAGTCATGAAGGCGTAATAGTGGGACCACGGCATAACCCGGGACCGCCATTCATGAATGGAACAGTGGAAGGTAAAGATGTCTTTATTCCACTGGACTGGATTATTGGTGGCGTAAAAAATGCCGGTAAAGGATGGCGCATGCTGATGGAATGTTTGGCAGTCGGTCGTGGCATTTCCCTACCAGCGCTGTCTACTTCTACTTCAGAAATGACTTATTTAAATGTCGGCGCTTTCTCTCGCATCCGTCAGCAGTTCAAAATTTCAGTTGGTAAGTTTGAGGGTGTTCAGGAAGCCACCAGTGAAATCGCCAGTGATACCTATATGCTGGAGGCTTTCCGTTATCTGGTCACCTGTGGTTTGAATCAGGGCGGCAAGCCTGCCGTAATGACAGCGATTGCCAAATATTATGCGACAGAAGGCATGCGTAAAGTGGTCAATCACGGTATGGATGTGGTCGGTGGCCGCGCCATTCAGATGGGTCCGCGTAACTTTCTGGCGCCTTATTATCAGGCAATTCCAGTCTCCATTACGGTTGAAGGCGCCAATATTCTTAGTCGTTCCCTGATGATTTTCGGTCAGGGTTCAATGCGTTGCCATCCTTATCTTTATGAAGAATTACAGCTCTTACAAGCAGAAGATCCGGCAGCGGCTCTAAATCCTTTTGATAACTTGCTGTTTAAGCATTTGGGTTACACCTTTAACCGGACTGCTCGCTCCTTTGCCTATGCCTTTACAGGTGGCTCCAATGCTGCGCCGCAAAGTGCTGTTGACTTTACCCGTCCTTATTACAAGATCATTAACCGGCTGAGTGCCAACTTTGCTTTAACTGCGGATATGTGTCTAGGATTACTCGCAGGGGATATCAAACGTAAGGAAATGCTTTCGGGTCGTCTGGCCGATATTCATGCACATCTGTTTATTGCTTCCTCAATTCTCAAATTTTTTGAGCATAGCAAAAAGACTGAAGATGAGCGTTTACATGCACAGCTTGCATTAGAAAAATCTCTATATACAGCGCAAGAAGCTTTTTTTGACCTGTTTGCCAACTTTCCATCAGGTGCAGCAGCAGGCATGGTCAAACTGTTATGCTTCCCATTTGGCCGTCCGGTACAGAAACCATCAGACCAGCTGAAACAGCAGGTAGCGAACAGTATGATGGAAGACAATGCTTTCCGCCAGGTCTTGAAAAAACATGTCTATTACAATACTCATGAACATGATGTCACCGGCCGTATGGAATCTACTTTCACCATGTTGCTGGACATTGAACAGCTGTGGGATCGCTTTAAAAAAGCAGAAAATAAAGACCAGTTCAAGGGTTTAAGCTTTGCAGAGCATGTGGCAGATGCACAGCTACAAGGCTTTATTAATGATCAGGAAGCAGAAAAACTGCTGCACTATAATGCGCGCCGTTATGACAGCATGTTGACCGATGTATTTGATCTGCATTTGCAGGAAGTATTGGAGCTTGAGAATCCGTATCTCATCAAGGAAGATGCCAAAGGAACGGATACTTCAGTGCAAACTGATCCTTCACACTCAGTATCTCCTTAAATAAAACTTGAAGTTAAGGTGTCATAAATTCCAGAGTGAAGTCATTTTATTACTTTACTCTGGAAGCTTCACAAGTGGCTTTTCAGCCACTTTTTTACGACTATTGCACGATGGTATTTTGGATGGAAAGTACTAAGCTAGCCCTATAAGAAAATTGAGGGTAGACAATGTCACAACAAGATTATGAAAATGGCTTGAAAGTCCGTACTGAAGTGATGGGTGAAAGCTTTGTGAAGCGTGCTCAGGAAAATACCGTTCCATTTACCCAGCCATTACAGGACTGGATTAATGAACATGCCTGGGGTTCGACCTGGCAACGTGAAGGTGTGTTACCGCGTAAATACCGCTCTTTAATTACCATTGCCTTCCTTACAGCTCAAAAAAGTCCTACTGAACTAAAAGGCCATGTGCGAGGTGCCTTAAATAACGGCGCAACGGTTGAGGAAATTCAGGAAGTGCTGCTGCATAGCCTGCCTTACTGCGGCGCACCAGCAACCCAGGAAGCCTTTCGTGCTGCACTTGAAGTGATTCAGGAATATGAAACGAATCAGTAGAATTAAGAGATGAATGCAGATTGGTAATTAAAGTGATAGATAGTTTTAAAATTGCTTAGGCTATTTAAAGCAATTGAAATAAAAGTCCGGGAATTTTAAATCCCCGGATTTTTATATTTTAGATAAAGAAATCTATTGCGATGAACTTAATTGAAAATTAATTATTTCTCTTAATAACAGGTTTTAATAAAAACTTTATCCCCTTAATTCAATTTGCGTACGTTGTTCCAATCCTTGTACCGCAGCGGAAAAATCCAGCTGGCTGGCCTGAGGTCTGGCAATCTGCTGAAACTGTTGTTGCACCAAAGACATCACTGATAAATCCAGTTGCTGCTGTTGCGCCAGTTCTAAAGCAATACCAATATCTTTCTGCAATAAATCCAGCGCAAAGGTTTTATGAAACTCACGGCTCAGTACACGCTGCGCCATGATATTTTCCGACATGCTACTTTTACCACTGGAATGATTAATACAGTTCAACGCACTGCTTAAGTCAACTCCCTGCCCTTTCAGTACAGTTAAGCCTTCAGCCAGCGCCCATAAATGCGTAGCCATCAAAGTATTGTTAATGGCTTTCACTGCAAAACCGGAACCACTTTCTCCCACATATTCAATCAACCCAGCAAAAGCAGCAATGACCGGTTTGGCTTGCGTAAAGGCAGATTCACTTCCTCCCACCATCACGGTTAAAGTGCCTTTTTCTGCCCCAACAGTCTGACCAGATACCGGAGCATCCAGGTAATAGCTTCCCTGTTGCTCCAATCGATTTGCCAGTTTTTGGGCCGATTCTGGTACACCGCTGGTACAGTCAATCCAGATTGCACCCGGTTTAGGTGGATGTGCAGCAATTAGCTTCTCTACATCCTGACTGGTCGGCAAGCAAGAAAAAATAAAATCTGCCTGAACCGCCTGTTCAATACCCACTGCCTGAGTCCTGAAAGATTGAGCATGATCTAGCGCTTTCTGTTCAGTCCGGTTCCAGACCCAAACCGGATGTCCGAGTTTTGGCAAATGGGAGGCCATATGCCAGCCCATTGCCCCAAGTCCTAAAAATGCAACTGTATGACTCAAAAAATACTCCTTATATTAAGCGACTGGCTTAACCTCAACTTCTGTTGCGGTCGATGCAGGTTCAGGCAATTCTTTATCTTCACCACGATTTAGGAACAGGTTCAACAAAATCGCAGCCAAAGTCGCAGTACCGATACCACCCAAATCGAAACCACCAATCTGCAAGCTATAATTACCTGTCCCCATAATCAGACACACCGCACCAATAATCAGGGTACTGTTCTTGGTAAAATCAACATGGTTATCCACCCAGATTTTGGCACCAGCCACGGTAATCAACCCGAAGACCACAATCGATGCACCACCCAATAAAGCTACTGGAATGGTACTGATCACCGCACCAAATTTAGGTGAAAGTCCCAGCAAAATAGCGAAGATCCCGGCAAAAATAAATACGGTGGTGGCGTACACTTTGGTCACTGCCATCACACCGATATTTTCAGCATAAGTGGTCATCCCGGTACCGCCGACAGAAGCGGATAATGAAGTACAAACCCCATCTGCAAAGAAACCGCGTCCCATATACGGCGACAGATTTTTACCAGTCATTGCGGATACCGCTTTAAAGTGCCCAAGATTTTCTGCAACCAGAATAATGGCCACTGGTGCAATCATCAGCATGGCATTCATTTCAAAGACCGGACTCTGGAAATTCGGCAAACCAAACCATGCTGCTTCACTGACTTTGGTAAAATCAATCGCAGATCCGAAGCCCATGACGTTTGTGAAAAGGAAGTAAATCAGATAGGAAGACAATAAGCCCAATAACAGCAACAGACGGCGTACCATTCCTCGGGTAAACACAGCAATCACACTGATACAGATAATGGTGATTAATGCCATCCAGGAATCAAACTGGTTCGCTGAAACACTCTTAATTGCGACTGGCGCCAGGTTCAAACCAATGATCATCACAATCACGCCTGTCACTACTGGCGGCATCAGTTTTTCAATCCAGTTGGTACCGGTTTTCATGACCAGCAGACCAATCAAGGCATAGACAATACCGCAAGCAATGGTACCGCCAAGCGCCAGCCCGATATTGGGATTCGCCCCTGCTCCGGAGTAGCCTGTGACCGCCACCACGGCGCCAATAAAGGCAAAACTAGACCCCAGATAACTTGGCAATCGACCGCCAGTGATCAGGAAAAATAAAATGGTGCCAATCCCGGTAATAAAAATCGTGAGATTGGGATCAAACCCCATTAAAAGTGGCGCCAGCACGGTTGCCCCAAACATCGCAAACACATGCTGTAACCCGAGAATAATACTTTTCCCAGCAGGCAGATATTCATCTGTTTGCACGGGTGTGGTATCGAGATTGCCTTGGTAAGGCTTAAATTTTGGAAACCACGTTTCTTTTTCTTGCATCGGCTTCCCCTCCTTGATTAGGATTGAATTGAATTAGCACATTTTGTGTGGCTCACAGTAAGAACGGTTGAAGTACATCAGCGCATTGCCTTGACTCTGGCACATCGCTTTCACCTCACAGAACAGCACGTCATGACTGCCTACGGATAAACATTGGACCACCTCGCAGTCAAAACTGACTAAGGCATCCTCAAGTACAGGTGACTGGGTCACCAAAGTTTTCCAGTTCCCCTGACTGAAACGCTCTGCCATTGGTGTTTTTCCACCAAACAGATTGGAAAGATGTTGTTGATGTGATGCCAGGGTATTCACACACAACACCTGATTCTTTTTAAAGGTTTCATAAACTGAAGCAGAACGGTTCAGACACACCAGCAACGTTGGTGGTGCATCCGTCACGCTACATACGGCTGAGGCAGTAAATCCTGCCTGTCCTGCCTCACCTTGCGTGGTAATGACATTGACTGCAGCCCCGAGATTGGACATGCCTTGACGGAAAATCTGCTGATCAACTTGGGTAAAGATGTCATCTGATGCGTTAGTCGCCAAAACCTTATTTAATGCGTTATTTTCTGCAACTGTTTCTGTGATGATTTTAGATAGTTTGGCATTCATGCTGTTCTCCCGCCCCCAAGTCAATATTCAGTTTCAGACCTGGGGCATCTAGTAATGAGATTGAATCAGGTAGATCGACTTATACATGGGCAATCGAAGCAATTTCGACCAGCGCATCAGGTTTGACTAAACCTGTCTGTACGCAATACCGTGCCGGCTTATCTCCCGGGAAATACTCTGCATAAACTGCATTAATCGCAGCATAATCTGCCCAGTCTTTGACAAAGACATGGTTAAAGGTCACGTCATCCATACTGCCGCCTGCTTCCTCAATCACACGCTTGATAGTTTCCAGAATATGACGGGTCTGTGCTGCGGCATCACCGACATGCACCACATTATTATTTTCATCAAAAGCTAATGTACCGGATACATACACGATATTGTCTGCCTTGGTTGCCGGTACATACGGTGCTAATGGTTTCGATGTTCCTGCTGGAATAATGATTTCTTTAGGCATACTATTTTTTCCTTAATTCTGTTCTTTAATTCTTTATGCGCTTACAGCTAATTTAGTTTCTTTTAGTGACTCACTTTCTTTTTGAAAGGTCTCTACAAAATTTTTGGTATCTGATACCCAGCCAAAGAAAGTCTTGATGTTATACAGACTGGCTTCATGCGCTTCGACTGGACCGGCCTGATGGCAGGCATCAGCAAGTGCGATACCAAAATATTCTAAGAAGAAGCCATCACGTAGTGTCGACTCCACACACACGTTGGTGGCAATCCCCACAAAGACCAGATTGCGAATTCCTCTTACACGCAACATGCTGTCCAGCGCGGTATTAAAGAAACCGCTATAACGTGGCTTTTCGATCACCAGGTCTTGTGGCAGTGGTTTTAACTCATCAATCAGCTCAAAATCCCAACCACCTTTTGCTAACAATTGCCCCTGTAATTCAGGACGTTTACGCATGGTCTTTAAGGCATTGGATTTATGGAAATTTGGAGAGTCCTTACCACCCGCTTCCTTATATTCTGCATCCCAGCCATTTTTGAAATAAATCACCTGAATACCGGCTGCATGTGCGGCATCAACGGCCTTTTTAATATTTTCAACCACGGGCTTGGTTTTCGAGACATCAAAGCCCGCCAGATCCAGATAGCCACCCTGAGAGGTATAGGCATTTTGCATATCAATCACAATCAAGGCTGTCTGTTCTGGTGCAAGACAAATCGCTTCGGGTTCCGCTTTAAGCGTTTTTCCTGTGCCGAGTTTTTCCGTAAAACCGGCTGTTACGACTGATTCACTCATGCGCTTTTCTCCAAAACTGGCGCTTCATCTTCAATGACAATATGATCACGGCATTTCATTAGCGGCTGGATTTTTTGACCAAAGTCTTCAACCCCTTGAATAAAATCATCAAAAGTTAGTAGTACGCCTTCCGTACCTTTGATCTCACCAATTTCATCCAACATTCGTGCCACATTTTCATAAGAACCCACCAGCGTACCCATATTGATATTCACTGGAGATACGCTAGAAGCCATTTGACGGATATTGGTGTCTGCACCGGAAGTGGTATCTTTACCGCCTTGATTCATCAGCCAGTTAATCGCTTCCATATCAGCACCATCGTTATAGTGCTGCCATTTGGCTTGCGCTTCTTCATCAGTTTCTGCAGCAATCACCATAAACAGCACATAAGTCTGTACATCACGGCCAGTCACATCTGTTTTTTCTTTGAGGCGGTCATTAATTTCTGCATAAGCTGTTGGAGTATTCAGGCCTTTACCAAACACGAAGTTATAGTCAGCATATTGTGCAGAAAACTCTAAACCTGCATCAGATTGACCTGCACAGATAATCTTCATGTCGGCTTGTGGACGTGGGCTAACACGGCAATCTTCCATCTGGAAATGTTCGCCTTTAAAGTCTGATTTACCAGTCGCCCAAAGTTCACGCAGAATTTGTACATATTCAGACAGATATTCATAGCGTTTGCCAAAATAGTCATTACCTGGCCACATACCCATTTGGGTATATTCAGGTGGCTGCCAGCCAGTTACGACATTCAGACCAAAACGGCCATTTGAAATCGAATCAATGGTTGATGCCATGCGCGCGACAATTGCAGGTGGCATCACCAGAGTTGCGGCAGTTGCGAAAATTTTAATTTTGCTGGTGACAGCCGCAAGACCTGCCATCAGGGTAAACGTTTCCAGGTTATGTTCCCAAAATTCAGTCTTGCCACCAAAGCCACGCAGCTTGATCATAGAAAGTGCGAAATCGAAACCATAGTGCTCAGCACGCTGTACGATTTGTTTGTTTAACTCAAAAGTCGGCATGTACTGCGGTGCATTTTCAGAGAGTAACCAGCCATTATTTCCGATTGGACAGAAGACACCTATTTTCATTTTCACACCTCATTATTTTTAACACTTATTCAAAATTCTGATTCCACTTCGGGAATTTTATTTACAAGATAAACATTGCAAAGCGTGTGCCAACTATATTTAATTTACAATTATCAATTACTTAATATTTTATTTTTTGAATTTTTAGTAAAATAACCATTTTTACCTATGAGTCAATTTTGAACATATTGTTTCATTCAAGTGCACTCGTAGCAATTTTTGCATTTGCAGTTCATGCATCAATTCGAAGTAAAAACCATGCTGATGCTACAAAAATGATTGATTAGAAAAAATAAAAAACCAGACACGAGGTCTGGCTTTAAAAAAATCTTCAAACTAAGGGGAAATCAGGAAGGAAAGGATCAGTTGATTCACCTGATCTGTCTCGGTCACGGTGGAAGCATGTGCACCTGTAGCGAGTAAACTGAGATGACTATGCGGCAGGCATTGCTGTAATTGCTGTGACCGTTGATAAGGCACCAGAAAATCATCCTGATTGGCAATTAGATGTATAGGAACATCTTTTAATGCTTGCTGATGCTCTGTGTTCAGTTTAAAAGCCTGCACGGCTTGTAGGCGTGCCAGAACATTTTGGATCGGTGGAAAGTCAAGGAGCTGCTTATTTTCTGCTTCGGTTAACTGATCAATATGGGTTGAAATCCACTGCGGCGGATAAAGAAATAAAGCCTGTGCTCTCACATATGCCTCTGCCCCGCTATTGAGCAATAACGAAGTCCGGGCTTCGAAACACTTCTGAGTATGAGCATCCAGCTCTCCCCAAGCATTTAACATGGTCAGACTGAGTAGCTTAAACTTTCTTTCAGCCTGATAGGTCGCTAATTGCATGCCGATATGTCCGCCCAATGCATGCCCGATGAAATGAAACTCTCGAATGCCATCATTGATCAATAAATCCAGAATCTGGCCGGCCATATGGTCGATCGAATAAGACGTGGGCAATAGCTCAGAATCTGAATGACAGCCTTCCTGATCATAAGTGACTACATGAAAATGCTGCTGTAAAACTCTAATTTGAGGATTCCAGAAACTGGCATGTCCGCCCAATCCGGACGAAAGCACCATATAAGGTGCATCTGCCTGTGCTGCAAGATGAATAGATAAAGACATATCACTCTCATATTTTAACTATGAGATGAACGCAGCAAGATATATGCCTGAATAGAAGTATTTTTGAACAATTGATAAAATTATAGCCAGTAGACATTAAAGCTATAATAAAATTCCTGTACCTCAAAACGCACGTTATAACCGAGCTCAGTCAGCTCTGCCGAAAGACCCCGAATTTCTTCCAAAGGCAGATGTTTGGGAAAAACTGTCAGTACCGCTGTATTGCCTTGCCGGGCATTATCTTCAATCAGTTGCGCCAGACGTGGCTTATACATTTCAATATTCAGGTTAGCAACATTAGATAAAATTTTGGCCTGATCTGCCGTCATAAAATTCATTTTTATTTTCTCTTTTAATGTTATTTCACTAAGCTAAATGATTTATAAAACGCTTAATATTTCACTTTTGTATCAGAACATGCTGAAAGAAAGTATAAAAAAAATCCCTCATCATGAGGGATTTTTTTTAATCAAACTTATTGGCCTGGCAGAGGAATATATTGTGAAGCACTGTCTTGTGCCTTACGTTCAGTCACCACAACCTCTAGGATCATGGTTTTTCCTGCCCGCTCAATTTCAATCTGAATGGTACTGTTTGGCTTTTGCAAGGCCACAAAATTAATCAGATGTGAGGCAGAACTAATCTCTTCCTCATTTACTTTCATAATCTTATCGCCACGCTGGATTCCAGCCTTGGCAGCAGGTCCATCCGGTAGCACTTCTGCGACCGTCACACCTTTTTCTTTGGGTTGCAGGACATCATCACGCTCTGCAGGTAATAAGCTGATCCCTAACCAGCCACGAACCACACGGCCATCTTTCAAAATGGCATTCATCACCTGCTGACAGATTTTGGCCGGAATGGCAAAACCAATCCCCAGCGAACCACCAGACTGCGAGAAGATTGCAGTATTCACACCAATTAAATTACCGGCGACATCAATCAGCGCACCACCCGAGTTACCTGGGTTAATTGCAGCATCGGTCTGTACAAAGTCTTCATAGGTATTGATACCCAAATCTGAACGGCCCGTTGCCGAGATAATCCCCTGCGTCACGGTTTGCCCAACACCAAAAGGATTACCAATGGCCAGAACCACATCACCGACTTCATTGCCACTGAGTTTAAATGGCAAAACTGGCAATTGCGTCAGTTCAATCTTGATCACGGCCAGATCGGTATCCGGGTCAGTTCCGACCACTTTAGCTTCGGCACGACGTCCATCCTGCAAAGCCACTACAATCTGATCGGCCTGCGCAATCACGTGGTTATTGGTCAGGATATAACCGTCTGGACGTACAATTACACCCGAACCTAAACTGTTTTCATTCGGGCTTTGTCCATACTGGTCAGGCAACTGATCGCCAAAGAATTCACGAAATACCGGATCGGTCAGTAAAGGATGCGCCTGTTGCTTGACTTTTTGGGTAGTAAAAATATTCACGACAGCCGGGGCTGCCACTTTTACAGCAGCACTGTAGGAGACCACGCCTCCTGAGCGCGACGTATCAATCAACGGCTCTACTTTTTCAGCAGGCATTTTGACGCCATCTGGCGCAACTGGTGCCTTTGGTTTTTGTAGTTGTTGCCACCCCAAAAAACCGATAATGACTAAAATCAGTAACACCCAGGGTAACCATGTAAAGGTACGGCGCACGTTGCTATCCTCTAAAATATTTTAATTCGTTGATGACTAAGTAATTTGTGTCCTATTGTAATGCTAAATACATAACTAAACACAAAAAATTCCACAGAGATTTGTGCAGCTTTAGTTACAATTAGACCTATAGATAAATATGGGCAAGTTTTTAAACTTACAGGAATTTTATGGCGAATTTGAACGATATTATTCAATGGTGTGACCAGACTTTGGCAGCACGTGAATTTAAGGACTATGCACCGAATGGCTTGCAGATTGAAGGCAAATCCGAAGTGAATAAAATCCTCTGTGCCGTGACCGCCTCCCAGAGTGCAATTGAAGCTGCAATTGAGCAAGGCGCAGATTTATTGCTGGTTCATCATGGCTATTTCTGGAAAGGAGAAGCCTATCCGATTACGGGAATGCGTGGTAAACGCATTAAAACCCTGATTCAACATGATATCTCACTGGTTGGCTATCATCTGCCTTTAGACAGTCATCCAACACTGGGAAATAATGCCGCCATTGCGGATTTATTAGAACTCGAAAATATCGAACAGCTTGATCCGAGTGAGAAACGTCCAATTGGCAATATTGGCTATTTAAAACAGCCAATGAGTCCGGAAGATTTTAAAAATTATGTTTCAGAAAAGCTGGGCTTTGATGCGATTCATCTTCCTGCTGAAAAAACTCAAATCCATAAAGTCGGTTTCTGTACCGGTGGTGCGCAGGATTATATTCAAAAAGCGGCACTACAAGATTGTGATGCCTATATTTCAGGTGAAGTGAGCGAACGCACCTTTTATGAAGCTCAGGAACTGAATGTGCATTATTATGCTTGTGGCCATCATGCGACTGAAAAATACGGTGTGCAACGCCTTGGCAAGGCTATTTCAGAACAGTTTAATATTGAGTATGATTATTTCGAATTAAACAATCCGATTTAATTCGACTGACGGTTATGATCAGTGGCTTTATTCATATATTTTCAGGCTTTATTCTGTATTGTTATTTATACACGATGCCCATTTCTGCCCGATTATCTATTACAATAAAGCCACTTATTGTTAAAACCCAGCAAAATGCAAGGAATTGAGAACATGACAACCATTACTTTACCAGCATTACCTTACGGCTACGAAGATCTTGCTCCACACATCAGCAAGGAAACTTTAGAATACCATCACGACAAACACCACAATACGTATGTGGTTAACCTGAATAACCTGATCGCTGGTACTGAGCTTGAAGGCAAAACTCTAGAAGAAATTATTACAGCAACTGCTGGTGATGCTTCTAAAGCAGGTGTTTTCAATAACGCGGCTCAAGTTTGGAACCACACGTTCTACTGGAACTGTATGGCTAAAAACGGTGGCGGTAAAGCAACTGGTACTTTGGCTGCAAAAATTGACGAAGCTTTCGGTTCTTATGAAAAATTTGCTGAAGAATTTGCTGCTGCTGCAACTACTCAGTTTGGTTCAGGTTGGGCTTGGTTAGTGGCTGACGAAGTAAACGGTCAGCTTTCTATCATGAAAACTTCAAATGCTGATACGCCAATGGCGCACGGTAAAATTGCAGTGTTGACGATTGACGTTTGGGAACACGCTTACTACATCGATTTCCGTAATGCTCGTCCTAAGTACATCTCTACTTTCCTAGAAAGCCTAGTAAACTGGGATTATGCAAATGCGAAATATGCAGGTCAGCCTGCAGGTGTTGAGAAATAATTTTTTATTTCTTTGCTAAAAAAATCACCCATTTCGGGTGATTTTTTTATTTTTAGGCTCTAAATGAATATTTATGAAGCAAACAATTCATTTCTTTACATTAATTGATTGACGACCTGGTTATTCATCCCTAAAATGCCGATCAGATTCTCCAATAGCTCAGTCGGTAGAGCGACGGACTGTTAATCCGCAGGTCCCTGGTTCGAGCCCAGGTTGGAGAGCCATCTATTCTTCCATAGCTCAGTCGGTAGAGCGACGGACTGTTAATCCGCAGGTCCCTGGTTCGAGCCCAGGTGGAAGAGCCAAAATTCTGAAGAAACCCACTCATTGCGAAGTGGGTTTTTTTATAGCTGTATTTTTTAAATTGAGATCATATTGATTTATATGCGCGATCAACCGCTCATTTCTTATGCTCCAGATCACTTATCAAAATTAAGGCTGATCACGATTTTGTTATTAGAACCGGTTTACATAAACATAACAGTTTGAACTACAAACCTTTTCGACTATTTTTAAAACACTTGATTCAATTTCTGCAGCTTTTTTCTAAAAGTGCCTTGACCCCTTTTCAAATCTCTCTATAATCGCTGTCAGATTCTCCAATAGCTCAGTCGGTAGAGCGACGGACTGTTAATCCGCAGGTCCCTGGTTCGAGCCCAGGTTGGAGAGCCAATCTATTCTCCCATAGCTCAGTCGGTAGAGCGACGGACTGTTAATCCGCAGGTCCCTGGTTCGAGCCCAGGTGGGAGAGCCAAGATTCTGAAGAAACCCACTCATTGCGAAGTGGGTTTTTTTATTCTTCCCTTTTGTGATCTGTGTTTAATTTGAGTCAGTTTATATTTTTTGTGATTGGCTGCCTGGCAACATTTGCATTAGTTTGCCTGCTCTTCCCACATCTCTTCACCCGTCAAAAGAAATTCTATCCAAAGCGCGTCATTACTGCTTTTGAAAGCAGGATGTTTACACGTCTGAAAGATGCCTTTCCTCATCATCACATTCTGGCACAAGTCGCGTTTAGCGCTTTGATCACGCACGATCAGATGAAAATGCGCAATCAATTTAATCGCAAAGTCACAGACTTCGTAGTACTTGATCGTGAATATAATGTAGTAGCAATTGTCGAACTGGATGATCCGAGCCATATTGGCAAAGAACAGGAAGATGCTGAACGCGATGCCATGCTGATTGCAGCAGGCTATACCGTGATTCGATACACCCAGATTCCAACTATCAGACAACTGCAAAGGAATTTAAGATAAGTTAAGCTGCAATTGCGGTACTTTCCGGTGCAGCTTGAATTGGATTGATCAAAGCCTCCTGCTCCGCTTTTAATTTCTCGGCAGCTTTTCATACTTCAAAATTAACCTATCCTCGTCCAATTTAGCGTCTCATCACAAGCATTCTCAGTTAAACCTGCCTTTCTGCAGGATTAGGGTGATAAAGTTTAAATTATCGCTCTATAATCCTTTCGAAAACAAAATATAAGTCAGATGACCTGATTGGCCTGTTCCATTTCCGGCCATCATCACCTTGCTTATTTTTGGCGTTGTTTTTTTATTCAGTGATCGTTTATTTATGCAAAATTCTATTCGTATTGGTATCGCGGGTTACGGTAATCTTGGCCGCGGTGTTGAATCTGCCATCCAGAAAAATCCTGATATGCAGCTTGTCGGTATTTTTACTCGCCGCTCACCAAGCAGCGTCTCTCCTTGCTTTGCAGAAACTCAAGTGTATAGCATGGATGCACTATTAAATGAGTTTAGCGATAAAATTGATGTGCTGATTCTTTGTGGCGGCTCTAAAGATGACTTGCCACAACAGGCGCCTATCTTTGCAAGTAAATTCAATACTGTAGATAGTTTTGATACGCATGCACGTATTCCGGAATACTATGCTGCAGTCGATGCACCCGCCCTTGCTAACAAAAAAACAGCCATGATTTCTATTGGCTGGGATCCTGGCATGTTCTCGATTAACCGTTTATTTGGTGAAGCGCTATTACCAGATGGCGAAACTTATACTTTTTGGGGTAAAGGCTTAAGTCAAGGCCATTCAGATGCGATCCGCCGTGTACCGGGTGTAAAAGCCGGTGTGCAATATACTATTCCATCCACTGATGCTATTGAACAAGTCCGCAGTGGCGCACGACCTGAGTTAAGCACCAAAGATAAACATCATCGTGACTGTTATGTGGTCTTGGAACAAGGAGCTGATGCAGCAACAGTTGAACAAACCATCGTCAGCATGCCTGATTATTTTGCAGATTATAATACGACTGTGAATTTTATCAGTGAGGAAACTTTACTGAAAGATCACGAAGATATGCCACATGGCGGTTTTGTCATTCGTAGTGGTAATACCAGTGATGCACAAAAACAGGTGATTGAGTTTTCTTTAAAGCTGAATAGCAATCCGGAGTTTACTGCAAGTGTTCTAGTGGCTTATGCCCGTGCCTGCTACCGCCTGAATCAAACTCAGCAATATGGTGCTAAAACAGCCCTAGATGTAGCACCCGCCCTACTTTCAATTAAATCTCCTGAGCAATTGCGCGAAGAATTGCTTTAAGATGATTTAAATATAGCCACCGATCGTATGATTGATGGCTATATTTTTCTGTTTTAGAGTTCGGATTGCTTAGTTACGAAATATCAAATATCTACAATCAAGTGAAATAGTTTTCGACAAACGATGAACTATCTACTACACAGACATTTGCAGTATTAGATAAGTGCAAAGGGATTTTAGATAGATTAAGGTACTGTTGCACTACTTTCAGACGCAGCTTGTGTTGAATTTGCGTTAGCATCCTGCTCTGCTTTGAGCTTTTCCGCAGCTTCTCGTGCTTCAATACGTGCAATCATATCTGCCTGCTGCTGCTTGTATTTTTCCTGATTTTTA
This sequence comes from Acinetobacter sp. CIP A162, assembly GCF_000367905.1. Lineage (GTDB taxonomy): Bacteria > Pseudomonadota > Gammaproteobacteria > Pseudomonadales > Moraxellaceae > Acinetobacter > Acinetobacter lwoffii. The sequence continues at coordinate 493,727 of NZ_KB849159.1, read as the reverse complement.
GCATCACTATTCACTGCAAGAAATGCCATACTAATTAAAAATACCGGAATACAAAGTGCAAGCGTACCGAAGATCAATAACTTTTTGACACTGCGGGGCTGTGGCTGTTCGGACATAACAAACCTGCTTTAATTTCGTCATTTAATTACACTGCCCAATATAACAAAATAAAGTCATAGCTCAAGCCTTATAGATTAGGCAATAACAAAAGCATCCTTATAGGACGCTTTTTTCTCAGTCGATAGACAGTCACTACCTCAAAGCCAGTAGTATTCCTGCAAAAATAATCAGTCCAATCCAGCGGTTATGCCTAAACGCCCAAAAACACCATTGAGGATCCCGATCACGTGTTTTTATCCATTGGTAAATAAAATCAAGAGCAACAACAATTAATGCAGCCAGACCAAATGGAAGCAATAAATTTTCTAGCCACAATGCAGCACCTATCAATAAAATACTACTAGCCTGCAAAGCGCTAATGATCTGAATATCATGCCGACCAAATAAGATCGCGGTTGATTTCACCCCAATCTTTAAATCGTATTCACGATCTGCGATTGCATATTGCGTATCATAGGCTACAGTCCAAGCCAGATTGCCAAAATATAAAAGCCAGCAGGTTAAATCCGGCGTTTGCCCAACTGCGGTATAAGCCATCGGAATCGACCAGGAAAATGCTGCTCCCAGAAAGACTTGAGGCAAATGGGTATAGCGCTTCATAAAAGGATAAATAAACGCTAGAAACAAAGCCCCAAATGACCAGTAAAAAGTTTCGATTGGCAGAAAAAATAGCAAGCAGGCACTGGCAGCCACCAAAACCAGAAATACCATCACGGCCTCTTTGGCACTGATAATCCCGGTCGCTAATGGGCGGTTTTTAGTACGCTCCACATGTGCATCGACTTTACGGTCAGCAAAATCATTAATGGCACAGCCTGCCGCCCGCATAAAAATCACACCCAAAATCATGGGAATTAAAATTTCAATACGTGGCATGCCCTGAGCTGCAATCCACAGCGCCCACATGGTAGGCCAAAAAACCAGTTCAGTCCCAATCGGTTTATCAAAACGACAAAGATAATAATAGGCGCTAAGACGCTCACGCCAGGTGATTGCTTGTGCGGTTGCCATAAAAATCAAGCCCGTGAATTTTGTATAAAGTGTTCAAATGCCGGTAAAAATGTTTCTTGTACGATAAATTTACAGCCGTGCCAAGTATAGCAGCTCTGACGGGTCCAGCCCTCATCTAAAAGTACTACCCGGCGCTGGCACAGTGGATTAGTGCGCTGAAACAGAAACCAGCCAATCGGTTTGGTGCCAATATGCTGAAAAATTCGGGCTTTTTTTTGCAGGCTTAAAATCGGAAAGATGCTTTTGGCTTTCACCCAAGGAGACTGTTCCGAGCCGTAGAGATAACTTTCACGCACCCAGGAAGTATGCTGATGTGACATCTGCATCCATTTGGCATTGGCAAAGCTTAAACGCTGAAAATGCTCTTGAATTGGCTCGACATGGAATTGTCCTTGCGCCAAATCGGTCAGTTGTTGCGTGAGTGAACCCGATGCATACAGCCACGGTTTTAACTCAACAGGCAGAGTTGACAGCAACACACGCTGATTTTGATTTCTAGAACGACTATTCATTGTTAACAGTTATCTGTTTTTGCAATGATTTCATATTTGCCTTGTGGGGTTTTAATTAAAATAAAACCTTCAGCACTCAAATAAAATGATTCTGGATAAGCATAATTCATCGCCATTTCAGGATTTTTCAGCGCCACAAATTGAGCCTGCTTATAACCCTCGGGAGTCCGCCGCACTTCAAGATAAGTCACTTCAGAGAAATTCAGTTTGAAACCTTTGTCATGATCTTTTGGATCAATCCATGGATAAAAGCTGGTGTGCTTTTTACGTTGTGCCATTTAAGCCCATCAATCATTTAAAATTATAAATAGATGATACAAAAAAACCCGCGACATGCGCGGGTTTTCTTCGCTTTAATTCGTGATGAATTACAAGCTGTAGTACATATCAAATTCAACTGGGTGAGTAGTCGTGTTTAGACGACGAACTTCTTCAGTTTTAAGCTCGATATAAGCATCAAGCATTTCTTTCGTGAACACGCCACCTTTTAACAGGTAATCATGATCCGCTTGAAGTGCTTCAAGCGCCATATCCAGGCTATGCGCCACTGTAGGGATTTTTGCTTCTTCTTCCGGTGGAAGATCGTACAAGTTCTTGTCAGCAGCTTCACCTGGGTGGATCTTGTTTTGAATACCGTCAAGACCAGCCATCAACAATGCCGCGAAACCTAGGTACGGGTTCATCATTGGATCTGGAAAACGCGCTTCAATACGCTTGCCTTTCGGGCTAGACACGTAAGGAATACGGATAGATGCAGAACGGTTACGCGCTGAGTAAGCAAGCATAATCGGTGCTTCGAAATGTGGAACCAAACGCTTATACGAGTTTGTAGAAGGGTTAGTGATCGCATTCAAAGAACGGGCATGTTTAATTACACCACCGATGAAGTACAACGCCATTTCTGAAAGGCCTGCATATTCATCACCAGCAAACAGGTTTTTGCCGTCTTTAGAGATCGACATATGCACGTGCATACCAGAACCGTTATCGCCAACCATTGGTTTAGGCATAAAGGTTGCTGTTTTTGCATATTGATGCGCAACGTTCCAAACCGCATATTTGAACTGTTGAACTTCGTCTGCTTTACGCACCATAGTGTTGAAGCTCACACCAATTTCTAACTGGCAAGAAGCAACTTCGTGGTGATGTACTTCTACACGACCTGGACCCATGATGTCTTCGATACGCGCACACATGTCTGCACGCATGTCATGTGAAGAATCTACAGGAGGAACTGGGAAGTAACCGCCTTTTACGCGTGGACGGTGACCAGAGTTACCGCCTTCGTAGTCTTTGTTAGTTGACCAAGCAGCTTCTTCAGCGATCAATGTATGGCGCGCGCCAGACATGTCGATTTCCCATTTTACTTCGTCAAATACGAAGAATTCTGGTTCTGGACCAAAGAATGCAGTGTCACCGATACCGGTAGATTTCAAATATTCTTCTGCACGGCGCGCAATCGAACGTGGGTCACGATCATAACCTTGACCAGTTGATGGCTCGATTACGTCACAAGTTACAACAACTGTTGGCTCTGCAAAGAACGGGTCGATAAAACCTGTTGCCGCATCCGGACGTAAAATCATGTCCGATGCTTCGATGCCTTTCCAACCTGCAATTGAAGAACCGTCAAACATTTTGCCGTCTTCAAATGTATCTTCATCAATACTGTCTGCTGGGTAAGTGACGTGTTGCTCTTTACCCTTGGTATCAGTAAAGCGAAAATCGACCCATTTTGCGCCACTTTCTTGTATGAGTTGAAGGACCTTGTTCGCCATGCTCATTTTGCTCCGATGTTTTTGTTGCACCCGTGAAGTGCGTGTTAGCAGTTGATAGTTATTAAGCAATTACCGTACCAACTTTTAAAAGTATAGATAAAATATTGAAATCTTTATAAGAAATCATGAAGTGACAAAAATACTTTGCGGCTATTATACTAGCTGCAAAACTAAATGCACTATATTCAAGCATTCTTCATTTATTTTATTTCAGCTTTATTTTTTAGCGCACCTAAATAGTGCATGTATCTATAAAAATGTATAAGAAACATAGCTTTTTATAGCAAATATGCTGCTTTTTCTTACTTTTGTTATATTTTTACTTGTTTTTGGCTAAAAATTGAGCTTTTTTTAGTAGATATCAGTAAAGAAAATTTTGCGATTCATTTGGGATTGTATGCCTATTATGAGGCATTTTCTTCAAATCTACTTTCAATAGAAAAGTTTATATAAAGCTTAATTATTCAAGTGATGTTTTTTTCATCAAGCATTTTACCTCTCTTTGACCTTAATTTTTTCATTTTTAAGTTTTACTCTAAAAAATAGCCTTTTAAATCTTTCTATGAGTAAGCCTATTACTTTAGGCCTCTTTCATAAATCAAAAAACAAACAGTCTCTTGCTGATTATTTGTACCGAAGAATTTTAAATATTCATGCATAATCTGCGGATGAAATACATCGATTCAAAGAAGCTTTCTGAAACACAGTTTAAGCGATACACAGGCATCTCATGGTCAACCTTTGATTTAATGGTGGAACAACTGAAAATGCATGTTCCTGCTAAAGGTAGACCCACCAAATTAAGCATAGAAGATCAAATCCTTCTGTGCTTAAGTTATTGGCGTGAATATCGAACATTGTTCCATGTTGCAACTAGTTATGGTGTGTCAGAGCCGACTGCTTCAAGAATTGTCCGTCATGTAGAGGACTGCCTGATCAAGTCTAATCTATTTAATTTACCGAAGCATTTACCTAAGGGCGAAGGCATCGACTGGAACGTGGTGATTGTTGATGCCACAGAAATTCCAATACAAAGACCTAAAAAAACAGAAGAAAAGCTATAGTGGCAAAAAGAAGGCACATACTTTCAAAGTACAGGCCATCATTCATTATAGAACTCAACAAATTCTGAGTTTATGCACGAGTCGTGGTGCTGTACATGATTTCGCACTCTTCAAACGAAACTTGCATCAGATTCCGGCAGGTGCCTTTATCCTTGCAGATAAAGGCTATCAAGGGATTTACTCAGTGTATCCAAATAGCCTATTGCCATTAAAAGCAAAAAAGCGCTGTAAATTGAATCCTGAACTAAAAATCTATAATCAAGAAATCAACAAAAGAAGAATTGGGATTGAGCATGTATTTGGCAGTTTAAAAACCTTCAAAATCCTTGCTGAGCGATATCGTAATCGAGGAAAAAGACTGGGTTTAAGATTCAATTTAATTGCTGGAATCTACAATATGGAACTGAGTAAAAAATGACTTATGAAATAAGTCTTTTAAATCATTATAAAATTTTATTTAATTTTCTACAGGTTTTTAAAGCCAATAAATTGAGCGAAATTGTTGCGCCGAATGGGGCTATTTTTTGCTATGATGAAGAGTGCTTTATTTTCACACAATGAAATCAATGATTTAGTTGTGTCAGGCAAGTGCTTGCAACACGTATAAATAAAGTACGATCTGGACCACATTAGCACAGTTAAGTGCATTAATTTCAATAGGTTAAGCTCATGCTTTTAATGATCGAGAATTATCATAATAATTAAATACTGTAAAATGTTATTAAATCAAAATCCATATCTCTTTATTATCAAGCCTTTCCAGTTAAATACCATAAAATAGAATTAAATTGTATTAATCACTTTTGTGAGTAATATAGTGAGTAACAATATTTAATCTCTTGCGTTACTCACATGCTTAACGATACCAAGCTAAAAAAACTAAAACCAATGGAAAAAGCATACCGTATTGCTGATCAGGGTGGGCTGTGTATTGAGGTTCGTTCGACCGGGACAAAACTGTGGCGTGTGCGCTATCGTTATGCAGGAAAAGCCTCAATGATCAGTCTTGGTGAATATCCTATCGTAAGCTTAGCCGAGGCTCGTCAAAAGCAAGATGAAATCAAATCACTGCTTGCCAACAACATTGATCCAGCTGTGCATCGCCAACAAGAAAAGGCTGCCCTGCTTTGTGATGAAAACAGTTTTGAGGCAATCGCAAAGGAATATGCTGCGGATCGCCTAAAGGATAAATCACAAACTTATATCGACGCTTTTCATCGGGCAATGGAAAAGGATATCTACAAAGTCATCGGACATAAAAATATTAAAGATGTGACCTCTGCTGACGTTTTGAAGATCATGCAAAATACAGTAAAGCGCGTTAAGGGTCAGGATAACCGTGGCACTGGCGAAGTAACAGCAATTGAAAACAGAAAGAAGATTGGCTCTGTGATGAGGTATGCCATTGCGACACTAAGAGCTGAGAACGATCCGACATATGCGGTACGCGAAGTTATTGCACGACCTGATGTTGAGCATGCAAGACCATTAAGTTTAACTGAACGAAAGGTATTTAGAGCGCGAATCGATAGTTATGGCGGTGCTGAATCAACTGTTAATTCTATTTTATTTTTGTTCTATACCATGCTTCGCACAATTGAAGTGCGCCGACTTCAATGGTCATTTATTGATTTTGAGGAAAGGACTATTACTTTTGAAAAGCAGACGCGAGAACAGCTAAAAAAAGGTATGCGTCTAACCAAGAAAAATAGAACGCATGTGGTTCCAATGTCTGAGCAGGTTTATCAACTTCTGATTAAGCAAAAGAAACTTACTGGCCGCAAGAAGTATGTTTTTGAGGGGGTCTATAATGGCGGCATGATGCCGGCGACTACAATTAATAGAGCGCTACAGTACATCATGCAGAATGTCACAGCTCATGATTTTAGAGCCACAGCATCCACCCTGCTTAATGAGCTTGGTTATGATGAAAAGTGGATCGAAACCCAACTAGCCCATGCTGATGAAAATAAAACCCGTGCGTCGTATAACCATGCTAAATACTTATCAGATCGTAGAAAAATGATGCAGGACTGGGCTGATATTGTGGATGGATGGAGGGAGTAAATTGAAGTTAAGGTTTTTATATCAAAATTCCGACTAAGTTAAAGTCGATACCCTTAACTGTGAGCTTTATATTTATAGAAGAATTTAGAAATTTTTTAATAATGAGGAAATATAATGGAAAAGCCGCACATTTACTGCGATAGAAAAATTATTAAGTGTTCTGTTTGTGGAGCATGGGATGACTATAGTTTTAACGATACTCAGCACTTTTATCTTATTGCTGCTGCCGAAGGTAAGCAAACTCGTGGACTCTATTCTATAGAGAGTATTAGGTGTAAAGAGTGCAATAAAGTGGCTAGAAATAATCAAGACCCTTATTTTTATTATTGAGGAATTATTTATTAAAGTAAAAAATAAAGCCCTCATTTGAGGGCATTTATCTATTTTATTAGAATATTGTTCTCTAGTGAGTTATTCAGTCTTATTTAAGAACTTTCACAATAGCAGCATGACGCGCTTTGCAGTCGCTATATTTAGCTACTGTATCAATAGACCAGACCAAAACAACCTTACCCTGCCCTGATTCCAGTTTTTGCAAATCAGGGCAAGACTCAAGGAGGTTTACTGGCACCACTGGTGATAAGTGAGTTGAGTTGCTGCAGGCCATCATCATCAAAGCAATGGTTGAGATACACAGGACGATCAATGATCTTTTGCACTTCACGCGTAACTGTTTCGACTTGCACGTGCTGCTCTGATTTTGCTGCTTCATAATCCGCACTCATCTGGTTAATTTGATTTTGTTTATGGGTTAGAGCTTTGAGATGGTTTTGCTCTATTTTCTGAATTTTTATCGTGCACTGCTCACCAGCCTTGCGCAGCTTTCCGCTTAAGTGATTGGTGTAAGCAACTTGCCCTAGCCATAAAAAGAAAAAGACCGCAATTGCGATCCAGTGTTTATATTTCCATAATAGATTTAGAGTCATTTTAAAAATAACTCCATTTCAATTTTCCTGCGATTCACCAGACCTTGCAGGCGTTTGCCACGAGCATTTACCCATAAGCCAAATTGATCAGCTGCCGCCTTATAATTTTTCTCATTCAGCCTTTTGACCAAAGTGGATTCTTCAAATGCGGTAGGTCCAATGTTATAGGCCAATGAAACCAAGGCATCAAACTGATTCTGATTGATCGGAACATTGACTGCGCTATTGACGGTTTGCTCGAATTTTTTCAAGTCATGTTGCATGTAGCTTTTGGCTTGTTCCAGTGTGCAGGTATCCCCTTTTTTGACACGAATACCATTTAGGTATTTTGTGGTGCCATAACCAATGGTCCATACCCCCACGCCATCATCGTAGGCATTGAGCCGTAGGCTTTCAAAATTACGGATCAGATCAATACCACTTGGGCTGATGCTCATTTCATCCGTAGCGATACCCAGCATACTGGTGACATCATCGTAAGCAGTTGCAATCAGTTTGTCAGCAGCATCAACCTGTTTCTGGGTGAGTTTGCCGCCGCTAATCTTTCGCAAGAAATCAAAAATATGTTTCATGGGTTGTCACCATCTTTATCCGTATTAAAAAATTTAGGACGTGCACCACCCTTACCCCAAATATAGAGTTGTCGGGTAAATAGTGCGAATAAAATACTTACTGTAGTGTAAAAAAGGGTTCCGGCCGGACTTGGCGAATACTCATCTTTAACAAAAAGTGCGGCTCCAAAAAGGATCGACAACACCAATAGAAAATCGATGTGTTTTGGGAGCTGGATTTTTGGATGAAATGCCATGATTGCAAACGAAAATATAAACAATACCAATGCCGTCTTACTTATGATTAGCAGCATCTTCATTCTCCTTTTTGACTAAACCAAGAACTCTTGATCGAGCCAAACTCAGCAATGCTTCAGCTGTACTTTTACCAGCAGCGCCCAGAATGAATCCAAATAGTTCTGGGTAGTTACCGCTAGCAAGAAATAAACTTGCTGGTTTAGCAAAGACCACACATAAAATGAAGCCTGCAAAGAATCCTATCCAGCGATCCCGGGTGGGCTCCTTACTTAATAGAAAGCCAAAAGTTGCACCCAGCACACCTGTAAAAAGGATGTGTGAATGGTTCTTTATGCTTTCCAATACTTGACTAAGAAAGTCCATATACATCCCCTTTAGTCATACATACCCCTATTTTTTGGCAATAAAAAAGCACCTAAAAAGGTGCCGTTATTTGGTTAAATTTAGACTTCTATTTCTGAGTGCTGGCCAGTGGGTGCTGGCCTTAAAATTACCTGATTTGAGATGAATACTCGGACACCCAAGTTATAGGCTGTGCCGGATGTGCAAAGCACTGGACCGGATCCACCGTCGATCTGCACCCGGTATTCCGGATGCTTCACTGAAGTAATGGTGCCAATGTATTCAGCATGGGTTGGATTAAGCAATTTTCGCAATTCAAATAAGGGATTCGTCACGACTGATACGCTCCACAGTAATGGTTTCATTGACCTTTTCATGTGAAAAGCTGCCTGATACCGAATCAATCACACCCCACCACTGGCCACTAAATGCAATCGTTTTACCAGGTAGCATTTCGCCAATTTCCTGACTGACCGGAATATCAGAGAAAGTATGCAATTCCTGAATATTGGCTTTGACCAGTTCATTTTTGCCATAACTCGCACCCGATACCGCATTAAATAATGGCCCTGTGACCGCCTCTAACGGTATATCACCCGAAGTACCACGCTGCTGTACTTTCAGACTTTCACCGCTACGGCTATTCACCACAGTAATGGCATTAAAGTCAGCAATGTATTCATCGTTCTGCTTAATGTTCTGCTGCATCACCAGGCTTTCAGATAACAGAATGTCGTAATCATCCACCGTCAATGCATCCCAATAGCCTTTCTGATACCGGGGCAAGATAGTCAGCGTATTTCCTGCTTTCTGGCTATAGATAAAACCACCGCCTGCATCAACGACCTGTTTGATTGCATCAATTGGAGCAAGCTCGGCATAACTCAGGCTTTCAATCGGTACAATCCACCCCAGTTCATCAATCAGCTTCCAGTCCAAAGTCGTATTAGATTGAGCTCGATCAAGTTCAGCTTGCACCAGTTGAACAGAGGTGCGCTCATTGTCCTGAATAAATGAACGTGTCGGCCCGTATTTATCTGAGTTCAAGGCAGTGACACTTCGACCCGGGTAAGTGTAAAGAATACTGGCAAAACGTCGGGTTTCCTCTGGATCTTCAAGTAAGACATGATGCTCAAATCCATTGATCATAACTTTAAGAATCACGGGCTGCCCATCAATCGGCTGAAGCTTATCTTTTTCCGTGTGAGCAACAGTGATGGAATAGGTCCAGCACCATTGAGACCGACTGGTACTATAGGTACCATCCATGACCTTAATCTTCTCGCCGGTATCCAATCGTTCGGCTGTTAATGTATTCACGATATACCACCAATTCCTATTCGGCAGTGCTGGAATACAGTCATCTGCACCAAAATTTAAAACAACATCATGTGAATCAACGTCATGACAGAGACAGATAAAGTTTAAATCTGTACTACCCTGATATGGCTGAGGTTCAGGCCTTGGCCAAGGTAAAACCGGATGCTTGCGATAATGAATCGCTTTGGCTTTATTCCAAGGCAAATCTGACCTGGTGATAATCTCCAGGCTTTTATCCCACTCAAATGAAAAGCGGTGCTCAAATACCTGAGCCACGTCATGTGAATAAGTAAACGTCTTGCGCCTACGGATCATTTCTTGCCAGACAGTTTCTCGGTTATGACGCAGTTTGATGGTTTCTTCATGCAAATAGCGCTGATGAATAAAGCGTTTATCTCCCTCTTCCCAGATCATGTATGCATCAGAACTTAAACCGGTTGCTTGCTCATGAGTGGATCTAATCGCCCGGGTTAATGTTCCTGCCTGCTCATACCGGATATCTGCCTGATTGGAAATCACCAGGCCCTGATCATAAAAAAGAGCCTCATTCGAGACTCTTAATATTGGCTTAGACCATGGTATTTCTGTGGTACTTAAGGCTGCAATCGCTTTCTGGTACTGCAGCCCTAAACCTAAAGACACACCGACCAGATGATTGATATCGAATAACGCTTTAACCTCAAATTGAAATTCAGTATCTAAAACGGTATCAATTGTGCAAAGATTTTCACTGAATACAGCAACTACATCAAAACTAAAGCTGGTGTCTAAAACCGTATCAATCTGACCAATAACATCAGTATTTTCACTGAATACAGCAACTACATCAAAACTAAATTTAGTATCAAGTACCGTGTCTATGACTGCGGTATTTGCACCACTGTCTGCATAGACTGCTGTTATTTCAAATGAAAATCCGGTATCAAGTACTGTATCAATTACAGCCGTAACATCATCGCCAAAATTGAGATTGGTAGAGCCATCAGCCAAGTGCTCAAAATTCAGAATGATGCTATGGCTGTCAGTATTATCAGGCTTAAAGTTCAGGTTTAGGTTGTGAGCATCAACGGTGCCGAGCTTATTTTTAAAATCCACATGAGCACCCTTTTTAAATTAAGGTCTGAGTTTTATCGATTGGATAGATAAGGTACCACCCACGACCAGATTGGTATTCGCCAGAGCCATGTCGGTTCCCACAGCTAAATCTGCAGCTACTTCACCTGCGCCGTTGTAGATTCGTGCCCAGGTGGCGGTCCCGGTTTTAATGACGGTGGCTGTGTCGGTCGGATGAAGCTCTACATAGTTGGGTGTGGTTTCTTTAATACAAGGCTCCGGGAATGTGCATGTGACAAGTGCATTACTTGGGTTGGTTGTGGTTTCAGGTGTAGCTGGTTGTACACCCTCATAAAAAACAATCGTGGCGCTCAATGCGCCACTATCCATAAATACTGCTAAAGCTTGCGCCATAGCAAGCTTTGATTTAATTGAGGATCGACTCATTTTGCCACCACGTTCGCTTGAATAACAGCATTAAAGTCGCGTTCAGGATCAAAAGCAATAATTGTGTATTGTGTGTTTTTAGCACAGCCCGTGAAAGAATATCGCGCATCTCGATCTGAACGCACGGATCGCTGATAAACACCGTTTTGATCGCATAACACCACTTTTACATTTGATTTTACTACGCCCATTTTGCGAGTTTCGCCTGCCACACGTGTATAGCAGTTTAATAGGCCTGCTACTTGCGTGATGTTTGAGTAAACCGCATAACCGTTAATAAACATTTAAAGCCCTCCTAGGTAAAACGGCAAGCCAATTGTCTTGTTATACTGACCCCAACTCGGAATGACCTTGTCTTGTCGATAAAATACAGGGGTTGTGATAAACATTGCGTCATTTATAAGCTTAGTGTTGTTGTATGTTGTGCCAAAATCAGAATAAGGAATGTAAATATGTGGAATCTCGCCCTTTAGCTGACCACTAACTTGAATATAGTGTGGTGCTGTCACGTTGCCTGAAACACCTGCTGAAATATGTTTAGCAAAATATGTGTTTGCTGATACTGTTGCTCCAGTGTTTGATAGTGTGTAAATGTTTGTACAGTCTCGATAATTCCAAGACCCATCTTGCTCATAAGATCCACAAAATGGCATTGAATTTGCAATCATCGCTGAGTCATAGGTGGTACTAACAACCCCCTGGATAGCATTGCTTGCTAAAAAGTATGGGTATTGCACTGTATTATCGGTTGAATTGTATACACCAAAACCGTAAACACTTTGATTGTTTGGAGTGGTTTTTCCAAGCTGATCTTGCACTACTAAATAAAATGCATTTTCATCACCAACTATCATCCATTTTCGATTACCAGCACTTCCACCATCAGCAAAATTAAAGTTCGGCGACCCTGCTACTTTAAGCAGCCCACACCACAACCATTTTGACCAACATAGCGTTGCTGACGACCCTGAACCCGTTACAGTCCAGTTTTTTTCAGGATTGTCGGCATCGAAAGGTAATTGATACCGTGATGCTATATCATCGATACCTACGCAACTTGTCATAAGTGCAACACGTGCAAATTTGGCATATGTTGAAGTCCAGCCTGCTGGCAATGTTGCATCTACTCGTAAAAATGGTCGGTGTTCAGCATCTTTATTTGCGTTTCGATATACACCTTTGCCTGTTGCAGAAAATGTTTTTTCGTAGCCTAGCGGCGGCAGTCTAGCTTGCCCAACCGTTGTAATCGCGTTAATCGAATCAAGTCGATCAATTGCGATTTGTTGTGGCGATGGCACGCCAATGATGCGCCACTTTTTATTTAATTCAGCAGGCACGAAACCACTCAAACTCACAATCTGAAACATTTTAAGCTGATGCGGTGTAGTGAAGTTAATTAAAATCACCGAGCCGTCAATTACTACTGTATTAATAGCTGGTAAATTCAAACCATTTACTAACGCAGTGTCAAGAATTTCAATCAATGAGCCCCATGTGTTGGGTAGTGTTGGTGCATTTAAGTTTTCTTCGCAAATATATTGTACTTGAGTTTCAGCAACCATAATTTTTCCATAAAAAAAGACCGCATATAGCGGTCATATTTGATTTAAATTTTAAACAACGCGGTCAATATCACCACGTAGCATGATCTGGAATTGATCTGAAATGACAGATGGTTCGGATTGCTTCACAGTTCGAATCACCCAGACCGGGAAGTTTGCAGCCACTGTATTAAAACGCAAAACGTTGCCATTGGCCCAGCCACTGCCCCAGCCTTCTTTTTTAATGGTGAAGTAAGGCACACTGGTGACAGGGTTAATTGGCGCATAGTCTGCACTGATGGCACCCGTGCCAATCTGGCCAGAGTATTCACCGATACAGCGGAATGATTGCGTGTCGGTAAACTGGATATACCAGCGCTCCTGAATAGCACCCTTGTTTGTGATTTGAATCGGATACAATGCATCATTGTAATTGGCTGGAATTGTGGCACCCACAGGCTCATCAGCCCACGTACCATTCCATGAGCCTTGCACAAACTTGCGTGTGTAACGTGCCTGCATATCCCCAATAACCAAAGCAGAACCCACGATGGTATCCACCGCATCATAGTTATGGGTTAAAGGTTTGGTAAATGTCAGCTGACCGTTAATCTGTACGTCACGAATCAGGCCCATATCCTGATAACGGTATTTCATTGTCAGTGGTGCAACCAGATTACCCAGTACGAAGTCGCCGCCCAATGTCACACGGCCATAATCATAATCAACTGTGTACAAATCGAAAGCGACTTTCGTTCCGTGAGTATCCTCAAGTTCTGCCCATGAAATGCGCTGATCATTCAGATCATAGGTGGTTCCTGCAATCGCGCTTGGCAATTCCTGCGCCTTGCTTGAGCTGACAATACCAATACCACCAACTCGAAATATCGGCACTCGACCATCAATTGGTAATCGAGTAGCAGATAGGCCTAAAATTTCTGAATCAAGCGGAATGTAGGTATAAGCCACAGCGTTATAGCGTACCGATGAAGCATCCACCCAGACCGGGACATTGATATAAGCGTCTAAGCCTTCCTGATATTCCAGTAATGGGTCATACCAGTCATTCGCTTCAATGTCTGCTCGGTTGGTTTCGGTGATTTTGGTTTTGGTATAAAAGTAAATCGTGACAAAGCCATTATCCCAATTGACCTGACCATGTGCCCGGCTGGTTTCAATCACACCGTTTTCATCAGCAGTTAAAGTTAGCTGCCCAAATTCAATTGATGCTAAAACCACAGTTAATGATTGTGGTCGGATCGGCATGATTGGGGTTCTGAAACTGATTTTATTGACCGGTAACAGGTCGGTGGTAGTGGTCAAGGATTCTAGAGTAATCGTGTTATCGGCATTCGGAGTCCAGGAATCGATTTCAACAATCCCGGTGCCGTATTGAATGACACCTGACTGAACCCCGCTGTTATTGGCCGGATTCACATTGCGATACAGTAAGCCAGTACGGTCTAGGAAAGTATCAGCACCGACCTTAAAGCGCGCTGAACCTGTCAAAATCTGCTCATCAAAACCAGAAGATAAATCCAGCTTGAGCTTGTTTGCCGTCACTGTGTGGGTTGCTGAATTGGAGCCGGAGGTATCACGATATTTAACTTGAACATCAACAGTATTAAGGGCTTTTAGTTCAACCTGCTGACCCTGAATGTCTGATGTTTGTGGAGAATAAAAAGACATATTTCCTCGCTAGGCAGCCGCATAGGTAGCCATAGGTGTAAAGGTTTGCACAAATCTGCTTGCTGTACTCTTTGGTGTGACTTCAACTGCGCCAGTGGTATAGATAATGGTGCCTTGCACTTGACCGCGGCTATTCACCAGATTACCCATAGTTGCATTCACCGGCACATCTGTCAGAGTTACAGACCCTGTAATCCCATCACTGCTTTGAAGTGGAATTTTTAACTCAACACTATTTGGTTGAATTGCTGGTCCTGTACCAATGGTAAAGGTCAGCTTTTGATTTGCAGGCGTAACATCCATCTTGGTTTGTTCAAGTGAGGATCCATAGTTATAGATCACCGAAAAAATTGTGCCTTTCTGTGGCAGCTTGTTTGGAATAATCTTGCCGGTACCGGTTGCATAGTTAATTTCACCTGTAGCATCACCAGTAAACTTACCCTGAGCATTGGATGTTGCCGTTTTGGCCTCACCTTCAAGCATCCAGTTAATGGTGATGCCCGGTAATACACCCGGCCGACCTAAATCAAAATCAAAGGCAGCTTTTTCTACACTTAAATTTGATCGTACGAAGGTGATAATCGGTGTGCCCCAGTTCAGCAGGATCGGTGTATCCACATCAGGCAAAGCACCGGTAGTGAGTAACCATGATCCAGTTTCATAGTTGATCATGCCTGAACCAAAAGACGAACTTGAAGCTTTTAATTGGCCCGATCCATCATCTTTAAGTTCATAGAACTTGCCCTGTGACATATATGAAATCGAAAGTGCACCTGGGGCCGGAATCGGAATTAAAACTCCAGTCCAGTTGGTGCTCTGGTTATTCTGAGTCACTGGAATTGCATGGCTTTGGTAATACTGATTCGGTGCAGCGGCTGGCTTGAACGTAATACTCAAATTTGCAGTACCGGCTGGTGCTGCTGCAGTCCATTGGATTAAGCCGCGCTGATAATCAATCGTACCGACTTGCGTGCCTTGGGTATTCTTTAATAATCCACCCTGATCGGTAATCTGCTGGCCTTGTAATGTGAAAGCTACACTTGATGGAATAACCGCAGAGCCGATATACAGGTTTTGGCTGACACCAATCACCATATTTGGATAATTAACAGTAATGGTGCCTTCATTGCCTGCGACCAGCACCACACTTTCACCGGCAGCGTTCACATCAATGATCGGGGTTTCAGTCTGGGCAGATGGGATGAGTTGAGCAAAGATACTTTTGGCATTTACCGTGAATTCACCCACATTGGCTTCAGAAGCCAACGCAGTCGATGAGTAATACAGACCAGTATCCGCAACAATGGTATCGCGGATGATGGTTTTGGATTTTTCACCGTTGTACCACTGACGCGCTGATAATCCGACAAAGTCAACCTCAAGAGCATCATTCAAGGAATACGTGGCAACCTTGTATTCAACATTTTTACCATTGATGACCATGATTGCAGTACGGGTTTCAACCTTGGTAATACGCACATACTGCTCACGCTCTAAGGCCTTACCTTCATCACTAATCAGAACAATCGTGTCACCTACTGACGACTCAGTTTCTTGCGGAAACATGGCCACTTGCAGTGATGACATGCCCTGCCAATGGGTATCCAGTGGGGTGCCGGCAATCTGACCGCCTTTGGCTAAATAGTTTTCCACCCGGTTTTGAGCAGACTGGCGTTCATCCGTCCAGTTCTTGGTACTAAATAGCAGTGCTGATACGTTTGGATCCGCAGGCAGTTCAGATACAAAGACTGTTGCACCCATCAATAGATCAGTGTCTTCAGTCGTGACCGCTGGAAAGACCTTGCGCATGGATACATCGCCCATAGTGCGATCCATCTCAGACACATCATTAAACAGGTTATTACTGATGCCATCCTGAACCACAACACCGGAATACTTACCACCGCCATCAGAGTTATCAGTCAAGCGTTCAGACTTGTAGATCACTAAATCCTTGGTTTCAATCGCCATCGTTCAACTCCGTAAAGCGCAAGGTCACATTAAAATAATCATCCAGTGATACTGCTGGAATTCCTTTCACCGGTGCGGCCTCTAAGGCCCCATCCTGGTGGTTAAATTTGACGGTGAATTGCCGGCTATCATGTGGTTGCTCAAACTGCAGTCTGAAATTTTCATCTTGCAGTTTTGACCACTCCAAAACAGTCCGCAGTTCACGCAACCTGATCCAACCCATCTGTGGATCTGCCGGTTGCAAGGTAATTGGTCGACCCGACTTCTTTTTGCCCTCCTGGATGACTAGAGAGCCATCCATGGCATAAGCCTGACTCTGCTCAATAGCCTTCCATGAGAATTCATCAGGCCATAAAAAACCGTCCTCTAATGGGACGGTTTCGGATGTTGCTAAGCGAATGAGTTTCATGTTGATTTCGCTATACCTTTTAATTGGTTTACCAGACTGGTCATCACATCCTTTTGGCTTGCATCGCCTGTAAGGGATAGGGTTTGACCTCCGAATTGAATGTTGTAATTCACACTATCACCACCCTTGCCATAGTCTTTAGTTGATGGCACAGAAGGAATGGACGGCGCGTAGTCATTCAGGCTGCTGGAACCTGTAGAGGCTACATTAATAGATCGAAGCAATTCATTGATCTTGTTAGTACCATGTTGCGTAGTAATTCCCTTAGCCGCTGCATCGTCATACATCTGTCTCATGAGCGTATCTAGACCACCTACACCGCTATTGCCATAACTGGCCATCTTGGCATCACGATCCGCCTCCATGGCTTGTGACCAGATATTACCAGCAAGTTTTTTGGCATCTTTATCGTCATAACCTTGAGATTTCAGCATAGAGATAACATCATTCTTGTTATAAGAATCATAGTTATCCAAACTGCCAAGCGATTTGCTTTGCTGCTTCATGGCCTTATCAAATTCGCCTTTGGCCTTAGTCACTGCATCAGCCCAAGCTTCAGCAGATGTTTTGGCTTCCTCGCGTGCCACTTGACCGGCATGACGGAAGCCATCACCGATACCACGCGCAGAGTCTCTGACACGGTGATTCGCTTTTTCCCATTCATCCATGGATTTGACGGCGGCAACACCTGTGTCATCAATTTGAATCTCAAGATTTCGCCCTGCATTAGCGGCATTAGTTGCAGCAATGACACCAGCATCACCAGATGCAGCAGCAGACTGAGCAGCTTTTTCATAAGCCTTTTGAACACCTTCAGCAGTTGCCTTACCGCTATCCCGGATCGTGATGTAATCCATCAAAGCCTGTTGAGCTGAAAGCTTTAGGTTTTCCTTAGTCTCAATACCAAGACGCCTGAAAGCTTCTGTGACAGGGTCAATATCATCTGGTAGTCCTTGAGCCTGCATTTTGATAGCAATTAAGCCTTGCTCAACCTGAGATGTTGAAATCTGACCTTGAGTACCAAATTCCTGAAGCTTGGCTTTTGCATAGTCGATTTCAGCTTGGCTTTTCGCTGTTTCCAGCCATTTAAGCCAGGCCTGATATGTCACATCACCAGCTTGCTTACCCTCAACGCCTAGCTCCTCAAGGCCATTTGTAAAGTTATCCAGCTGACCTTCTGTTTCTTTGAATTTTGAAGAAACTCGGTTGAGCGAGATATCTAAATCAATACCAAGTGCAGCAGCAGCTTTACGGGCTTGGTCTGTCGCATTAACTTGACCATCTGTGGCGATAGCCG
This sequence comes from Acinetobacter sp. CIP A162, assembly GCF_000367905.1. Lineage (GTDB taxonomy): Bacteria > Pseudomonadota > Gammaproteobacteria > Pseudomonadales > Moraxellaceae > Acinetobacter > Acinetobacter lwoffii. Next base: position 475,371 of record NZ_KB849159.1, on the reverse strand, counting down.
CATCTTGCATCGCTTTAACAACAACTTTACCAGTGCTATCGAATTCACCTTGTAAGCCCTGAGCAGCCAGCTGTGCATTCAAAACTTTCAACTGTGCCATGCCAGCAGCATCAGCTGACTGAATCATTGCATTTGCAACAATCTGTGCAGCCTGAATTTTAGCATCTGTGATTTTCTGACTTTCAGCCTGATATGCTTTTTCCTTGACATCTAATTCAGCTAGACCTTTTACGGCCTGATCAATTGCTGCCTGATTACCAGTCTTACGCGCCTCATAAAGTTGCTGCTCTAGTTGAACACGCTCATCACTGATAGCCATGTAATCAGCCTTATGCTTCTCCTCTTGAATCCTTAATTCATCCAGAGTTTTTCGGCTGTCAGTAATACGCTCCTCATTTGCTTCGTTTTCTGTTTGACGTATGTCCTTGATTGCCTCTTGAGTGGCAGACTTGCTTTCAAGTGCAAGCCTATTGGCTTCCCGTCCATTCTTTTCGGCCTGTCTGAACAGTGCATCTGAAGCGTTCTGAGCTTGAGTAGCAAGGTTGTCAAAACCCAGAAAATCCAATACCGCAGCATTTAATGAGTAAATACCACCAGCGATAAACTGAATACCTGCAAGTAGTAATTTAAGCCCAATATTTAGTCCTGTAGCAGCATCAGAAACAACACCCAGTGCAACCTTAAAGACATTGAACAGGGTGGTTAATCCACTAACCTCTTCCTTGCCACCCATAATTGCGTTAAATAGCGGGGCGATTGCATCCAAGGTAGATGTGAAAGCACTCCAAGCGGTTTCAGCGATTCCAGCCATACTGGATATGACATTTTTAATCGTGTCGTAGACAGCAGATAAAGTACTTCTAATTGCCTCAATTGTAGATGGATCAATCTCAGATAATTTATCCTGAAACCACCCAACACCTTCAGCCACATCATCAAAGAATACTTTTAAAATTCCAAGATTATCAGCGATGATTAACAGGGCATTCGCTACGGCGGCACTTGACCCATTAGCTTGATCCATCTCACCAATCAGGATTTGCCATTGTGTTGCTATTCTGGCTAAGGCATTGCCGATAGTGGTTGGGAACCTAGCATAATCAGCTTCAATTGCTGCTGATTGGTTTTGTAGGGCTTTAATAACTTTCTCGGCTGACAGTTCGCCGTTTTCAGCCATCTTGCGGAGTTCACCGGTAGTTACGCCAAGTGACTGGGCTAGTGCTTTAGAGATGCCAGGAGCCTGCTCCATGATGGAGTTAAATTCATCACCACGTAAAACGCCTGATTGCAGCGCCTGTGTCAGCTGAACAATTGCTGCTTCGCTTGCTTGAGCAGATCCGCCGCCGGTCTGAATAGCCATATTAATGGTTTTAACCAGATCCAGACTTTGCTGCTGGGTCATCCCCATCTGTTTGCCCACATCATTCACTTTCGTGAATAAGCCCGCAGTAGCATCAAGGCTTGAATTAGTCATCAATGCGACTTGGTGCACACCAGCCATTGCTTGCTGGAAGTTACCACCATCACTGGTTGCGATATTAATTCGAGCTGAAAGGTTGGTGTAAGAGTCTGCTGCCTGAGCAAGCTCTCGAAGCCCTAAACCAACGCCAATTGTAGCTAATGCCCCCACCAGTGCAGTTACAGCAAACTTAGCCCCATCCATGCCTTTAGAGAGGGTAGAAACTCCGGAATTTGCCTTTTGAGCAGCTGGCTCAACACCATTCAGTTCACTTTTAAGCTTTTCGATTTGCTGTTCGGTGATCTTGGTTACACGCTCTACTTCTTCAGCCGGCAATTTGCTATTAGCTTTAAAATCCTCCAGCTTCTTTGTAAGAGCTGCAATAGCATCATCTACTACTGTAGGCGGCTTGATACCTAGTGCATCATAAATCGCATGGCCAGCTTGCTTAGCACTACCGGATGCCTTATCTGTACTGGTAGTGACATTCTGCATTGCAGTAGTGGCTTTTACATTAAATTCTGAAAAAGCTGATTTGGTTAGATCTACTGCTTGCTCGAGGCCTTTGACCTTGTCACCAGCTGCCTTAATCTCATTAAGTGTTACAGCTTCACTGCTTTTTTCTAATGCTGAAAATGCATTTCTTGCTGTCAGTAATTCACGCTCTAAGGCATTAATACTATTGGTGCCAATACTGCCAATACGCTCAATTTCTTTGGTGCTAAGACTTGCGCCGTCACCCATACTTTCAATTGCACGGGTAGCAGTCTGTGCTTCACCTACTACCCCGGTTAGATCTACGGCGCTAAAACGTTGTACCTGGTTAATAGCTGATTGAGTAGCACCATCCACGCCCTTCATGGCATTGATCGCTACACCTTGATAATAATTGAAGGCACTGGAGGCTTCATTGATGGCGTCTTGAATACTCAGAACACGCTGTTTGGCAATTTCAATATCTTGCAGAGTACCATCAGTGCTTTGCAGTCGAACCAGTTCTGCCTGAGCAGCTTTAAGAGCTAAATTCAGCTCATTAAGGCCCTGTTCACCAGCACTCGACATTGCACGGAGTTCACCAGCGCTGATAGTCGACTTATCGCCCAGAGATTCAATTTCTTTTGCAGCAGAGAAGAACTTATTACCCAGCATTTCTGCAAGTTGAACAGCATCACCAGGAATGGCACCACCGATTTCAAAGCCGGCCTTATTAGCCTTGTTAGCTGTGTCTTGAAGCTCATTACCTAAACCGTCAATCTTGCCAGCTGTCTGAACAGCTTGACCCTGCAGCTCGCCAGCAGCTTGAGATACCTCACCTAGCTTGCCTTTAGCCTGATCAGCCTTCTTTTGAAGATCATCAGGAACAATTTTACCAACCTCTTTTCCTGTTTCTACGGAGGCCGCTTTAAGTCCATCCGCTTCCTTTTTCAAAAGAGAAATGAATGACTCCCAATTATCTTTAGATGCTTTGGTGCCAGCATCAAAGCCCTTGGTGTCAGCATCCATGACTAATTTGAATGTTAAATTTTTACCAGACATACTGACCTCAAATTTTAGGCAATAAAAAACCCGCAGTGGCGGGTGAAATTAGGTATTAAAAAACCACCCGAAGGTGGCTTAGTTGGAAACTGAAGTTATCTTTCCATTTGTAAAGTGTAAGTACTTTGAGCCTGAATATGGTGTTCTATATATCCACTGCTCAAATACATTATTTGTCGTAGTGGTTGTGTTGATCTTATCCGGATAACCCCACGTTGATTTTTCAGCTTCAGCTTTAGTCATTCCAACACGTGGCTCTTTTCGAGCAGCCCATTCCGCTTTCTCTTTTTCTGCTGTAGCCTGTTGCCCCTTGATCTTAGCTTGAGCTTGCTGAACTTGATTATGCGACTCTTTTCCTGCACAAGGTTTCCCCTGATAGACCGTTTTTCCGTTTACAGTACAAGTGTAAACTTGAGAAGCGAAAGAGTTTTGAACTAAGAGACCCAGTATAATACCTATAAAATAATTCATCTGTTGCCTCGCTTAAAGATTACGCCAAAGAATTTTCACAATTCTATCTCGACATAAAATGACGGTATATTCCTGTAAATCTACCTGTTTTACATATTCGGTAGCTGCACAGTAAAGTCGCCCATCTTCTAGAACGTAAAATCTTGGTTTACTTACTTCAAGTTTATCCTTAAGCGCCTGATGGCTATCCCCGATCTTTACTAGATCCCCAGATGGTGTACGGATGCTAGTGGTTGTTTTATCTGCATACGCGAACCCCGACACCAAACATAAAGCTAATAATAATTTTTTCACACTAACCCCCTAAATAGTTATTTACGCATCATAACTTTAGGGTGCTACTTGATCAATCAGAAACCATTTCTTTCTTGAATGATTCAAAGCCTTTTTTATCGGATTGAGCTACACGTCCAGCAATAGCGTTATTGAAGATCCGCTGCTTATACAGCTTATTTGCTGCTTTGATATAGCCTTGAAATGCACCGTAGGTCATTTGCATGATCTCGCTATGCTGATGGCCCATTGATACCAGAAACTGGAATGAATCAAACCAGGTAGAGTCATCTTTCTTTTTGATCCCACGCTTTGGCTTTTCATATTTAAAGTAAGCCTGATTGACCAAGAGTATTGCTTTCAATAAGCCCTTAAACCCCTGTTCATCTACGGCGAACTTTACCAGTGATTCTTGGTTTAAATCTGTCACACATGCCATTGTTGAAATGACTTGTACAGCATGGGCTTTGAGTAGATCTGTCAAAATCTCATCTGAATGATTCTGGTCTTTGATAAAGTTCTTTAATACTTCAGCATGCATTGCCCAGGTGTCAAAGTCTTTCATCTGGATCTGACGCACTTCAATGTCATTAACTTTGATACTGCGATTCGTTGCTAGGAAAAAATCATTCATGACGGGTCTCGAGTTAAAGTTTAGGCATTAAAAAAGCACCTTCGGGTGCTTTCTATTAAAGATTTAGTCTAGGACTCGTCTATGTTGTGAAAATTACTAACATTTCGTTAATCAAATCTACAAAATAATTTCATCAGAAAAGCATTCTTACGCAAAACTAGATCCTTCTAACTCTAGCCTTGAATATCTTACATATCCCGACATAGCTGCTACATCCACGATTTAAATCATTCTCTACACTGAAATTAAGTCTTAGAAACGTAGAGGAAATTCAAATGAAAAAGTATTCGAAAATTCTAATCTTAGGTTTAATGGGATTTACTGGTACCGTAGCTATCGCAGCTGACTCGATTCCAATAGAAGCCACTGCTGCAGCTGAAGCACAACAGGTTGCTTTAGAATATGCAGATGGTAAGGACCAAAAATCCGAGTCATCTGGTGAATAAAAGAAAGCCCTTAATTAAAGGGCTTTTTAATTACTTCCAGCTTGGCGTACAAGCACTCTTCCATGACAACTCAAATTGCTTTTGATCCGTCTGATTTTCTACAAGCACTATATTTTTTTCAATCACAACAAAGCGTTGGAAAGCAGTGTATTTGTTATCTTTGTCCCTATAGCTTACCTCTCCACACTCTCCTATTTGATTGCGGAACTTAGCTGAATCAGGATTGGGAATGAATTCTTTTGTAGCTTCTTTTGCAAATTCAAGCTGTTCCTTTTTGCTTGTTTCTAAATCAAGATGCTGACCACTAGATTCCTTGTGTCCACACCCAGCTAAAATCACAATAAAAAAGAATAAGCTTAAATTTTTCATAATATCCCCATGTATTAAGGGCGACACTTTACATTAATTTTCAATCTTATCTAAAGCCTAGGGAGAGTGGATTTGTAAAGTTATGTTTTACTATTTTAAGTCTTTTTAAAATTGACCCTATATATCCAGGTGAAACTTCCACTTATCAAAAAACCGCCCCAAAGGCGGTTCTTAGCTTACTAACTTACTGACATACAAGATAAATAAAAGTAGAAATAATTATTACGGCTAGGATGGAGACAAATATTTCTATTTTAGTCATAGCAGTTTTATTCTTAACATGAACTGAATATCTTTTATATCCCCATCAGATGAAAATTAGAATAACAAAAGATTACATAATCTTTATTTTTTACTATTTATTAAGTTTCATCTTAAATGTTTTAAGACTTATTACTATAAGGCAGGCACAAAAAAAGACGCATAGCGCCGCGGAGTTCTTTGTGCCTGCTTGGGTTTAGCCTTATTTAAGATGAAACTTTAAAACGATCAATACAGCCAAACGGTCCAGCTTGAGGATCACTTGCTTTTGAAGAGTCTGCTAGGCATTCACCTTCTACATCAAATGAAGCAAAGTCTTCATTAATCAAATCAAACTCTGTTTCTGGCGAAAACTGTACTCGCCATAATTCAACGGAAAGCTTGTCGCCCGAATATGTATCAACGCCTTTAAATAGCAGCGCATATTCTCGGCCCATATGAGTGGCTAAAGCTGTGCGCTCTACGATACCAGCACTTCCTGACCATGAAACAGGTTCAGCAGGTGCTTCATTGAATTCAACCGTCCCAAATACTGAGTCAAGTGTGTACGTAGAAGCTTCAATCGTAGTACTACCAGATTTAAAGGTGACTTCACTTAAGTTTCGATGACCTAAATTGATCATTTCGCCTGCACGCACTGTACCAAGTGACTGACTAGCAATTGGAGTAACCGTAGTAGTAAGTGTTTCTCCACTAAAAATAATATCCTTATTTTGCTTTTTCACTTCTTCCAGTGTTCCACTCAACGTAACACCTGTCGCTTTACGCAAAATAGCATCCTTTGCTCGGGTGCCATCCTTTGCAGTGTAATGATCCGTAGTTTCAGAAGAAATTGCAATTTGCATACTAGGGGTATTGCCCATTGTTAAATATGGGCCTGCAACATCATTTGTGATTAAAGCTGCGAAAAACTCACCTTGAAGTGAGATTAAATCTGGTTTAGCCATTATTTTTCATCCCCTGTGGTTTTCTTGGCTGGAGCAGCAGTTTTTACTTCAGGTACTTCCTGAATGATGCCATCTGCAGCTAATTTTTTAATCTGAGCATCACTTAGCCCACCGACTACATCGCCCTTTTTGAAGCGACCGACAGGCTGAGTTGCCTTGTATTGTTTCGCCATGATTGGCTCCTAAATGAATTTTTGTGATTCAAAAATTATGGTGATGTATGCAAAGCCCGGACTATACCCATCCCGAACCGATATGAAATCCAGTGCAGTACGTGATGCTTGAGGCTGCCAACCGGAAAGCAGTTGAATCACCTTCTCAGTCAAAAGCCCCGCTTCATCACTTACAGCACGTCCATCGGTCATTTGAGATTGAGCATTGCGACACGCCACCGTAACCGCCCATTGCTGGCCGATCTGGTTGATGCTTCCACGACCTGCACTTGCCTTTTTATCTATACGGACAAAATTGACATGTGCCGACGGCGTGACCTGCGACATCTCTGTTACGCTGACTGAATTCAACGGCGTATAGATCTTTAGAAATTCTGGAATTTCTTTCAGCTTTTCTGCAATCTCATCACGCACCGCGAAGAAGGTGCTCATCTATAAAACTCCCGACAATATCCAAAACCATAACTTCATCTTCAGCATCAAGGCCGAGTTGAGTCCGAGGTGGAATAATGGATTGCTTAACTTTCCGATATTGGCTACCCACTGCAAAAGTGATGTATTGGCCATTCTTGGGTAGGATGGTTGCGCCGTAATGCAGATGTGGTGCGTACGCAACATCTGTACCCACCTCCACACCGCTTGAAAGAACATTATGTGTGTAGGAATTCATTAAGCGGCCAGTATCACGTAGCGTCTCGCCACCCTGCATACGTGCACGCCATGAAATCTTCCACGGGTTACCATTCACATCAGTACCGGTTAGAAATCGATGTTGAACACTGTCTACAAGCCCAGCACCAATCTCATCAAACAACTGACTCTTCAGCGAATCGAAGCTACCTAATTGGTTCAGCACTGCTTCAATAGGTGAACTATCAGCTTGAATGGTTATTGCGAAAGCCATAAACACCTCACTTCATGCTGGGCATCATGTCTAAAGTGGCATCACCAAATACACCACCGGTATACGAAGTACCGACTGGCGCTGTCGAAGGTCGCCCCTTAGGTTGGTCATCCACGATCTGGCTTGTTTCCGGTAACTGAATCTGCAAATGTGCCTTGTTGTCAGCAACACGTTTTAAGAATGCGATTGCATCTTCATAACGTTGACGCACCTCTTCGGTGGGTTGCTGAAAGTAAAGACGATAGCGTGCAATGTCACACGCCATACGCTTTAAATTACTTGGCACATTGGGAAGCGGCAAAGGATAACGGCCGCCGATGTGACCGTTGATTTCCTCTGTTGCATCCTGAATTGCATCAGTTACTGAGGACTGAGAAGGAAGCATCGTTTTTAGATTTTCAATCTCATCACCAAATCGTACGACCAAATCTGCTTCAGTCGCATACATAGATCACCTACTTGGTTTCATCCGCTGGCTTGGTATCCGCCTTAGGCTTAGCTGCAGGTTTCACCTTTTCAAGTTCAGCCACTTTAGCCTTTAGCTCAGCAACTTCTTGATCAGCCTTATCCTTGTCAGCAGCTGCTGTCTGATTCGCTTCGGTTAGGGTTTTATTTGCTGCTATTAGTTCAGCATTGGCCTTTTCAAGTTCAGCCAAACGTGCAGCGGTATTGTCTGCTTCTGGCTCTTCCGGCTCTTGATATTCTTCAATAGCCCCAGATGCTAAAAGGGCCTGAAGTTGTTTAGCTTCAAGCCCTTTGATTTCATCACCTGGCATAAAATGCCCGATGGATTGTTTTGCTGTGTACTTCGGCATGTCTTGCTCCTTATAGGGTGATAAAGCCAGTACCACCGACGACACCATTCTTGTTAGACGGCACAACCAGTGGAGCAGATTCAGTCATTAGCATGATGCCGCTTGGATCTTCACAATACCACTGGCGGTCAAAGTATTGCTGAGCAACGCCGTTGGCCAACATGTTTTTAATCTTACAGTGAGCAACTGAACCATTAGTATCAGAGATCAAAGAGAAGTAATCCTTAGGAATAAAACGATTCACCTTGCCCTTGTTGCGGTAGGTTGCGTCATATACCCAGAATTCGATTCCATCAAAAGTACCTTTGAAGGTCGCTGATTCCTTAACACCAAAACTTGGATTCACTGGAACAGAAATACCAGCATACGGCGTGATGAACTCTTTCTTAAACTCTTCATTGTTCCAGAGAGCTGCCCAAACCAAGCCAGACATAATAGACAGCTTAGTCTCACCACCATCAGCAGCCAATTGACGTTCAAGCATGGTGCGAATATCCGTTACCGGCTTGGCACCTGCTTCATTCCACTTGGTTAACGGCGTAAATGTCAAAGATGCATCACGACGGTAATCCACCAGGTTGTATTCATAATCATCAGAATGAAGTGCATATTTACCGTTTTTCAGTAAATCAATCGCCATCATCAGGACTGAGTTATCAATTGCATCATGGTTACGCTTCATTACCGAGATTTGAGCAATGATCATTTGCTCTTGCTCAGATAGTCGCTGGTTACCAGTTGAGATGATACCTGCAGTACGTAAACGTTCCAGCAAGGCAATTTCAAAAGTTTCAGCCGGAGTGACTTGGTTCTTTGGCTTGTAGTAAGCCGGTTTAACATGGCGTACTTCACCAGATTGAGTAGTATCAAATGGCTTACCAGGCTGTTGCGGAGATACCAGCGGCGCCAGATCATGTTCGGCAGACACTTCAGCCAAAGGCACATCATCACGGGTGAATAACGGGCGATTTGGGAAAAGCTTGTCTAAAAGCCAGGTATCCATTGGACGGTAATTTGAGTGGATCAGTGCAAGCTCGCCCACATCAAGAAGTTCAAGTGGAGCACCTTCAATATTAAAAGACTGTGGCATGTTGTTTTACACCTTAGAAAGTTCGATTTTGTTTTTAGTTGCCTGTGCACGTGCTGCGTCATATTGAGCAGTTGTAAGCAAGGTTCCATTTACCGATACAGCTTCGACATTAAATACGCCGCCGTAATACACTGGGATTTCGATCCCATCAGCGGCCTTGATTGTGGCTTCTGCAGCTGATACATCCTGACCACAGATCACATCCCATGTTTTTTCATCAGTGGCATGGGCCACCACATTGGCATCTGACAGTGTTAAAAGATCGCCGTATTTAAATGCTGTGGCGGTTGGCACCTTGGCATTAGCACGACGTAATTTTTCATTGTCCAGGATCAGCCGTTTTGAAGTGACCGAAATAGGCGGTACATAATGAATAGCCATGAATTATTTCCCCTTTTGTTCTGCAAATGCTTGTGCACCAGAAGTGAATTTGTGAGTGTCATTGTGATTTGACTGACCACCTTGCCCTGGGTTTGCCTGATGAGTGAATAAGTGAGCAAATGCCGGATTTACACCTGGTGTTTGTTGTTGCTGTTGTCCAGCTGGTGGCTGCTGAGTAGTACCTGCTGAGAATTGACGAAGCTGCTTAGCAGTAAAGCTAAAAACTGAATCATCCATATTGGTATAAGCGGTTTTATCTTCCGCACTAAACTGTGTCTTCAGTTCAGTTTCTAAAGCAGCAATATCATCAGCACGCTTTTGCGCTTTGAATTGCTTAAGTTCAGTCAGGGCATCATCACGCTCACGTTCTGCTTGCTCTTTGGCCTGTTGTGCTTTTTCTAATTCGGTCACGTCTGTGTCCTCTTTGGTTGGGTTTGGGTTTGCTTTGCCCGAGAAGGCTTTGATTGATGTGTTGCGATCAGCACCGGTCGAGCAGATTGTAAATTCACGAATACGGTTTTGACGGAAGATTGTGATCGGGCCTTCAAAGGATTGACCATTCACAGTGACTGTCTTGCCTTGAGACACTTCTTCAATCGATCCCGGATCAATCATCATCGACATCTGGAACGGGAAACCATCATCAGAGTCCTGGACAATTTCCTGTGCTTTGGCGTTTGTAAGGAAATCACCTGATACATCAATCTTTCCGTTTGTATCCACGGTTTGAACGACACCAATTCGACTTGAGCCGAAGTGTTCTTCAAGTAAGGCTGTCGGCTTATCAATCTCAATTCCATCAAGATCAAAGACCACGCCAGAGCGTCCCCAATACCAGTGACCATCTACACGACCACCAGCATAAGCAGTGCCTTTAAATTTCCGTTTCTGCCCTTCCTCGGCTTTGGGTACCTCAATCGCAGAGGCATTAAATAAATACTTCAGCCGTTCTTCATTTGGATCTGGCATTTTTCATGCTCCATAAAAAAACCGCCCAGAAGGCGGTAATATTCATTTTTAAATTAGTTCAACAAGGGCTTGAGTGTATAAACCATCTGCCCTTCCACCGCTTCAATCGAAACCACCTCAAAAGATAGCCCCATCGGCATGAGAACGCCGTTACCAGCATTTAACATATCCAGATCAATGCCCAGCCCTTTGGCATTTTCAATCTTAATCACGATATCTGAAGCTGTATCAGCCATCAGCAACGGCGCATTCAATTGAACTGTCTGCCCCACCTGATAAGCCGCTACTTGATTAAGTGTCGCAGCACCCACTACGGTTGAAGCCGTATTACTTGCCACAGCCTGAATTGCTGCCATATCGGTACTAAGCCAGCGTTTAAGGACATCATCAGCCAGTGAGCTTGTAGCGGAGTTTAAGTAGCTACTTATTGCAGCATCATTTCCTTGCACATAATCCAGAAAGGTACGGATCGCACTTGGCCGAATACTTGGATCAAGTGGAATTACCGTATTGGCTACCGTATCAAACAGGTCCCGAGTCTTATCATCCATCGGAGCAAACAGACTGGTGAGCTTTTTACTTGCCATCCATTCAGCCTTAATGACTTCTTTCTGCTCGAGGAGATATTCCTTATCCAGACTCGAAGCACTGATCTTTTTATCCACCAGCGATTCTAGTTCACCAAACTGCAATGGGTGAGAACTCCAATCCAAAGCCTCGGCAATTTCAGGCAACTGATCATCAGGTGTAATGCCGTATTTCAATGCCTGCTTCTCTGTTAAAGCTACGCACGTGCATCTACAACGGAAACCCGTTGGAGGATAATGTGTTAGCCAGAATGGATGATCAATCGGCAGTACGATACGATTCAAAGCTAAATGAGCAGGACGCACTCGACTATCATTGATCGCTGAGTACATTAGGTACGAGCGCTTAGCCTTATTTCGTTGCTGTTGTTGCCACCGCCCATGACCGTACGCACTCTGGATGTTGGTACGAAATACATTGTCCAGGTAGTGCTTTGGCAGAATGATTTCAGATTCTTCAATGAGCTTCTGAAAATCTTTAAAAGTACCGCCGTCAGCAATGGATTTATTCACTGCCTTAATGACCGTCTCAATTTGCTCAAGACTCGATAGAAAACTAACCGTAGTTGCCATCTGCCGGGTCTTTAGATCCATTGAATAAAACTCATCAGGCAGCACGATTTTTTTACTGTGAGCAAACCGAAGTGCCTCAAGGAATGTGACTGGTTGCATAACTTACTTCCCATTTTGCGCCGTCACATACCCCAACACATCTGCCGCATACAAAGCCTGATCTAGATTGGCCGTGAACTGAGTCTGAGTTGCACCAGGTATTAATTGCATCAGGTTATAAGCCAGACTTTCAGGGCTATCAGACTTGAATACCAATTCCTTGACCTGATCCGGTTTCAGTAACTGCAATTCATCCTGACCATCAGTCAGTTCTTCAACTTCCTGCTGCTCTGGTGAGAGCTTGTTTGCAGATGCCTTAAAGTTAAATGCTTGGCGCGGTAATGCAGAGAATTGATTGAAGCTGGTAGGAACCTGCTCATTCAAATCCCCTTCCTGTAGACCATACTCGCGAACAAAATATTCTTTAGACAGATTTGCACCCGCATTCTTTAAATGGACATCACGCTCTGCTTGGTCCTTATTCAGTGGTTTTGGTTTCTCACCAAGCATCACTTCATAATCCCCCCAACCGTTTAAAGCGCATAGAGCATTGACCACAGCCTGTAAAGTTGGTGTGACAAGCCTAATATCAGATTTAAGCTTATCCATTCGTACATTTTCATGCACTTGACCAAGACTGTAGCTTCCCTTCCCATCAGTCCCGCTGGTAAGTGTCTGCCCTAGTACAACTTTCTGGATCTGACGAATCAGCTGATTATTAAATGCCTCAAACGCTGCCCCTGCTGAACCGTTTGTTCCTGGTGCGGAAAGAATCTGAACATCATCATCTGCATCAATCGACAATACGCTTTGAGCATGAGCAGTTAACAAGGCTTTGCTCATATCATCAGTTTCAGTATCTTTGCACTTACCCAGTAAGATTGGTGTTCCAAAACGTTCGAGGAATTTCGCCCAGAATTTGAAGCCATTCTGCTTAAAGAAGAATAACCAATACAGCGTGGCTAATAGCGCTTTACCATATGGCTGTTCGTATGTGGCTTTACGGCGTGTTAAGAAGAATTTGAATGCTTGATCTACCTCATGCTCTGCATTGTTTCCATCCTGACGATAGATTAGCCGACCATCATTCTTAGGCTCAAACCATTGCATCGGTTTTTCACCAATCCATTGCAAACCAATATAACCTTCCGACTTTAGCTCATATACAGCTTCCTGAACCGAGTACCCGAAGAACAGTGCACTCATGGCAGCAGTCGCAATTTCATGGAACCATTCTTTCAGGATGAGATTCAGCTTTTCCGCTTCATCCGTATCATTTGGTTCAATTCGCAATGGCGTTGCTAAAAGTGCATCAATCCGTGTTTCAACTACTTGTGCAATCTCGTCATCATCAAGCAGTACACGCAATCTGTGGCGTGTAATTCCAGCTTTGCGCAGCACTTCATCGGTATCTGGTTGCTTGCCAAAGTTCACCAGAAACTGAGTGACTGCTTCTTGAGTGTATAAATTGCCGTAAGACAAAGCCTTCTTTGACGCTTTGTCCTTTTTAGACTTTGCCATGTTTTTTCCTTCTCAATAGGTTCGAGTACCTGCACCTGCAGGTTTTTTCCGTTTTCGCTCACGGATATCACTAAAGCAAATCATGACGCCGTCTGCTCGGTTTGGAGATAAAGCCCCGTCTGGTTGCTTATTGACTAGGATTTTGCCTGCACCATTCTTAGTATAAGTAGGCTGTGAAAGCTCTCGCTTGAGCTGTTCAAGCTCCTGCTTGTTTATATCTTTGGTAGAGAGCGAAATAAGATTGTCTGGGTCATATTGCATACCTTGTAAGGCTCGATAAGTATTCTGAAATCTTATGCGCAGTGACCACCACATCTGAGCTTTAAGATTGGCAAAGAAGTCTACATTTTTACGCGCCTCAACCATTTCCTGCTCCGGGTTGTGCACCGCACCTGAGCCTCGGAATGGATTTGCTTCGATCTCCGGAATACCTTTGGATCTATTCTGCTCATTAATGACTCGGGCATCACCACGTACACCAGCACCAAGTCCATCGGCATCGTAATAAAACGAGTTCAAACGTAGATCAAGACAAGCATCAATAGCTTTCTGAGTTGTGCCAAAGATGTCATCACCAACGCCTGACCAAGTGTCCAAATACTGCAGTACGATGCCATGACGTGCGGCAAAAGAGTTTTTATCCTTACCCTCATCTGCCACATCAAGCGCACCCATACGTTCGCCTGAAGGCTGAATATCTAAATGGAGATGAGCATCGACTGCAGCCTGCACCCATGCTGATGGAATCAATACACCTTCTACTGACGCGGCATAATCAATATCAACTTCTTGAGCTAAAACGATGTCATCAAGTGTGGCCAATTGTTTTTCATACCAGGGATGAATTAGCTTGCCATTAAATTCGACCTGCCAGTTCTTATCTGGGTTATCACGCCATGCCATCGTAAAAACGGCGTAACGACCACTAAAACGATCCTGGTGAAACTTGTCCCCAATACCGTTTGGTGTAGATCCCTTGATATGTACGTTTGTGTTTTGAGAAATGGCAGCATCAACAGCTTCTTGCCGCTCTACGAATGCCCATTCATCCAGAAAGTACATTGTGGTACGACCACCACGGCCAATATTGTCACCAGCCTCACCCGTAACCGTTGCGCCGTTGTCCGGGTTAATGATTCGCATGTAGTTATCATGCACTTTCTCGACAAAACCTTTAGGCTTCATCCAATCCGGCAACTTGGAAAACATATCCCTGAATTTGTGCAGTAACGTTTTCGGATCACCTTTCTTATCGACCAAATCCTCTTTACGACTACCGACACCACCTGCAAAGCCTTCAACAAATAACCACCGGTGCAAATAAAAGCCAAGTACAACGTAACTCATCCCCTCATCACGACTTTTTTCAATTAAGCCGTGTGTCTGGGTGCTTTCACGCTCTAATAGCCAATCAACAAGCTCAACCTGACCAGGACGCAAAACAAAAGGAATATTCGCCGGCAGTCCAAAAGGCATGCCCCGTGGATCATAAGTCCATACCCAGTGATTAAACCAATGAGCCGGATCATTCTTACATTTGTAGATTTCAGCCTCTCGACTTAGTTCATTCTGCTCTATCAGCATCCGGTAGTAATAGCGCCGTTTCATCTCTTCAATGATTTCAGGTAGACGTGTATTGATCGTCCACTCTTTAATTAGTGGCGCTATATCTTCGATTGCATAAGTCATAACTTGCCATTAATTGCTAAACGCGAAAGCTCTTGCGCCGTCATGCCAGCAAGCTGTTCAGGTGTATATTGAGGAAGATTTTTAGTTTCTTGCTGAATAGGTCCGCCGTCTGGACCAGTGATTTCCTGCTTTGTCACACGGCCATCTGTTTCTTGGAATGCCTGTTTCAGCAGATTTTGTTTTGCCCGTTTATTTTTTCCAGAATCCTCATACATCTTCTGAAGCTCACGTAAACGAAACGCCTTGTTAGCAATCGCAATATCATCAATATTTTCACGAAACTCTTTGCGAGTTTGCTCAAATAAATCCTTTAACTTTTTACTGAGATTACGACCTGCATATTTTGTCGGGTCATAACTGTGACATTGTTTTCGATCAATCTTGATCTTATATATTTCTTCTACCGCGTCTGCCACTTGTTGAGGGGTTTCAAAGCAAGCAAGAGACTGAACTATAAACATTTTTACAGGCTCTTTTAATGCTGCCATAAATACCTCTTTGTCGTTCTACGTCGTACAAGATAGGCAAAAAAATTTAACCTATGACACAGTTCCCACAACACGCAGCCATACTTTTTTCAGATACAAACGGCGCATTTTTGGAGATTTCCAAAAGTCTTTTTACTGACTCATCTGCGCCCCATCGCTTAGTTTCACCAAAGAACACTTCAACATCATGGCCAGCCAGGTAATGCTTAGGCAGTCCGGTCATATCGCTATAAATGATTTCACCATCTTCATCACGTTCTACACCGATGTGATAAAGCTCATGCTCAATCAGGCGACAAAACTCACGATCTGAGGCTTGCTCACAGAAAGCAGCATCCACAGTAATCAAGTATTGAGGTACAAAGCCAAACCAGTCTCGCATCTGCTGTTCCTGACGTGCTTTCTTCCAGCCACCCTGGTTAAACATGACCTTTTCACACTGACCCAGCACCATACGTTTTTTCGCTACAGCGGCAGATGAAGCCCAGGCGAATGCAAGGAACTCTTCATTGTCGTGAAGTAGCTCAGCAATATGGTCGTGATCTGGGTTATGTAGTTCACCACCGAGAGTAAGCCAGTTATTCACGACCCATTCTTTAAGCTCTGGTGCCGGTGCCAAACGAATGGCTTCTTCTTCCTCAGCCTGATCAATCAGCTCCGTCGGCGGGAATGGTCTGAACTGTTCCATCTTCTAATCTCTCTAACTGACTTCGAATCCAGTTAATTGCATAACCCGATTCAATCTGATGAGGTTCAAGGCGCACAAATGTATAACCTTGATCTTCAGCAAGATCATACTTATTAAATGAATTCGCTATCTTTTTCCCACCACGACCAACCGCCCATGGACTGCCCACAATTTCTATAAGAAGGTTCAGCTTCACAATATAAAAATCAAACCGCCAATTTTTGGTTGATTCAAATTGAAACTTTCGACGATAACCAATGGCATGTTCTTCTAATTCTTGAAATAGGGTTTCTTCTGCTTCTAAGTATTTTTCTTTGGCTTTCGGTAGTGGCTTATTGCGGGGTTTGGTTTTGATTGGACGCTTCTTGGTTTTCCAGAAATATTCTTTTTCGTCCATATACACCCCTTGTATCAGCAATGTATCGAGAAGATATAAATTAAATACCTTGACTATTTAAATAGTGATACAGATCAATCTGGCGACCGGTTTATTATAAAAACCTTTGAAATATAAATAAGATATAAACATTTAAATCCTACATATATCTACACTTATCCCTCCAAATCATCCCATTGTAAGTGCTACTAGTATGTCACTCTGAATAGGTCGAATCTTCGGCAACAAAAATTGAGAAAACTATGTTAGTTAATACAAATACCGCTCAAAAAGCTTCTTTCAATCAATTTTCAAATAATGCTACTGAAAACAAGCCTAAATCAGAAAACCATACACAGAAGCCTACACAAGATAAACCCAATCAAAATGATACAACCTCCACTAAAGAGCAAGATGATCAAAAAGAAAATACAGATAAAAAGTAAATCATCGCTCAATCTTTTGATTAGTAAGAAAAGCCTATCTACCTGATGGGCTTTTTGAAATTTGAAATATCTATTCTACACAACACCACTTCAAATCATCCCCATGGATGCCAAAGCCATTCCCAAACTCATTCGACCTAATCGCATATTCACCACCAATAAGAAAAGAAAAACCCCGACAAATTAATGACGGGGTTTGAGTCGTAATACGTTCGACAAAAGGAAAATAGCAATATATTTCAATAAAAAACCCGTTTAACTCTCTCCAATTAAACGGGCTTGACTTGCGTCACAACGTCTTTCTTCTTTTGCAGAGCAACTATATTGCTTAAATATTACAGCTTTATGAAACAGCTCTTTGCTTGAGTGATTGTTATTCAACTTCTTTCAAACAATCCCGACACACTTTGATTTCTTCATCATCAATCGTGTAATCGATCTCAGTCGCACCGTGTAGGCCGAATAAACACATCAGTAATCTAAGCATGATTTTACTCCTGGACAATCAAGCAATCATGTCGCAAGAAATGTCAGTTATTTTCACTTATAAAACATAAATTTATAATATTCATTACTGAAATAATGTCATTAACTTTGTCGAACTAAGCAAGATTCATTCCTGGTTAATCAAGCATTTTAATTTGGTATGATTACACTAGTATTTCTCAGGGCATTAAAAAGCCCTTTTCGCAGGGCCAAACGCTACTCACAATCACACACACCTAACATGCACGGTCTGCTTTACTTGCTTTCAATCCTCTTTAGGTCGGGACGCTACTCCCTAGTCTAGATTCCCGAAGGAAGTTTACTCGAAGGCATGTTCCACTGGTCAGCACTCCAGTAGGCTTGGGTCGCCTTTTTACAGGCAATAAAAAGCCCACTTACTCGTCAAATAAGTGGGCCAGTGCTGTAGTCACTTTCTTCGTATTGCATCTTCTTCTTATCGCAAAAACAATATAGCACTAAGGCTTTGATCAGAAAGTATAGAGAATATTAAGAAATTAGGTGGTGTTTCAAAAAGTATGCTGAAAAAAAGCAGGTTGGATTTTGATAAAATAGAGAAATGCGAATAACTCTAGAAATCAAGTGTCCAGCCTGCCTAAGTGACAGTATAAAGAAAAATGGCACAAAAGTAGATGGTAAGCAAAATTACCAATGTAAAATATGCAGACGTCAATTTATTGGTGATCATGCTCTCAGTTATCAAGGCTGTCACTCAGGTATCAAAACCAAAATATTACACCTCATGGTGCGAGGCAGTGGTGTCAGGGATATAGCAGAAATTGAAAGAGTAAGTATCGGTAAAGTTCTACGGACACTTAGCCAATCAAAATATCAACTTCGAGCACAGCAAAGTCATTATGAAACCCTTGAAGTAGATGAGTTTTGGACTTTTGTTGGTCATAAGCAAAATAAACAATGGCTAATTTATGCCTATCATCGAGAAACAGGTGAAATTGTTGCTTATGTATGGGGTAACCGAGATTTAGCCACTGCAAAACGACTTAAATTAAAATTGAAGCAGTTAGGTGTAAGCTATACATGTATATCAAGTGACCATTGGGATAGCTTTGTTACGACCTTTAAAGAATGCAAACAGTTGATTGGTAAATTTTTCACTGTGGGTATAGAAGGCAATAATTGTCGATTACGGCATCGAATCAGGCGAGGCTTTAGGAGAAGCTGCAACTTCTCCAAAAAGCTTGAAAATCATTTCAAAGCCTTTGATTTAGTGTTCTTTTATATCAATAATGGATTCGTTTAATGCCAGCATACTTTTTGAAACACCACCAGAAATTATTATTCATTGTCTAATTTTGGTTAATTTTCGTTTTAGGTCATAAATTCTAAGCATTAAAAAAGCCCACCTTTCGATGAACTTCTTTTGAAATTTAAAATTACTTATAGTCTTTACCAAATGCGTAACCAAGTGCCAGAGTGATAATGGGTGTAAATATTGACCACACTGTAGGTATAAATCTTCTTAACTCATTAATTTCATCAGCATTGTTGCTAGAAAATGCTACCCAGAGAAATAGAAAAATAATAATAGTTATTGCTGAAGCAATAATAAAACACCATCTAATAGTGGTCCAAATAATAGAGTGTTTAGCATCATCTCCAGTGCCAATTTCTTTTGTAATTCTTCCTACAATTTTCGCATCTGCAATATGATTTGGATTGATAGATGTGCTTTTTTCATCAACCCCACTTTCAGTGTTAGGTAGAGGTGACCGAAATGTGATTTTATCTTCACTCACGTTAACACCATTAATTACTTAGAATTGAATAATTAAACTGTCTATTCCCTTCCACAACAATAGTGAAAAAAGAAACATATATTTCGCGCCCCTTATAAAAAACCACTTGCACTGGATCTAACAGTCCACTCCCCAAAGGATTGTTAAAATTCATCAGAGTTAATTTAAGTTTTAACCCAGGATTGTTCTCAGCCTTAGTTTCGATCTTTTGTGTTGAAATAGCATCATTATTTATAAAGTTAAAAACCAACTCAAAGTCATCAATTAAAAACCTAATAGGCTTAGATGACTCACAATGCAGTACCCCGCTATCAATAACCTTAAGCTCACCAACAAATTTTTGAATAGTAAACCTTGGAGGGGATGCTGAAAACACATTCGCGTTAGTTGAATGATCCATATCACATTAACCTAATTTATTATTCATGAAATACTACTTCAAATAACAGCCATAAAAAAGCCCACCATTTGGCGAGCTTTCCTTGATGCTTAAACCTATTTTTGACATTTCACGTTAAACTGGTATTCGTCTTGAGTGACCTTAATTTTAATATTTTTATATTTTCGTTTGTTTGGATCCATTGCCGAGCCAGCCACTTCCTCAAAAAAGCTACGATCATTCATTAGCTCGCCATACGCTTTATAGCCTAATAAAATCTTTTCAGGCTTTTCGCCTTCAGCCACTAATTTACCGAGAGTATCTTCTAGTTTTTTAACAGTTAAAATCGCCATTTCAATTAGAGCTCAAAAACAAAAAGGCATTATCACTTAATTTTATGAATAAATAATGTCAAAAAAGCCCACCTTTCGATGAGCCTTCTATCAGTAGTGCGACTTACTTACACTTCGCACCACTATAACACGAATTTAGCATTACCCTTGTACAAGGTCAATCCCTAATCATTATTTATATTCAATGAACTTATAACGACAGTGCAATGCAGCCAAACCGCACTTCACATCAGCACGAGCATCATTTTCTGAATACATTTTCACCATGTCGCCCACTGGATTCATCTCCCATTTCACCATCTGCGACCACGAATTCCCATAAAAATAACGGCAGATAATCGCATCCATCCACTCATCCATGATTTCACTTTGACCCTGCATATCCAGAATTAAGCGCTGGACTGCCCGAGCTTCATTATCATCAATCTCACAAACCACCCCAACTCTGGATAATTTCGGCTTTTCCTCTGACAGCATTGAATCAGCAATAATTTGACGAGTCTTTCTCACACCCAACTTAAACTTGCGCTGCTTTACAACCGCCTCATCCATAGCAACAGCAATAGGATTGATGCTCTTGCCGCATGTTCCAGAAACGCTATTCATCCAAGCCCCAAACTGGTAAAGCCACTCTTCCAGTGAGTACTTTGACCAATTAACCGCCTGCATAATATTTTGAACCCCAACCATCGCATTCATCCCTATTCCCTCTTAAATCTTGCTTAAATCTAAAATTGTCATTGTTCCCCAATGAACTGCACCAGTATCAATCCAGTAGCAGTTATCGCGCTTGCATGGCTTCTGAGTAACCGTATGTCCCATGATTACCGCATCAACTCCTGAAACATGGGTGTATTGTTGGTTTTCTTCATCCAGTCGATCACGACCCCACATTGCTAATTCAGTAGGGAAGCGTTCCTTTTTGATAATGTGCTGAGCTTGATCAAAATTATTTAGAATGCTTTTAAACTCATCCCAATTGTTCTGTTCGATATGGCCATGAACAAAGCCAAATTTTCTACCTTTGTGATTAATCTCTAAAGCAATCGGTAGAGTTTTTAATTTTTTAATGATTTCGCGCTGAACCTGGTAATCCAGGTCATAAAACCATTCACCACCATTTTGAATATGGCAATTGAAGTAAGAGCGATTAACATCACCCATGATGACCAAATCTTCATGATTACCCTTTACGGATGTAAACCAAGGCTCATCAATTAGACTTACGCATTCTTCGTTCTGAGTACCTCGATCCACTAGATCACCAACCGCAACCAGCAAATCATTCTCAAAGTCGAAGCTAATTTCTTTAAGTCGAGTCATAAGCAGGTTGTAGCAGCCGTGAATATCACCAACGGCATACAACTTTCCTTTGATTTCTTTATCCCAAATTTTGACCTTCATAGCCCTACCATCTTCTCAATTTGCTGTATCGCTAAACCTGACTTCACTTGATCTGTACTAAACCGTATTACTTGATAACCAAGCATTGTTGCTGCGTTATATTTTTCCATGTCCCCGATATACCCCTTGCCTCTGGTATGTCTTCCTCCACTCCAGATCGCACCTTCAACTTCTACCAGTATCTTTTTTCCTACCAGGTGGAAATCAGCTCTCCATTTCCGCTTTGGGTGAAACTCAAATTCCTGCTCAAACTCAATTTTTAAAGTCTTTAGTTCTCGGGCCAGTTTCGCCTCAAACTCATTCGGTACTTTTTCGCCTTTCACATTAGGACGCTTGGAGCGCCCTTTCGGTCTGGTGGCTTTCACCATCTTTTTGTATTCAGCGATTGAGTAGCTGGTCATTCACACCATATCCTCAAAACGACGGCGCCAATTGCCATGAAAATAAACATCAATGTTTTGTTTAGATCCTTCACGCCGCCACCTTCACTGTGAAAATCTGCTTAGTCTTTTCAGTTACGGTGAAGCCTGCAGGTGTAGCGCCATCTCTCTGGATATATCCGGCATGCTCCAACTGACCTAAATAACGCTGTACAGTGCGACGATTACCCTCCATTAGTACCATCACATCAGAAACGCTTGTTTTGCCCCGTTTAGCCATCATTTGACGCAATATACGAATCATTTTCTCGCCTTGGGTTACGGCATGCATCGATGCGCACCAATCCATGGTTTGAAAGTCATATTCTTTTGACATGATCAGTGACCTCCCAATTGCTCACGAATAACCTTAGGCACCTTCACCCCATCCATCTCGCATTTTTCCAAGTACGACTCAGGATTTTCAAAAGGATCTGGCCAAGGATCAGCTATTGCAGTCGGCTGGCACTGGAGGCGTTGAGGCTTTGGTACCTGGCGATTTTTCACGTTCATGCGCTTTTTAAGTTCTTCAAGCGCTTGCTTTGCCACTTCATTTGGTACCGGGTTATGATCCTCAGCCTTGCTTTCAATCTGCATCACAGCATCCAACACGCCATCAGGCTCACCACGTTCTTTAGCTTCAGTAACGAGTCGTTTGTACACACTGCAAAATACGTTGTGTACGGTATCAGTGGTTTTTAGCATCCCATATGGACCCACTACAGCGTCATAAGCTGCTTTAGCTAGGTGATTGATTCGAGCAGAGCGGTTTTCTTTCTCAAAATTAAGAGCCTGTAACCATGCCTCATCAGCGGTCTGATATTCATACCCACCTAAACACCAGTCTTTAAATTCTGGAATCGATGGTGGCCAGCTTGCCGTGTCCAGTCGCTTAAGACCTCGCAAGAATTGCTCATAAGTCAGCACAGAAAGTTTCTGAGCAAACTTGGCAACCACTTGCCCTTTAGTCTGACCGGCCCATTGATCAGTAAATTTTTTGCCGTGTAGCTCAATCATTTCCTTGATCAGTAAACGGGCATCTTCTTCGCCAAATTTGCGAACTTGTTGATCAGGTCCATTCACTTGATTTGAGATCTGGTTATGCATGGCCCACCCCCTCAACCGCATGGATATCAATTATGGCTTGTTCTTCAGGTTGACCTAATTCAGCAAACCACTCCTGTGCTTCACGTGCTGCTCGGCTTTGGTATCCAGAAGGTTTGGCAGCCGGTGCAGATTTCTTGGCTTCACGTAGACGGCGTACTTCGTCTTTGTTGTTTTGAATCCAGGTAAACCATTTCACCAGCCATAAGCTTGGTGTATTTTTGCTATCAGACTTAGCTGAGAAGAAATCACCAAAGTTTGTAAACATAGCAATCAGATCTTGTTCTGGTAGACCAGGATTACGCTGCTTTCCAAGTTCTATGAAATCGTAGTGAATTGGATATACATGTACGCATTCAAGAATCGAATAGCGTTTGTGATCCTCAGCTTGATATTGAGAAAATTGAATCGGTGGAAAAGAAATTTTTTCTTCGCACGCATTACTACTATCAATATTGGTTAATGGTTTTTGGTTAACGGTTAATGGTTTATGGTTAAGGTTTTTTTGGGTTTCAATTTCAGAACCCAAATTAACCGGCTGGGTTTCTTCTGGGTTTTTAGGTTCGCCACTTTCTTCGCTACGTGGGTTTTCATCCGGCTTCTTTTTTGGCGGACGCCCACCTTTCTTGCCGTTTTCACGATTTTTGTCAGCATGAAGCTTATAAGCTTGAATTTCTGCATCACATCGTTTGTTGTGAAACCCATCTTCCTCTTCAGTAAAGAAGTCACCAAGCACATTTAAAACTGCCTGTTTCTCTTCTTCGGTTGTTGCACGTAACCGACGGAAAACCGACTGGGTTTCTTTGGGTAATGGACTTTCATTAAGATAATAAAAATCCAGGGCGCGTCGATAGAAACACTCCTCAAGTGTTGAGAGGTGAACTGTGTCACGCATGAAGTCACCAATATGGTGTAAATATTTATGCATTAGTTGCACCCCACTTTTAAATAAGCCCCGACTCGCTCACCTTCACGCTTTAATTCATCAAGCATGTCGTCTAAGCCAAATTGATTGTTTCGTTCAATCAGATAGTGAATAAACTCATTTTTCACTTCAGCCATTTCTTCATCGTGATGACATTCATGCTCTTCACATTCATGGGTCTCACATTCAAGACATTCATACTCAAAGCCGCTTTCTTTCATTTCATCGGCAATCGTATTTAAGTCAGAACCACTAGATGAAGATATGAAGCCAAGAACATCTTCTAAAGTTATGCTCATGCTGCCACCTGCTGTGCTTTACGCATCTTATTGACTAGGCCTGTAATACGAGTCAGGCCAAAAGCAGTGACACGCATGTGCAAGAACACACGCTCTTTGCCATCGTTGCGATTTGTGATTACTGGTGATGTACGGTTGGTGAATACGCCATTAATGACATACTGGGCATGTGGTTGAAGCTTGCGATCCGAGTCGCGGTAAACCCACTTTCTGTCAATCAATAGCTTGATTAGGTCTGATTCTTTAATACCGATTGTTTTGGCACATTCACGCAGGCAATAAGTATTGGATGTATCAGCAATGACTTCTAATGCTTCAGCCTTAGGTGCAAGTACTGCTACTTTTTCACTTAACTCAATGTTGAGCTTGGCTTGGACTTCGATTGCTTGAAGTAGATGTGTAGGATTAGTGATGTCAAAACTATTTTTAGCCTTAAGCGCGTCTTCCATCGAAGTCATGCGGTCAAAAACTCGAGCCTGTAACTCATAGCTATATGACATAGCCATCAAGCAGGCTTCGCGTTTTGGGAAGTTGTAGATATGTCGCGTGTTGTTGTTGCCGTAGTTTTGCGTTCCGATAAATTTCGGAGCGTGATTATCCCCTAAAACACCTGGGACTTTCCGCATAAAGTCATCATGACGAAGTTCTTTATATGGCTTCTCTACAGTGGCAGTTTCTTTGCGAAATTTATTAATGAAATCAACAATCTCAGGTGATGACATTGTTACTTCGTTTATGTTAAAATTTCCTTGTGTTAACATATTCATTGTTTGGATCTCCAACGATTTAAACACCGAAAAGCCTGACCTCGACCGTCAGGCTTTTTCTGTTTCTGGGTTATTGATACAAGCCTGGACTTGTTTATCCAGCTCAGCCAAAACAACGTGCATTTGGTGAATTACTTTTGACATATCACGCACTTCACCTGGAGTGATGCGGCCGTCAGCCATAATCTCGCGAAACGTACTCATCACATCCCCGCCACGCATCCCGACGCACAAAACCTTATCTGTAAGTGCCATATCGCGGCATTCAGGGATTTCGGGAAGGTTAATTGCAACCTTTTCATGCTCAGCAGCTAATGCTTGCAAAATACGAAAGTCACCAGTCAAAGCCATCAATTTAGAAGCCTCAGCAAGTGTTAGATGGTGAGTTTCAGTATTTGGGTTGATCTTGCTGTTTAGAACAGCGGGGCTTTTGATTCCCATACGTGGAGCTAATGAGGCTGAACCACCTGGGTAGTCACGAACTGTGTTGTACGCTGCATCTGTTATGTTCATTTTCCCTTCCTTCGAACGTATTTAATTAAAATCAAATGCTTAATAATTAATTTAAGCGGTTAATCGCGATGGCGTGGGTACTCCTCTAACAATCTTGTAGGAAATCCCTGGTATAACAGCCATGATTTTTCCAACAGAAGGATCTGGGATGTATTCACCCCATTGATTAATCGCTTGGGGAGTGATGCCAATTTCTTCAGCTAGGCGTGATGCATTTTTAAAATGATCAAGAGCGTCACTGGTTTTGATGAGTACTCTCATGTTCAATCTCGAAAGTATGCTTTATTATTAAAGTGTACTTTAATATATTTTTGCAAGCAAGCTTTATTAATATTGTTGTAAGCTGGCTTTAAATTTAAAGTGAATTTTAATATGAGTACTCTTGAGGATCGGATCAATCAGGCCATATCTCATTTTTTGTCCAAGAATAAACTTAAGAAACTGGACAGAGCGGCCATGGCTAAGTATTGCGAAGCATCTGTAGCTGCGGTAGGCCAATGGATTAATGGAAAAACAAAGTCGCTTGATAGCTTTAAAAATGCTAAAGCTGCTCAATTTTTAGGTGTGAATCCCCACTGGTTAGCCGGTGATCCTAAGTATGGAATGCTTGATGCATCAAGTGATCAGAAACTTGATAACAATATCGATCTATCTCAAAAAATTCCTATGGAAGGTTTTCCTGTACCTGTTATTTCATGGGTAGCTGCTGGTTCATTTGACCCTATTGAAACCGTGCTTAAAGATGTTGAAGTGGATGAATATCTTCCGCCAATAAGAGAATGTGGAAAAAATGGATATGGTTTAGTGGTGGTTGGAAATTCCATGAAGCCTGACTTTAAGCCAGGTGATCGTATCTATGTAAATCCTGATATTCAAACTTTCGACTTACATACCGATGATTTAGTGATTATTGCCTGCTGTGGTGAGAGTGAGGCTACGTTTAAAAAGCTAATTATTGAAGGCAGTGATAAGTACCTTCAGCCACTTAATCCAGATTGGCCTGAGCAAATTATTAAACTGACGGAAGATTGTCGATTGGTTGGTAAAGTTGTTGGTTTGTATAGAAAAATTTAAGAAATAAAAAAGCCGCTATATGCGGCTTGGGTTCTATCAAGATGTTGAACATGATAAAAAATCCCGAAAAAGGAAAACACAATGATCGCAACACTCAACAAATCTAAAACTGCGCTAACGATTAATCGTCAAGAGTTTAAGTTGGCATTAAGTAAAATAGGTGAAGGGATTGATAAGCAAATAGCTTCGCTTAAGAAGGCCAAGCAAAGCTATGATGCTGCTGAAATAGCACGTGAGGTCATTACTGAAGCAAATATCTTTGAGGCTATTATTGAAGGCTTTAACGAAGCAGAAGAGACCAATCTAAAGCTGATTGACATAACCAATCTTGAAGTGGCTCAAGGATGGATAGATGAGTTTTTAGAAAAGTATTCTGAGTTATAAACCCTAAATCAATTTTTGTTGGGTGGATGAATAAAAAAAGCCTCTATATGCGGCTTGGGTATATCAAAATTTTAATTATGGGAAGTGTGATATGCAAACAATTGAAATCAATTCCCACAAGATTAGTTATGTGCTTTATCAACACCACCTGTTGACTATAGTACTTCAGACGGGTGAAAGATTTCTTTACCGTCTTCTTGAATCTACTACTTTTGCTAAATTTATGGATTCGACTGATAAAGACAAATTTTATAAAACTGAAATTGAAGCGAATAAAAAGTTTAAGCGTATTCAGCTTTTTATTTAACTGAAACGAAATATAGCCCGAAAAGGGCTTCAAACTATATTTATCAAATTAAGTAAGGGGGAGTTTTATGAAAACTTTTATTAAATGGTTGGTAATTATATTTATTGCCCTGCTGGTAATAGGTCTAGTTTTTGGGGATAACTCAAAAGAAGAGCCAAACAATAAAGTTGATACAACTACGGTAACAGCTAATCAGGCTGTAGGAGCAACACCTACTAATCAAGATATGGAGCAGCCTGAATCAATCAACCAGACAGCAGAACCAGAAACACCAAGTATGACTGGTCCGCAAAAAAATGCCGTTAGATCTGCAGAACAATATCTTAGCTTTACAGGATTCTCACGTGAAGGTCTTATACAACAACTTTCATCTAGTTATGGAGATGGTTATGAGGTTGCTGATGCCACTGTCGCAGTAGACAGCCTAAATGTTGATTGGAATGAACAGGCTGTTAAATCTGCAAAACAATATCTAGATATGTCAGGTTTTTCTTGTGATGGTCTGATTGAGCAGCTCTCATCCAGTGCGGGTGATAAATATACACAAAGCCAGGCAACCTATGGAGCACAGCAAGCTGGTGCTTGTTCTTAAATAATTATAGGAAAAGCCGCAACCCGAGCGGCTCTTGGATCGGGTGGAGAAATTAAATGGACAATATTCTTCAATTTCCAAAAGTTGAATCCAATAGCAAGGATGAAATTAGAAGTTCATTGATAAACAACCTTGTTGAAAATGGTGCATCAAAAGAACGTGCTGATTTAATAGCTGAAAGAATGTCTCCATTCTTAGATATATTGTGTAGCTTTGAATTCCATCCTGATTTTCCAGAAAATCCAAAAACTGAAGATTACAATTTACTTTTTAAACAAATTTCTGAAAAAATCTCGATATTTAGGGAAGAACTCCTTCTCGAGAGAATTAGTAGTGAGTGCTGGAATACCCAATGTGATTGATTTGGGTTCTGGTGTTAATTCACCATCCTTCAGATCAATCTGGTCCTGACTTATATTTAAAGCACTTAGGCAATGATGTTGATTTGATTGACCATCTGATCCGTGAAAGTGCAATTTAATCTTTATAGGACTTACGCACTATTATTTATAGATTTTCTGTGGCAGCAGATGATTCTTATCGAGAATAAATTCATCAATAAAGTTCTTGATAATTGGTCTAAATAATTTCTTCTGCCAACGATATACATTTTCAAAGATCCGCTCAAACTGGTTCTTTTGTATCTCAACATAGGCCATCAAGGCTGAGAAAATATGATTCAAAATCAGCTTGGATCGTCTTACTTGAAACTTTTCAATATGACAAACCTGTTTAATTACTCGATGATATTGTTCTATTTTCCAATGACTTGAATGTAATTCATAAAAACCATCAAAGGACAATAAATCATCTTCATCTTGATGCACAATATAAAATCTCTGCTGTTCTTTTAACTGAGTCTTAAATAATTGTACAAAGCCAACATCTTTGAGCCAGACCACTTGACCCTGATGAAAATTCGGCAATAAACGGAGTTGAAACCATTGTCCTTTTTCAGGGGAAACCTTACGGTTACTGTCGACACCAAACATAAATCGAATACCATGTTTTCTTATGGTTTTTAGATTTTCAGTCGATGAATACCAACTATCACCTGTAATGAATTGAATCTTTGCACCCCAATCGAGTACTTCACTTAACATCTCCATAAAGTAATCATTCTTGGTTTTACTTTCTGACTTATCATAAATTCGAAAATTAATTGGAATATTTTTGCCATGTTGATCTGTCGCATACAAGGTAATGAGATTAATACCCTTGACGGATCGGTGGTGTTTACCTGACCAAAAATAGCTAACTAAGTCCATATGTTGACTATATGGCTTATCTAAAACAGTATCATCAATACTGACTATAAGTTTATTATTATCAATGTGTTGAATTGCTTCTTGATATAGATCGTGAGCTGTGTAGTCTTCACGCTCCAAAAAGCGATTTACACTGTCATGCGAGATATTATAAGTCTCGGCAAGTTGTGTGCAGCTAATAGAGTTTGGTTCTGTCATGAGAAAGCCCATATAAATGGGTAATGTACAAGTTGCTGTAGAAGCATGTTTAGTTCGTCTGATCACAGATACGTTATAAAGTAGTTTGAGACTTTTTTAAATCCGTCAATGCGTAAGTCCTACTTTATTACATTTTCCTCAGTGAGATGTTCCGGATCAGTAATAAGAATGCCTATAAGGAATCCTTTTGGTCTCTGACCCACTTTCACCGAGATTAGTTCGCCCTTACTGGTTACTCCGATCATCTCAACAAACTCCATCCAACCCACCCCAGCGGTGGGTTTTTTGCCATTTTTCAAATTTAATCTAAAAATGAATATGCTTGTTCTAATCCATTTTGATCACCGTGATCACGCATATATTCTATATTGTTTTCTTCAATACCATCAGGGTTACCTCTCACATAACCACCTACTTCCGTTCCATCACTGCGCGTATATCCTTCTACTGAATGGTAACCAGAATTTGAGGAAGAATAGTGATATGACTCATCAGAGTAAGACTCATCATCCTCATATTCAACAACTTCGTCATAGTCTTCTTCATAATAGTCATCCTCTACATATTCAATCTGTTCCTTCTTCTCAGTAATATCAACTTTGATATCATTTGCTTGTAAATTTTTATCCTCTTTTAATTCTTTCAACTTGTCTTCTATCCATACAATTAATGGCTTTTTAAAATTATCAACACTTACATCTGACCATTTATTGTTTTTATTGTATAGAAATGAGAAGAAAAATAAAAAATAGAATAAATATATTGATAAAAAAATAATAAGTAAAAAAATCTTTAACCAATATATTTTATTATATCTAAATGCTAAGAAGTAATAACAGATAAGACATGATGCCAGCAAAATTGCACTAAAAAAATTAAATAAGCTCAGTGTAAGACCATCCAAAAATACAAAAAATGGTAGAAAAATAAGAGTAACTAAAATATAGAAATCGTTATTATATGTACTACTATTTCCGTCAGAGAGCATAAGTTCTTCTAGCATTATCAAGGACAACACAAGATATTGTTTTTAAAAAATTTAATCAATGCTATTGGATGATTTATTATCGTGTTTGACGATAAATTTTCACAACCTAGCCACCCCACTCCCAGTGGTGATTTTTCTTTTATCAATTTCCGCTTATAATTCACTCACCAATAACAATAAAACTATAACTATGAAGCACATCACACTTACCACCCTACTCTTATCTTTGACTTTGTCCGGCTGTCAGAAGCAACCAGATGAAGATGTAGATCCAATTGCCACCACTACAGCTTTTGAGAACTCAGATAATATTCTTAGCAAATATCTGGAAAAGTTAGATTCAGAGTTCACCACTCAAGATGTACGGGTAAAAATCTTATGCAGAGACTACCCACGTGAGTATGAAAAGAACTATATGCCCAACTTGTTGAAGCTATCACCCGGTGAATACTCTGAAGTCGCACTTCTGGCTGATATGGATTTAGTTTTGGATCACTACAAAGAGAAAGATGCTATTCAGTGCTAAAGCTTTCTTACTTCTGAAATATTAAATCTTTATATTGGACTTAAGACCTCTCATGACCGGGTCTGTAATAACAAAGTAAAGCATCACTAACCCGCTATCCGCGGGTTTTTCTTTATGTAAGGTAAGTGTAACCTTGTCTTTAAATGTTACATTATAACAATTAGTATAATGATACCTATGATTCATAAATAGAAAGGTAAGTCTCAATGAAATATCTGTTAGGCGCAGCATTGTTAGGATTAGCGATTACTGGCTGTACTTCAAATCAAAAAAACGAAGTAGTGCAAGAAAAAGTTGTGAGCAATACTGCAACTGAAACTCAGGTAATTAACTTTACTGGTCCAATGGATCTTACAGTTGAATTGAAATCTTCGGATAATTTTGAAACTGCAGAAATGACAGATAATTCTGGCAAGGTTTATCACCTTAAGCGAGCTATTTCAGGAAGTGGTATGCGTTTAGCCAATAATGATGGTGTTTCAATTCACTTCAAAGCTGGTGAAGGTATTGTAGAGTTTATGAAAGACAAACCTATCAGTATTACTGAATACAAAAAATAAGATTATTGTTGTAGGACAACCCATCCCTGTGATGGGTTTTCTTTTGTCTATTAAAGCATAAGTTAAAGCAAAGTTTATAAATATAATTAAAGTATGCTTTACATAACTCATTTATTAAAGTATGCTTTAATTATTAAGTAAAAAGAAGCCCCAGCGTTGCTGTAACAACCTGGAGCGTGACCCATCACCCTACTGAGTGAAATTATTATGAACACAAAATTAACTCCACACAATAGCTTCAAGGTAACTCTGTTTACCGCTGCCTTAACTGTAAGCGCCTTGGCATTTGCTCATCTTGCTGACTTTGGTACTGACCAGGTAGCACCAGCTCAAAATATTCAATCTGAATATGGAATCGTCTCTTTAAAGATGCTCGACGATGTACACGGTGAAGCTGTCGTAAATCTGGATGGTTTCCGTTTGGAAATCACTTCATTTGAAGTTGAAGCACACCCGGATGATTACGGTGTACCAGGTTCCGAATTCACAAATATAGAAGTCGTTGAACTAGGTGAAATCAAGGTGTTCGATGCTAATGGCAATCCATATAACGACTTCACTGATCATCAAGATCACCGCGAAATCAATTCAATGATCGCCGGCTACATCATGAAGCACCGTCTGGTGGAGGTTCAGTCATGATTTTAAATTCTGCTGATCAAATCTTTGAGGCGCTTTTGAATGGTCAATCGGTCTACTGGTGTGAATGCGGCTCTGATGACTGGTCTCCTCTAAATGATCGAACTCAAATTAATTTTGTAGACCTTTATACCGGCTTCCTGCAATTCAAAGCAGATGAGCTACCTGTAGTGCCAATGCCGATTGAGTTCAACTCAACTCATCGTTACTTCTCTGAATACATCAAGACCTTTGAGGGACTTGAAATCTATCGAGTGGGTAAAACCCGGGCGAGCTATTTTGCCCTACGTGTCAAAAGCTCAGGAACTATTGCTGACTATTTCTGCAACACAACTATCTATTCCATTCAGCCGGACGGCTCATTGAGGAAGATGGATAAATCCCTTACTCCGAAATGGATTTTAGATGGACTGGAAAATGCGCGTGTTGCTATGCGCAAAAACAAGCGTCATCAAGTTTTAGAAAGTACCGGCTTCTTTGCATCGGAAGACTATAAGAACTTTAAGCGTAATAACCGTCCTGCAGGAGCACGTTGAGATGGCGATTAATATTATTCCAGCGAATCAAGCGCTGCTAGTTCAGGCAATTATTGTTTACCTGTATGCAGATCCAGGCTTGGGTAAAACCTCTATCGGCTTTACTGGTGATAAGGCTATTTCATTCGACTTTGACAAGGGTTCCCACCGTACTGGTGAGCTTCGTCGCGGTGCTGTAGTTCAGGCTCACCAGTGGTCTGATGTTGCAAACCTAACAATGGCCGATCTTGAACCGTATAACACCATTGTGATTGATACCGTCGGTGCAATGCTTGAAAGCATCAAAACCCATTTAATGCTCAATGCGACCAATAAACAGAAAGATGGATCGTTAAAGCTTAAAGCCCAGGGTTTGGCCAACAACATCTTTAAACAGTATGTGAACACTCTGATCGCATCTGGAAAGGATGTGGTGTTTATTGCTCACGCTTCTGAAGATCAAAGCGGTGACCAGGTAATTTATCGTCCTGATCTGGGTGGTAAAAACCGAAATGAGCTTTATCGCATTGCTGACATCATGGGCTATTTGACCACAGTCACTACTGGTGAAGGTAAAAATGCCCGGGTAATTAGCTTTAGACCATGCCCCACTCACCATGCCAAAAATGCAGGTGGTTTAGGTGGTGAAACTGGTGAGGTATGGGTGCCGGATCTAAAGACCAGCCCTACATTTCTGGCCGATCTTATCAAACAGGCTAAGGACCATATCAATACCCTGACACCAGATCAATTGGCCGCAATCAAGGCTCAAGAAGATCTAGAAAACTGGGTACAAAGCTGTGGTGAGGCCCAGTATGCGAGTGATCTAAATCAGCTCACTCAGTCCCTTGAAGACACTCATCTGTATTACAAGAATATGCGTGCCGAGCTGGTTCGTCGTGCTCTGGAAATGAAGTGCATATTCGATAGACAGCGCAATGCATGGACAGATCCACCAGAGTTCAATGGCATTTCTGATGAGCAGCTGGCCGATCTGCAGGATTTCATCGATACCTGTGGCCTTGATGCAAAAACAGTATGTGAACACTTAGGGCTTGATGCTCTCAACCAAATAGAAGCTTCTAAATTTGAAGCTGTAAAAAATGAAATAGAACAAGTAGCGAAGGGAGCAATGACAGCATGAAAATTTTAAATAGCAAAGAAGCTTTTGAAGCAATGATGGCTGGCCGCAATATCATGTGCCGTGCTGCTGATGAGTTAATGGATTTTGATGATCTGTCTCAATTCCCGGCTACGATTTTCGCTATGCCAGGCTATGAGTTCTGCATCAAGATTGAAACCATGGAACTGGCTGGTATTACATTTACCAAGCCTTTGACTCTTGATGATATTCGTGAAGGTCAAGATATCTATGTCATCAACACATATGGTTCATCTATCTATGTTGTTGAGTTCGGCAAGATGACCTGTACAGCACTCATAGAATCCATCAATAATGGATTTGTACAATATGATGCTGAAAATGCAAAGCTTCAATTACAAGCAATATCTAAGGTTTTAGGCCGTGAATTAAGTGGTGATTGCCTGGTTGTACGACTTGGCGGTGAGGAAAAGCCTGAAAAGAAACGTCGTAGTCGAAAAGCCAAGGAAGATACTGAGCAGCCTGGCATTCCAGCTGGCCCAGGTGATGCTGTACCAGATATTGAAAAACAGCCTGAGCCAGAGATAGTTCAACTTGTTGAGGTCGTAGAGCAAGAATCCACAGTTAATACTGAAGCTCCAGTTGCAGAAACTGAAGAGGATTCAATTGAAACCGACCCGGTAAAGCTTGTTGAAAAGTTTACAGCTCAAATTGCCCAGTTTACTAAGGCCGATGACGTTCTTTCATTCCGTCACGTATTTCTGGCCAATGGACACTTAGATCAAAAATATCAACAGCACTTATGCAAGCTTACCGAAGATAAATTGCTTGAGCTGGATCCTGAACAATACACGCCTAAGGCTGAACCTGAACCAATCGCAGAAGAAGTCATTGAAGTCGCGCAACCAAGTTTGATTGATCAAATTGAAAACACTGCACGCAAACAAGCAGCAGTGGAAAGTGCTGAGCATGGTAGTGCCTCTATCGATCTGTTCTACAAAAAGAAGAAGCAGGTTTTGATCAATCGAATCTATGACATGGATTCAGTTGAAACTTTAGAACGACTGGCACCAGCAATACCTGCAGCTAAATTACTTCCAGCTGATCATCAGGAACTACTTAGCCTGTATGCACAGCGCAAAGATGCCTTGATTCAAGCTGCTGAAACTGGGGAGGCTTCATGAGTTACTCCTACTCATCTACGACCCGAGTACTGCTTGTGCAGTACAAGGGTCGGATCCGGACCTACCGCAATATCAACCTATTCGGTATTGATGATTGCCTACAGGATTTTGCAAGCAACTGGGGGTACAGATGATCTTCAGAATTAAAAAGAAACATCAAGTGGGCTTTAAGTTGTGGCTTGAAAAGCTGGGTTATTCAAAGAAAGAGCTTGCAGATGGCAGTTCTACATTTACCGGAAAAGGTACACGTAAAACTTTGAGCTATGTGTTTTTAAAAAGTGATTTAACAGGTAATGCAGCATGTCAGGTGTTATTTCATGAATATGAAGAACATCTGGATAACCCTGATTATTTAGATGTGAAGGTGGTGTGATGGATATTCAGAAAGAAAAAGAAGCGTTTCTTAATGTTTATGTGAATTACAAAGGTGATTCTCGAAAAATCCAATTCAATGAAGAAACAGAACAGTTTATGTGGCGCAAAAACAATGTTAGCGACACAGAGGTCGAGTATGTTCACCTTATGAACCAGCGGTGGTACGCGTGGTTGGCTTGTGCAAAAAGTAAAGCCCAAGCGGTGCCTGAAGGGTTTGTTTTAGTACCAAAAGAACCAACTGAAGCAATGATCCAAAGAGGCACTAAAGCTAATTCTGAATGCCTTAATGAAAATGCACCACTGGGAGAGAGACTATTCCGACACCCTGCTCTTCAAGTTTACCAAGCTATGGTAAATGGATCGGGAGAATAAAATTGATTGATATTCAAAAACCATGTGAGCCTTGTGAAGATAGCCATATCGATAAGCAAGTAAACCTGATGGATCAATTCATTGAAAGCGGTGAATTTGATAAAACTCTAAATGATTTTTTTGGGTTGCCGGAATCAGTAGTTCAAAGCTTAAAGGAGGTGTCTTAGATGGGAACTGAAGCTGAGCACAATTTACTCCAAGCCATTTTTGATGAAATGCAGGAGCTTAAAAGAGCAATGGCAAATCAGGATGAGCGCCGAGTGAGTATCAAGGAATTTGCCAAGCGCATGAACATGAGCGAACCAACTTTATATGACAGGATCAAAAAAGGAGAAATTGACCAGCCAAGCAAAGATGGTCCACGAAGTTACTACCTAAATAGTTATGTGAACGAAGTTGTCACAAGGCATTCAAAAACTGGTAAAGTAGCCGCTTGATTGAGCGGCTTTTTAATGCCTGCAAAATCAGTCACTTTTCTAAAAGTGAGTAACATAGTGAGTAACGATTAGAAATAAAGATGCTCATTTTCACAATTTTCAAGAGGTTACGTGCGATATGCTTCTCATGATCGACAACTATGACTCCTTTACTTATAACATCGTCCAATATTTTGGCGAACTGAATCAAGAAGTAAAAGTAGTCCGTAATGATGCCGTGACATTGGAAGATATAGAGCGATGGCAACCCAAGTATTTAGTGATTGGCCCCGGCCCATGCTCGCCAAGTGAGGCAGGGATTTCTATTCCTGCGATTCAGCATTTTGCTGGAAAAATTCCTTTACTGGGCGTTTGTCTTGGTCATCAAAGTATTGGTCAGGCATTTGGCGGTGATATCGTGCGTGCCAAACGTGTCATGCATGGCCGTCTGTCTGATATGTACCACAGTGATACCGGGATTTTCAGCAATCTCCCTTCTCCATTTCCTGCAACGCGCTATCATTCACTGGTGATTGATCAAGCCACCTTGCCCGAATGTCTGGAAGTGACCTGCTGGACCAATGAAGCTGACGGCTCTATGGAAGAAATTATGGGTGTGAAACATAAGACATTGCCGGTCGAAGGCGTGCAGTTCCATCCCGAATCGATTCTGAGCCAGCATGGTCATCAAATCTTTAAAAACTTTCTCGAAATTTATGCCTAAGAACACCTTATGAATATTCAACAAGCTTTAAGCAATATTACTAAAAACATTCACCTGACTCAGGATCAAATGCAAGACGTGATGCGTGCCATCATGTCAGGTGAAACGACCGATGCCCAGATTGGTGCCCTGCTGATGGGCTTACGTCTTAAAGGCGAAAGCATTGATGAGATTACCGCAGCTGCACGTGTCATGCGTGAACTTGCCACTAAAATTGATGTCAGTGACATTCCTTATCTGGTCGATATCGTCGGCACAGGCGGTGACGGTCAAAACCTGTTTAACGTTTCTACTGCCTCTGCATTCGTGATCGCAGCAGCGGGTGCAACCATTGCCAAACATGGTAACCGCGGCGTTTCGACCAAATCAGGTTCGTCAGATTTGCTGGAACAGGCCGGGATTAATCTGGACCTGAATATGCAGCAGACTGAACGCTGTATCCGTGATGTCGGTGTCGGCTTCCTGTTTGCACCGAATCATCATCAAGCCATGAAATATGCAATCGGCCCACGTAAAGAATTGGGGATTCGCAGCATTTTCAACCTGCTCGGTCCTTTAACCAATCCGGCTGGCGTACAACGTCTGGTCATTGGCGTATTTTCCAATGAACTCTGCCGTCCAATTGCCGAAGTTATGAAACAGCTCGGTGCTGAACATGTGATGGTAGTACATTCACGTGATGGTCTGGATGAAATCAGTATAGCCTCTTCAACTCATGTTGCTGAACTGAAAAATGGCGAAGTCACCGAATGGGAAATTATTCCTGAATCGGTCGATATTGAATCGCAAACTCTGACCGGACTGATTGTGGAAGATTCTGCGCAAAGTCTGGCTTTAATCAAAGATGCACTGGGCAAGAAAAAATCAGACATCGGCGATAAAGCCGCCAATATGATCGCGCTGAATGCCGGCGCAGGTATTTATGTCTCCGGTTTGACCAGCAGCTATAAGCAAGGTGTTGCGCTGGCACATGACATTATCTATGGCGGTCAGGCACTTGAGAAAATGAGTGTACTGTCTGAATTTACCAAAACTATTAAACATTACGAAGCTTAATTCGGTCAGGGATTTTGATCATGGTGGATATCGCAAATACAATTTTAGGCAAAATTGTTGACCGTAAAAAAGAAGAATTTGCCCTACGTTTAAAGCAGAAAAGCTATAAAGATCTGGAAGAACTGGCACAAGGTGCATCACCTGTGCGTGGTTTTGCCCGGTCTTTAGTGTCGAAACGTCCGGGTGTCATTGCTGAAATTAAGAAAGCTTCGCCATCTAAGGGCATTATTCGCGAGAACTTTAACCCTGCGGAAATTGCAGCACAGTATCAGGAGGCAGGCGCAGCCTGTTTATCGGTGCTGACCGATGTAGACTTTTTCCAAGGACATGATGACAATATTCAGATTGCCCGTTCACATTGCGACCTGCCTGCACTGCGCAAAGACTTTCTGATCGATCCTTATGGGGTCATCGAAGCACGTGCCCTGCATGCAGACTGTATCTTGCTAATTGTGGCTTGCCTGTCTGACCAGCAGTTAGAAGAAATGTCCAAAACTGCATTTGAACATCATCTGGATGTACTGGTTGAAGTTCACGATGAAGAAGAACTATCCCGTGCTTTAAAGCTTTCAGATCGTTGTTTGCTCGGCGTGAATAACCGTAATTTAAAAACCTTTGATGTGGATTTGAACACCTCGATTCGTTTGAAAAAATTACTGGATCCTTCACGCTTGCTGGTGACTGAAAGCGGTATTGCAACCCCTTCCGATGTCGCCATGATGCAGGAACATGATATTCACGCCTTCTTGGTCGGCGAAAGCTTTATGAAACAGCCACGTCCGGATCATGCTTTCCGTGATCTGTTTGGTGAGCCTGAAGCAGTTTAAAGTTGTAAATACTTACCTAAGCACTTAAAAAGCCCAATCTCAGGATTGGGCTTTTTTATTTTCAATATTAAAAAGTAGATCATAGAATCTCGAGCGTATTTAAAATCCTCAGCGAATGTCATGAACGCAATTCAGTTCTCCTTTGTCTATTTTCAGACTATAATTCTTGTAAATTCCGTATCTCCCTTGTTTTTACATTATGAGTAAACACGATTCTTCGTTATCTAAAGATCAGTACAACCTGCTGAAATCTTTTAAGAAGCAAATTACACAGCCGCAAACGCCTGCGGTCGTTGCTGCACCTGTTGAAAAGACTGTCGAGCAAGAGGCTTTAGAAGAACTTGAATTATTCCGCAAGCAAATGCAGGGCGTGCAAAAAATTGAATCGGGCAATACGGTTCAACTGGACAAGCCACGCAAGAAAAAGCCGGATGCACAAATCCTGGCAAAGCGTGCAGCGGCTACTGGCCCGATGGAAACAGAGGCAATGGCTTTATCAGATACTCAAGCCATGCTCAATCCTGTCGGGAGTCAGGCCAACTTGAGTTACCGCATTGCCACCTTGCAGCATAAAGTGTTTGAAGACTTGAAAGCCGGTAACTTGCGCTGGTTTGAAGCTGTGGATCTGCATGGCTGTACTGTGGAAGAAGCGCGTCAAGCCGTGCTGCAAATTATCCAGATCGCCAAAGATGAAAACCAGAACGTGATTAAAATCGTACATGGCAAAGGTCCGGAAGCGATTTTAAAAACCTATGTGAACGGCTGGCTGCGTCAGCATCGCGATGTTTTGGCTTTTGTCAGTGCACCTGAAAAGCAAGGTGGTACCGGTGCGGTATTGGTTCTGCTCAAACGTGCAGAAAAGAATCCAAAGTTCAAACAGTAAACGGTTTTAGCCTCAAAACAAGGCATTGTAAAAGTTTTCTGCTACAATGCCGTCCTTGTTCATTCTCAGTTTAAGTGAATACGTCATATGACTATGCAGCAATCCTACGCAAACATTCTTACTGCCGTTGGCGAAGATCTAAATCGCCCTGGTCTCAAAGATACGCCTGTGCGCGCTGCGAAAGCATTTTCATATTTAACCTCGGGTTATAGCCAGACACTTGAAGAAGTGACCAACAAGGCGGTCTTCCCTTCCGATAACCGTGAAATGGTACTGGTCAAAAACATCGAATTTTATTCGCTATGTGAGCATCACTTATTGCCATTTTATGGCCGCGTACATATCGCCTATTTGCCAGAAGGTCATGTTTTAGGCCTGTCTAAATTTGCCCGCATTACTGAAATGTTTGCACGCCGTTTGCAAATTCAGGAAAATCTGACTCAGCAAATTGCAGAAGCAGTGGCTGAAGTCACCAAAGCACGCGGTGTTGCAGTAATGATTGATTCTGCGCACATGTGCATGATGATGCGCGGTGTAGGCAAGCAGGAATCAACCACACGTACGGTATCATTTATTGGTGATTTTAAAACCGACAAAGAAACACGTCGTGAATTTTTAAGTGCGGTTCCAGAAAGCTATTAATTATTAAAGCTTAAAAATAAGTTACTCAAAGCCTCGATCATTCGGGGTTTTTTGCTTTTAAAGGAAGAGGATATCAATACTTAATTCAAAAGCTCACTTGCTATAAATAACACCTGGTAACAGGGTTTAAAGACCTGTCCCAAAACTTGCTATGTTTCAGTCTAGAACTCAAACAATTCCTGCTTGTGTTTGCAACAAGCCTACACTTGGATACACGATAAAGTTTTAATCCTGCCGCTCTCCCATTAAAGTAATTTGAAGTTGATATACAGCAAAGCGCTTTATATCTTTCTGATTGATTTTTAATGATAAGGAAAGTAACCATGGCGAATAGTAAAAATAACCAGGCGAAAGACAGCAAAAAATCAGCAAAAACTGCTAAAAAGACCCAAGATGAGAAACTGAAAAAGTCGAATAAGAGTAGTGACAAAGACAGTGATCGCAAAGTCACTAAAAAAGCGGCGAGCAGTAAATCTAAAGCGGCATCTTCTAAGAAAGACAATGCCAGCAAAGATGAAAAAGTGAAGGCGAAGAAAAATTCGAGCTCAAAAGCGAGTGATAAAGCGAAAGACCAAAAGACCTCTTCTGCGAAAAAACCGGCTAAAGCGAAAAGCAGCAACAAGAGTAAAGACGACACTAAAGTGAAAAAGTCTTCTTCAAAAAAATCGGCGCCTGCTAAAAAGCAGTCGAGTAGCTCCTCTAAGAGCAAGTCAACCAAGGCTAAAACCTCGAAGACCAGTTCGAAAAAATCGAAGTAAAATGAAAGCCCCTAGTTCTAGAAGACAGGGGCTTTTCTGTATCCTGCCTTTCATTTTCATAATTTGTATTAGCTGAAATATTGAGTCATTTTAAATTTCAGAAAAGGCCGAATATGAAGTCATCTGCCAAAGTAACCCCACCAAAACGTCCGTCACGTGTAGTTTCGAATAGTTTTGATTATTCTCTGGACTTTGCAAAGATTAATTTTCGTAAACGACCCGAGCTCTACCGGATTGGCCGTGGTGAACAAGGTGTATTACTGGTTGAGCCTTATAAATCGGAAATCCTGCCACACTGGCGCTTTGCAGATGAAGCAAAAGCCCAAGCCAGTAGCGAGAAAATCTATCAGCTTTTCTTGGACTATTTAAAACAAGGAGATTTTATTGGTGCTGACATGGCACGCAAGTTTTTACAGATGGGTTTTACCCGTGCCCGGCGTTATGCCAATCATAAAGGCGGCAAAAAGTATGACGGTCCGGTTCCGGAAGACAAAAAAGGTTTAAGTGGCGCGCATGGCCGTTCCGAGCTGCCACGCAATCAGGAAGATCCTGTTAAAGCCGCTGCTGCCAAAATTTTTAAACAGAAATGGGATGAAGCTAAAAATCATCCCGAATATCTTCAGCAAAAAAAGAAATTTCAGGAATTTATAGAGCAGCAGGCTGCAACTGGATAAATATCTTTCATTTAAACAGAGAGTGGCTGTGCGACTGGATTCAAGGACTGATGAGCCATATAGACTCTGTTACGCCCGTTGTTCTTCGCCATATACAAGGCAGAATCTGCCGCATTCAGGAAGCGCTGATAATCCGGATGTCCATCATAAAGCACACAACCAATACTGACCGTAAATTTAAACTGCTGGCCTTGTGCCGAATTAATCATGCCATTTTCAATATATTTACGAATACTTTCAGCAATATTGAGGGCACGTTTTTCATCAGTATCCACCAGTAACAGCAAAAACTCTTCACCGCCGACCCGGAAAGCATAATCACTGCCCTGACTGTATTTTTGCAATGCTTCGGCCAGAAATTTCAAAGCCAGATCACCTGCTGCATGTCCGAATTTGCCATTAATACTTTTGAAATAATCAGCATCAATGGCAAGTAAAGACAAAGGCGTATGATTCTTACGGGAAAAAGTGATTTCACATGAAATAATCGTATTCAAATAACGGCGATTCAGTAACTGGGTCAATGAATCATTACCTGATTCAATATATTCGGCCACCTGAAATAACTGATCTACCAACAACTGAATTTCGCGGTTTAAGTCACGGATCTGCTGGATCAGTCCCAGCATATTGTTTTTGTCCGTACAGTCCATAATATCTTGATTAAGTTCATCGACTTGATAAATCCGTTCAATGATTAAATCGACCTGATCAGAACCGGTAAAAGCATAAGAGGCTTTATGGATAAACCATAAACCGAACTCAGACTTGGACAGCATCGGATGATTCAATTTCACGTACACCGCGCATGATCAGCCAGGACGGAATTCCGACACGCGCATGCACATGCCCCACCATCGCCTGTTTCTGCACGGCATCGGCATAGCGTTTATTAATTCCTACACTAAAGCTTTCAAGTAGCCAGGCATTTAAAGTGTCACGCAAGCGCTGTTGAATCAAGTCATCAGAAAAGAATTCTGCAGATTCCTTTTCAATGAGCATGTTTTTATAGAATTCTTCCACCAGAATCAGGGAATGATCTTGAATAAAGTGAAAGGCATGCAATAAGTCATCAGATGAATAATTTTGACAGATCTGTTCCCATTGCTCGGCCAGTCTTGCCATGCATTCATTATTCATACTGTCTGTTCCCCAAAACCTTGCAATTTGCACTCACATTATGTGATAAATATAGCAAATATCAGGTATTTTTCCTAAAATATCGACCAGATTATTTATACCCAACCCAGCCAATTTTTTTATACAAGGGAAAACCGAACAGTAGCCTCATGGATACACAGCACTTTATGAATAGTGCTAATCAGTTTTAACTCAATCTTAAAAATACCGGATCAAACCAAGACTCCATTGATCCCAGTCTTTGGACTGCTGTTGCTGATATTCCCAAGACAGCCGAAGTGCATGTTGTGGATTGAATGCATATTGGAGTTCAGTATTCAGTTTCAGCTGCCAGCGATGCGAATCCTCCCAATAAGGCAGTTCCACCTGCACCAGACTGTTGATCTGATCGCTCCAGATATTCTGGCACCCCACAGTAGGGCCTGCACCTACGCGCCAGCCTTGATCAAGTGCCTTGCCTGCCTGTAGCTGAGTTTGCATTTGTGCATAACATAGATGTTCACGGCTGGCATTTGCCCAGCTATAACCGCCCTGAGTTTTTAAGCTGGCGACGCCATGCTGCTCATCTTCACTAAACTGGCCATGCGCATCCAGTGCCTCCTGTTGCCAGCCCAGATTAAAACCCCAGGACAATGGCGTATTAAACGGATTGACCGGGTTATAGGAATTGACGGTAAATAGATCAAGCTGTTCCAGTTTGAGCTCACTGTCACGATATTGCAAAGCCCCATCTAGAAACAATAATTGTGTGCCTGTTCGAAAACCACCTTGCGGATCGATAAGATCATGATAGGCTTGCCGATGCCCTAGCTGGACAAAGGATTCACCCTGAACCTGTCCGGCCTGAAGACTGATATTGCGTGCATGATGGCTTTGTACCGGATCTATTTTTGGACGTTCAGGCGCTTTACGCTGTTTCTCGATATCCAGCTGGCTTCTTAAGCCTAATAACTTACGAAAACGTGGTTGAACAAAAGATTCATCGACTTTTTGTCGGAGAAAGTCCAGATATAAATGATCATAGGCCATTTCCAGAATTTTGGCCTGATCTTCTGCCGGATAAGGCTGCAAAATTGAAAGTATTACACCTGTTTCTGCATAAGCTAACTGATGCGCAGTTTTTGCCAGCGCTTTGCCATGCTGTCTGGATTGAGCCAGCAATTGAGTTTCAAGCGCTGGACGGTAAACTTTCTGTTTGATCAAACCCTGCTGTTCTACGACTTTCAGTGTTTCAATCGGAATCGCAGTCGAATTAAACTGTTTCTGTAGATTTAACTCGGGACGTACCAGATCAAATAGCCCCAGCAGGCGATAAGCACAATTATCATTGATAAAATAATAAGGGAAACTTACATTTTGCATTTCCCAGAGATGCTGTACCAAAAATCTGGTTTCTTGCGGGCTTAAGTTTAATTCATATTCCCACAAATCCCGGCTTTCAAAGTCACCATATTCTTTGACCTTGCGGTAATATGGCATCAGGGAATATTCACCCGGATATTGTCCGGTCAGCCCTTTCCAGGCAAAGGACCAGTTGTCATTGCCATCGACCGTCGCAGCATAGTTGACCGCATAAGAAATCAGATTGAGTTGTTGCTGGTCTTTAGGATCCAGACGCAACAAGGTATGACCAAACATCGAGCTGGGATTACCCATAAAATCCGTGGCATAGATCAGGGTTGCCTGATAAGGCTTGACCTCGCCAATCCATTTATCCAAATCCGGGCAACTGACCGCAGGCAATTGTTGCTCGGAAATATTCAATTGCTGCATTAACCAGCTGCTGCGTGCAGGAAACTTACAGCGGACGGACTGATTCGGCTCTGCGCTCAGGAATAAAGCCTGAATGTTATGCTGCATTTCTTTTTTTAGATCAGTTTTTCCCTGCTCTGCCAGGAAATAGCCCGAATAGTTAACCTCGCTATGACCTTGGGGATTGGCATACATGAGACGTTGCCAGGTAGTGCTCTGATCCAGATGCTGAGTTTCGGCCTGAGCGATATAATGCTGGATGTCTGGATTAATTTCGCTAGAAAAACTTAAAGGGCTGAATGTCAGGCCCAACATGAAGAACGCATATTTCATTCAGTTAACTTATTCTCATCAATTTCTTTTAGTCATAAGAAAACCCTGC
Source organism: Acinetobacter sp. CIP A162 (assembly GCF_000367905.1). Taxonomy (GTDB): domain Bacteria; phylum Pseudomonadota; class Gammaproteobacteria; order Pseudomonadales; family Moraxellaceae; genus Acinetobacter; species Acinetobacter lwoffii. The sequence continues at coordinate 430,474 of NZ_KB849159.1, read as the reverse complement.
CAGAACAGCAGGGTTTTTAGGGTGCGGATCAGATGTAGGATTTCAATACTTCATCTTTGGCCATCACAGTTTGTAAGGTGCTTAAAACTTGTAATGTATTCTGGTTTTCTTCGGAATAAATTTCAGAGAAATTCTGCTTGGAAACGCTAAAGAAACGAGCTTTATCTTCAGATTTAATATTCAAAAGTTCAGCCAGAACATTCAGGCTTTCACCCTCTCCAACTGCCATATCACGCGCCAATGTTTCAGCGTTTTCATTGGTAAAGGTCACCACTTGAGCGGTTACGGTACCGCCCTGGCTACAACCTAAAGTACCAAAAGTGATCCCGAGCCACTGATTCGTGAACAGAACGTTGGTCGTACCTGCAAAGAGTTTAGGAATAATACCAGACTGACCCGCCCACACCTGGCTTCCGATACCACAACCGACATCTCGGTCAGCCATCGCCATGCTTGAACCAGTCGCCAATACCGCCGCCAGCATAATTTTTTTCAACATAGTTATTCTCCAATTATTCTCATGCAATCTTTGTTATTACTCTAATAATGTAATTTAAATTACATACTCAGCAGAGTAGCGACAAGTCAAGTTTGGCGCAATTGAAAAAATGTATGCTTTACATAAACATAACCTGATTGATTTTACTGTTCCTTGAGCGCCCAATCGCCTTGTGAATTACGCTGTCCCAAGATTTTCAGTACTAACACCAGACTCAGCAATAACAACAAATACCAGGAGCCCAGTTTGCCCCATCCCACCATATGCCATTGCTCAATCTGGCTTGGATAGAGCCAGATCTGGTAAAAGGTACTGATGTTCTCGGCAATCCAGATAATAAACGCCAGAATCAGCAGTACGGGTAACATCGGCAACTGAAAAGTATGCCGATTCAGCTGAAAGCGAATTCTGGTTTTCCAGAACATCAGCACGCTCCAGACAAATAAAATCACCCGATAATCGGGAATAAAAAACTTGCTCATAAAGTTGATATAAGACAAGACAGCCAATGTCAGCATATGGCTAAAACGCGGCAGTTTTTCAAATGAAACCTGATATAGACGTAAAGAGCGCGCAAAAAAACTGCCGACCGCAGAATACATAAAACCGGCAAATAAAGGCACGGTCAGGATTTTAAATATTGCGGGTTGAGGGTAATGCCAGGAAGCAATTGCCGGATGGGTCAGGAAGATTTCCATCACCATGGCCATGAGATGAAATAACGCAATCACTTTGGCTTCAGCCCAGGATTCCAGTTTGGTATAGAGCAATATCACCTGAATCAGCAAAGCAAAAAAAAGCAGATAGTCATACCGGTAAAAACCAAAGAAGAGATCGCTGCCCATAGAAGCAGTCAGCGCAAAAGCGAGCAGGAGTAAAATCCCAAATAAGGCAGCCGAAGCTGCCTTATAAGTAAATTCAAACCCTGATTTGAATAGATCGATCAAGGTTTACATCCTAAAGATATTTGGCACTATACTCATGTACGGTATCAATAAATGCTTTTGGATTCGCCGGATCAACCCACTGGGTAATACCATGACCTAAATTGGCAACATAACCGGTTTTCTCGCCATTGGCATAGGCATCATCCAGCATGGCTTTTGTCGCTTTAATGATGGTGTCTGATGAACCATATAAAGTTGCAGGATCCAGGTTACCCTGAAGTGCTGCACGACCAGCAACCGTTTGACGAGCGACATTCAATGGCGTGGTCCAGTCCAGACCAAATGCATCTGCGCCTGTCGTAATCATCGGTTCCAACCATTGACCGCCACCTTTGGTAAACAGAATTACCGGAATCTTGCGGCCGTCTTTCTCACGTTGCAAACCAGCGACAATCTTCTGCATATAGTTCAGCGAGAACTCGATATATTCACGATGTGCTAATGCCCCACCCCAACTATCAAAGATCTGTACCGCTTGTGCACCCGCATAGATCTGCGCATTCAAATATTCAGTCACTGCATCAGCCAGACGATCCAGTAAAGCATGCAAAACTTCAGGCTGCGCATACATCATCTGTTTGGTAAAACGGAAATCCTTGCTTGAACCGCCTTCGACCATATACGTTGCCAGAGTCCATGGACTGCCCGAGAAACCAATCAGAGGAACCTGACCGCCCAAGGCTGAACGAATGGTCGAAACGGCATTCATCACATAATCCAGATCCGACTTGGCATTAAATGCAGGCAGATTGGCGACATCCTGTTCGGTACGGATGGTCTTGTGAAATTTCGGGCCTTCACCGGCTTCAAAATACAGCCCCAGTCCCAAAGCATCCGGAACCGTCAAGATATCCGAGAATAAAATCGCGGCATCAAGATCATAACGGCGTAAAGGCTGCAAAGTTACTTCACAGGCCAGTTCAGTATTCTTGCAAAGCGAAAGGAAATCTCCTGCCTTGGTACGCGTTTCGCGGTACTCAGGCAAATAACGGCCAGCCTGACGCATCATCCATACTGGCGTAGCATCTACAGGCTCACGCAACAATGCGCGCAGAAAACGATCATTTTTTAAGGTCGTCATTCACATTCCCATCTTTCTTTGACATTGCCAACATCATAGCAAAAAGGCCGCAGTTTTAATAACTTCTGGCAACTTTAAAAACCGATCGGATTGAACGGCAACCTAGTGATTTACACAAAACAACTACTGCATCTCCACATTTTTTCTGTAATACTTATAGTGTTTTTTCACATAGTTAAAGAAATAATTCTTAAGGTTGAGTTACATGTTCGTTCGCACAATGCTCGCTGTGAGTCTAGGTTGCATTTTCGCAGGTCAAGTTTTTGCCGCGTCTACTGCTGAACAACCATTAAAACCCCAAGTGGTGACTGATGTTGCAGTGCAAGATCCGATTGATCCATTAGCAACTGAAGCTTCAGCGGCCCAAGCAGCACCTGCAGAAGCGCAAATTACTGCACAAGAACAACAAGACTTAAAACAGGCATCTGAAGCGCTGAATGAGCTACAGGATACCGAAGATCAGACTGCCTCTGTTGGCGCAGCACCAAATACCAAAGCACCGACTAACTCTGCGATGACCAAAGCTTCTTGGACTTTAGACGGTTTAAACAATGCCCAATGGTATGAAAATATCGGTGCAGGTCAATTCCCAGTTTACGCACGTGCGCATGTCATGCTGAATAATGCCCATGCATCACCAGGTGCGATTGACGGAACCAGCGGTAAAAATACACTAAAAGCCATTGCATCTTTCCAGCAAATGAATGGCATTAAACCGACAGGTGTTTTGACTCAGGAAACCTGGGATAAACTAGTTGCACGTCAGGGTTCTAAGCCAGCCTTTGTTGAATACACCATTACTGAAAAAGATCTGGCAGGCCCATTTGCCAAGTCTATTCCTTCAGATTATGCGTTACAGGCGAAAATGAAAGGCTTGTACTACACACGTGTCAGTGAAATGTTGAGCGAAAAATTCCATATGGATGAGAATTTCTTAAAGAAACTCAATCCAAATGCTAACTTTAATAAAGTTGGGGAAAAATTACTGGTCAGTAATGTACGTAATGACTTGCCTGAAGGTATTCACTTGATTGTTGCACATAAAGGTGCGAAACAACTGTACTTATTTAACAGTAAAAATCAAATGATCGCGTCATTCCCTGCCACCATTGGTAGTGCGGATACACCATCTCCGACCGGAACCTATAAAGTAACAGGTGTTGCACCAAACCCTTGGTACAGCTATTCACCGTCTAACTTTGTACAAGGTAAAAACTTAAAACCACTATCTTTACCACCGGGTCCTAACGGTCCTGTCGGGAATATCTGGATTGGTTTAAGCAAGAAATCATTTGGTATTCACGGAACACCAAACCCGTCTACCATTTCGAAAACAGCGTCACATGGTTGTATTCGTTTGACTAACTGGGATGCCAATGATCTTGGCCGTAAAGTCAAATCTGGGGTAACGGTTCGTTTCTTAGAATGATGATCGGTCTGCCGATTTGAATAAAAATAGCCTGCTTTTGAGCGGGCTTTTTTATTCCTTATATTTACTTTCAGCTCTGTCGTTGCAAAAATGCAATGATCTGTCGCCTATTTGAGATTTTTTCAGTTATAAAACGACAGTATGATGATCTCAAGTTAAAAATAATGTCGAGATAAAATCATGAATGCTTTTCTACATCCTAGCGAAAATCGTGGTCATGTAAAAATGGGCTGGCTGGAGTCTAAACACAGCTTCTCATTTGGTAACTGGTATAACCCAAAGTATATGGGTATCAGTGCTTTACGCGTTATTAATGATGATCTAATTGATGGACATCAGGGTTTTGGAACACATCCACATGACAATATGGAAATCCTGACCTGTGTGCTGAAAGGAACCATTACCCATCAGGATAGCATGGGCAATCATGGCGGAATCGCTGCGGGTGAATGGCAACTGATGAGTGCAGGAACCGGTGTGCGACACAGTGAAATGAACCAAGGCGACGAACAGGTCCATTTACTGCAAATCTGGATTATTCCAAATGAACGTGATGCCAAGCCGAATTATCAGCAAATCCGTCTTGACCCGCATGAGCAACCGAACCAGTGGCATTTGATTTGTGGTCCGAATGACAATGCACCGATGCATATTCGTCAGAATGCCGAAGTCAAAACTGCGGTGATTCAGCAAGGCCAAAGTCTGGAAGTGAAAGCGACCCAGCATATTAATTATGTACATGTTGTTTCTGGCACTGTCCAGATCGCTGAACATACAGTGGAAGCGGGCGGCGCAATTGCTTTTCTAGATGATACAGAAATTAAAGCAAGCGAAGATGCGCAAGTGATCTGGTTTGATTTGCCGGAAGTACCCAACTAAGCTTTTAAAGCTCTCAGCTCTAATGGCTATTGATCCCAGTGATTAATAGCCATTTTTATACATATAATCGTAAATAAGAAATAATAGGTGGCAATATCATAATAAGGTTTCTTAACTAAGAAAATTATGCCTGCTACCTATACAAATCCAACCAATTCTCATCACATTTTTACCTAAGCAATGCATTATTTAGGTGAATATAAACTGATCCATTTCTATGAAATCCATTGCTGTATAGCTTTGATCATTCGCGACTGGTTTTGATATTGTCTTTTGCAGCCATAAAGTGAATTGATCTTTTCATGTAGGTTAAATAAATAGAAGAGCATATCCGTATGAACCAGATTTTAGAGATGCAAAGCATCCAGCAACAAGCTTTGTTTTATTTATTAGCCTTTTTAAAACAACAAGATTATCAGTTCACGACCATTACACCACTTTCCCACCAGCGAATTCTGAATCGGAAAAAGAATAAAATTTATAAGCACAGAACCCTTCAGGATATCTTTGGCTGGAATCTAAACTTTAAAAAAACTGATCTTGATCCCGTTCTGTTTGAATTATTGCAAGAACATCAACTTCTACAGGTTCAGGAAGATCAATACTTGAGTCAGATTCGAGTTTCTTCACTCGATGGCGAACTCTTTATTCATTCAGCTTTTCCGACTACTCAGCAAGATGCGGTATTTTTTGGTCCGGATACTTATCGCTTTATCTATCATCTCAAGCAATATCTAGCTGCTCAGACTCACCCTTTCAAACGGGTCGTGGAAATGTGTTGTGGCACTTCAGCAGCCGCAATCAGTATTGCCAGACATTTTCCAGATGTGAATGAAATGATGGTTGCAGACCTGAATCCCAAAGCCTTGCTCTATAGCCAGATTAATATCAGTTTTGCCGGCTTAAACCATATTCATCCGGTTCAAAGTAATTTATTTTCCAATCTTGATGGAAAATTTGATCTGATTTTTGCTAATCCACCGTATTTAATTGATCCCGAACAACGTCAATATCGTCATGGCGGTAATGCGCTGGATGGCTGTGATTTATCATTCAGGATTATAAAAGAAGGTCTACAGCGCCTGAATTCTGGCGGACATTTATTTCTATATACCGGTGTGACCGTGACTGAACATGGCAATCTGTTTTTGCAGCATCTTAAAGATTTGATGAAACAGCATCAAAATATAATCTGGTCCTATGAAGAAATTGACCCGGATATTTTTGGTGAAGAACTGGAACAACCGGCTTACCAACATGTGGAAAGAATTGCGTTGGCATTAATCAAAATTGAAGTAGGCAATTAAAGAATATTTATTAATTATGGAATTTTAAAATTTTGACTTTGTTCGCTATCAGCTTATTTTAAATCGTTTTATTAAAATCATAGAAATAAAAAAACCCCAATCTTTCGACTGGGGTTTTTAAAATTTGGCGGAAGCGGTGAGATTCGAACTCACGGAGGACTCACACCCTCGTCGGTTTTCAAGACCGGTGCATTAAACCGCTCTGCCACGCTTCCATGGGCGCAATAATACGGAGCTTTTGTCCGGCTGACAAGTGAAAATTACAGTGAATGCAATCAACTGCATATAGTTTCATCAAATCCTTACAGTTTAGCTGCTAATTCCGCTCCCTCACGAATGGCGCGCTTGGCATCGAGTTCAGCAGCCAGTTTTGCACCGCCAATAATATGATACTGCGCCAAGGTATTTTCCCCAGCACTCGGCATCAGGTCTTTTACCGATTCCTGACCTGCACATACCACAATGGTATCCACACGCAATAATTGAGCATGGCCATCTACCTCAATCCATAAGCCTTCATCCGTGACAGATTTATATTGCACACCGCGCAACATCCGCACGGCATGTTTTTTTAACTGGGCACGATGTACCCAGCCTGAAGTCTTGCCCAGTCCTGCGCCAAGTGGTGTTTTTTTACGTTGTAATAAATAAATTTCCCGTACTGGTGGTTCGACTTCAGCACGCTGTAACCCGCCTTCAGTCACATAATCTGGTTGGGAATCAACACCCCATTCACGTTTCCACTCATCCACAGGTTGCGGCTGTACCTGATGCGGCGGCTTTAATAAAAACTCCGACACATCAAAACCAATACCACCCGCGCCGATGACCGCAACACGATCACCGACAGGCGCGCCGCGTAGCACTTCTGCATAAGACAAGACTTGTGGTGCCTGACTGCCTTCGATATTCAAGGCACGCGGCACGACACCTGTAGCCACAATCACCTCATCAAAACCTTCACGCTCCAACTGCTCGCGATTGACACGGGTATTGAGACGCAGATCAACTCCGGTTTTTTCTAGCTGCACTTTAAAATAACGAATCGTTTCGTGAAATTCCTCTTTCCCTGGAATGACTTTAGCCAGGTTGAACTGCCCGCCTACTTCATGATTGGCCTCAAAAAGCGTCACATCATGCCCGCGACTGGCTGCGACCGTAGCAGCAGACAGACCTGCAACTCCCCCGCCAATCACTGCAATACTTTTCGGTTTTTTGGTTTTGATATAAACCAGTTCGGTTTCATAAGCGGCACGCGGATTGACCAGACAGGTTGCCCGCTGGTTTTTAAAGGTATGATCCAGACAAGCCTGATTACAGGCAATACAGGTATTGATTTCATCAACACGATTGGTCGCGGTTTTATTGACCCAGAAAGCATCGGCCAAAAGTGGACGTGCCATCTGCACCATATCTGCCTGACCAGAGGCCAGAATCGCCTCGGCAGTGTCTGGCATATTGATCCGGTTGGATGCAATCACCGGCACTGAAACATGTTTTTTGACTTCAGCGGTATAATCAACAAAAGCAGCTCGCGGTACAGAAGTCACAATGGTGGGAATACGTGCTTCATGCCAGCCAATCCCGGTATTGAGCAAAGTAATTCCAGCCTTTTCCAAAGCTTTAGCTACGGTAATGACTTCCTGCATGGTATTGCCATCATGCACCAAATCGAGAAGCGACAAACGGAAACAGATAATAAATTTCTCACCAATTTCAGAACGAATCGCTTTAACAATTTCTACGGCAAAACGCATCCGGTTTTCGATCGGGCCACCCCAACGGTCGTTACGCTGATTGACATGACGGCTTAAAAACTGATTCAGCAAATAGCCTTCAGAACCCATGATTTCCACGCCATCATAGCCGGCTTTTTTGGCAATGCTGGCAGTTTTTACATAATCCTGAATGGTATTCAGAATCTGTTTATCTGACATTTCACGCGGTTTAAAAGGAGAAATCGGCGATTTGATCGGACTGGCTGAAACCACAAAAGGCTGATAGCCATAACGTCCGGCATGCAGAATCTGCAAAAGAATTTTGGCGCCATGCTTATGCACTGCATGCGTTACCAGACGATGTGGCGCAATATCGCCCAAGGTATTCATGGTACCGCCCGCCGGCAACAACCAGCCTTGACGGTTTGGCGATATTCCCCCTGTAATCAGCAGACCTACGCCACCCTTTGCTCGTTCACCAAAATACGCAGCCAGTTTAGGATAGTTATAGAAGCGGTCTTCCAGACCAGTATGCATCGATCCCATTACCACCCGGTTTTTAATGGTGGTGAAACCCAGATGAAGTGGTTTTAAAATATTGGCATAGCGCGTCGTGGTCATAACAAATCCCTGATTATATTTGGCTGAGCAAGTCATTCCCTTACTTTAACTGATTTTCAGCGGCTTTTTATGACCCGGAGTTCAGCATTTTCAGGCACAAATATCAATCTTCGAAACAGTTCTTTCTATACATGACGAATTAGTTCTGCCATTGTCGTGCGCTGGATTTCCATAATGCAATCACGCCCAATACTGTACCAATTGGAAAACTCAGCAACATCAGAATAGCCATTATTCTGGATAAAGTACGTCCTGAACCATTGCCCTGCTTCACCTTTATACTGGCCTGGATATTAAAAAACATCAACAAGCCTAAAAGCAGCAGCACCACACCTAAACTCAGCATGGAAATACTGGATTGCTGATATTCAAGATATAAAAACAGCACTGTACTAAAACCAATCAGGCCGGCATAAATCCCATGCAACAGTGCCAGTGTTTCATTCTTGGTTTTAGGATTTAAATTAGGTAAAGGTGGGATATGAGTCGCCATGCTTTTATTCCTGTTTTATCTGGTTTTTAAATTATTCGGCTGAATATAACCAATTTTTTACTTTTTCAGCAGGATTCTGGTTAAAATCGTGCGATTTATGATTATTTAAGCCTATTGAATAGAGATTTTAAAACGAGTTTTTCTTTTCTAAAGCAAACCTAAATAAATTAATGATACAATTGATGCAATATGTATTTTTTCAGGCCACCAATTCTGGCGTGCCTATTTCATATCATTAGGATGAACAATGTCTGATAATGCAACTATCTTGCAGAATGTCCCAGTAGGTAAAAAAGTTGGTATTGCCTTCTCTGGTGGTCTAGATACTTCTGCTGCTCTTTTGTGGATGAAACAAAAAGGCGCTGAACCTTATGCTTACACAGCAAACTTGGGTCAGCCAGACGAAGACGATTACGATGCGATTCCAAAAAAAGCTGAAGCTTATGGCGCAGTAAAAGCACGTTTAATCGACTGCCGTTTACAGCTTGCATTAGAAGGTATTGCTGCAATTCAATGTGGTGCGTTCCATATTTCTACAGGTGGTATGCCTTATTTCAACACGACACCATTGGGTCGTGCAGTAACTGGCACCATGCTTGTAACTGCCATGAAAGAAGATGACGTTAACATCTGGGGTGACGGTTCGACTTATAAAGGCAATGACATTGAACGTTTCTACCGTTATGGCTTGTTGACCAATCCTGCGCTTAAAATTTACAAGCCTTGGTTAGACCAAACCTTCATTGACGAGCTGGGCGGCCGTGCAGAAATGTCACAGTTCCTGATCGACAATGGTTTTGACTATAAAATGTCAAAAGAAAAAGCTTATTCAACTGACTCAAACATGCTGGGTGCGACGCACGAAGCCAAAGATCTTGAATACCTGAATGCAGGCATCAAAATCGTTGAGCCAATCATGGGCGTTGCGTTCTGGAAAGATGACGTAGAAGTGAAAGCTGAAGAAGTATCGATTACTTTTGAAGAAGGCTTCCCGGTTGCGATTAACGGTCAACGCATTGAAGATCCAGTTGAATTTATTCTTGAAGCGAACCGCATCGGTGGCCGTCACGGTCTAGGTATGTCGGATCAAATCGAAAACCGTATCATCGAAGCGAAATCTCGCGGTATCTATGAAGCTCCGGGTATGGCGCTGCTTCACATTGCTTATGAGCGTCTGGTAACGGGTATTCATAACGAAGATACGATTGAACAATACCGCATTAACGGTTTACGTTTAGGTCGTTTGCTGTACCAAGGTCGCTGGTTCGATTCTCAAGCGCTTATGCTACGTGAAACTGCACAGCGTTGGGTCGCTAAAGCAGTTACTGGCACAGTAACAATCGAACTTCGTCGTGGTAATGATTACACGATTATGAACACTGAATCTCCAAACCTCACTTATGAAGCTGAGCGTTTAACTATGGAGAAAGGTGATTCTATGTTCTCGCCGATGGATCGTATCGGTCAGTTGACTATGCGTAACCTGGATATCACGGATACACGTGCGAAACTGGGCATCTATACAGAAACTGGTTTACTGGCAGTCGGTTCTGCATCTGCAGTGCCACAACTGAAAGACAAAAACTAAGTTTTGTCTTAAGCAAAAAACCGCGCCCTGAGCGCGGTTTTTTATTGATGATTGTTTTATTCATTTTAATAATCTCTAGCCATTTGCAATATCTGAATTGACTGATCGAATAGACTGATAATAAATCTGGTTGCGTCCAAGCTGTTTGGCACGATATAGCGCCTGATCCGCGATTCCCAACAATGCATCCTTATCAATATCTTCCTCACCACGATAGACGGTAATGCCTAAACTGATGGTGATATGTTTCGCAACCGAGGATTTTTCATGCGGGATTTCCAGACGGTCAATCGCCTTAAAAATATTTGAAGCCACTGCATAAGCACCATGTGCATCCGTTTCTGGCAAGAGCACTACAAACTCCTCCCCGCCATAACGTGCGACAAAGTCCATATGACGGATCGCATTCTTGATGGTTTTGGCAATCGTCGAAATGACATCATCACCTTTCTGATGTCCATAAAAATCGTTGTAATTTTTAAAGAAATCTACATCGATAAACAGAATCGCCAAAGCCGTTTCTTCACGGCGTGCACGTTCGAAATGGACCTCCAGTGTCTCATCAAAGGTGCGTCGATTGGAAATCTTGGTCAGTTCATCATACTGACTCAAATGTAATAATTCGTTGGTATGAATACGCTGGATCTGCTCACTGATTCTGGCGCGAATACTATAGAGAAAAATCACACGCTCACGGGCAAAAATCATATGGCTAATCACATAACCCAGCAAGCAACTTCCAATTAAAATCCGTCCAAAAACCATAGGATTAAATTCAACTGAAAGGCTAAACAATACAAGAATAGTAGTTGCCGCAGCGAGTAATCCGGTGACCAGCATCTGAATCGGTTTAATACCGGTCAGAATATAACCCAGGATATACACGATCGTGACTATCGCCATGGATTGATGCTGCAAGGCTTCAGTTTTAATCGACATGGTGATACATGAAACTGACACCTGTACCCAGAACACCAACAGCATCGAAGCCTGAGGAAAAAAGCGCTTGATCTTGGGTAAACAGGAGAACATATAAAAAATGATTAATGACACGCCGCCATTGAGCAGGCCCAACATACACAGGACAAAATCATGCACGAAATATTCTTTGCTGATGCTCCAGTAATCTGTAGGAATCATTACCACTAAAAAAAGGAAATAGGCCAATACCCCAGCCCACACATATTTTTCGACATGTTTGCGGGCGCGTTCCAGATTTTTGGTCCAGAATTCTTGTTCCAGATTTTGAGGGAAGACCGGGCCTACACGCTGGCTTTGCCGTGTAATCAGTTGTTCTATGTCTTCTTTATCATCTTGCAATTTCGCTAGATTGTACTTGTATTCCATTGCCAAGTATTTATGTAATTTTTTTATTAATTTTAAAATAACATACTTTTTAAAATTAATTTATACATATCCCTTATTTTGTAGCGCTTTCTCGTTACCATTTTTACTATAGATGGATTATCATTTGTTTTATTTGTTCGACTGAATTTGCCTTGAATACGATTACGATTCTCCAGCCAGATGATTGGCACGTTCACCTGCGTGATGGTTTAGCACTTCAACGTACCGTTCCCGATTTAGCCAAGCAGTTTTCTCGCGCCATTTGCATGCCAAATCTGGTGCCACCCGTTAAAACTGTCGAAGAAGCCAATGTCTACCGTGAACGTATCATGGCACATGTGCCTGAAGGGGTAAATTTCGACCCGCGTATGGTGCTGTATTTCACTGACAACACCCCGGCAAGCGAAGTTAAAAAGATCAAAGAATCTGCGCATGTCAATGCCATCAAGCTCTATCCTGCGGGTGCGACCACCAACTCCGATAGTGGTGTGAGCGATATGAGCAAAGTCTACGGCGTAATTGAACAGCTTGAAGAACACCAAGTGCCTTTATTGCTACATGGTGAAGTGACGCATAATCATGTCGATATTTTTGACCGTGAAAAGCGTTTCCTGGATGAAGTGCTGGCTCCCTTACTCAGACAATTTCCCAAGCTGAAACTGGTGCTCGAACACATCACCACCAGCGAAGCAGCAAACTTTGTACTTGAGCAAGACCGTAATGTCGCTGCAACCATTACGCCGCAACATTTATTGTTTAACCGCAATGACATGCTGGTTGGTGGGATCAAGCCGCATTTCTACTGCTTGCCGATTTTAAAACGTCAAACGCATCAGCAAACTTTGCTGGAAGTCGCAACCAGCGGTAATCCTAAATTTTTCCTGGGAACAGATAGCGCGCCGCATTCAAAAAATGCAAAAGAAAATGCGTGTGGCTGTGCAGGATGTTATAGTGCGCCGACTGCCATTGAGCTGTATGCTCAGGCATTTGATCAGGTGGGTAAAATTGAACGCCTGGAAGGTTTTGCCAGCCATTTTGGTGCAGACTTCTATGGCCTGCCACGTAATACCAATACCATTACCCTGGTTAAAGAAGATCAAGTAATCCCTGAAAGTTTAGACTATCTGGATGGTGAACAGATTATCCCACTGTATGCTGGTAAAACCATTCAATGGAGAAAAGTGTGACAAATGAAACGCTCCCAATCATTGGTCAACGTTTTCGTGGATTCTTACCTGTAGTTGTCGATGTCGAGACTGCAGGTTTTAATGCGCAGACTGATGCATTGCTGGAAATTGCGGCCATTCCGATTGTTTATAATGAGGAGGGTCAATTTGTGCCGGGTCAAGCTTACCATGCACATATCAATCCTTTCGAAGGGGCAAATCTCGACCGACGTTCGCTGGAGTTTATTGGGATCGATCCTTCGAATCCGATGCGAATCGCAATGGCCGAAGATGAAAAAACTGCGCTTAAGCGTATTTTTAAATCTGTGAATGAAGTGCGTCGCCAGCAAAACTGTACCCATGCAGTTTTAGTTGGACACAATGCACATTTCGATTTGGGTTTTCTTCAGGCCGCGATTGCGCGTACCGGAACCAAAAACCAGAACCCATTTCATAGTTTTTCTGTCTTCGATACAGTGACTTTAAGTGCGGTGATGTTTGGTCAGACCGTACTGGCAAAATCCTGTATTCAGGCTGGGATTGAGTTTGATGGCAAAGAAGCCCATTCTGCATTATATGATACGCAGAAGACCGCTGAACTGTTTTGCTATATTTTAAACAAACTCGCACCTCACCTGCTTGACACTCTGGTGGCGGATCAATAAGATACCGCCATCTTCTAAACGTCCCTATCGTCTAGAGGCCTAGGACATCGCCCTTTCACGGCGGTAACCGGGGTTCGAATCCCCGTAGGGACGCCATCTATTTTTTCTCTTCTTTATATTTCTTTGATCAGCATCTTAAGCTGCTCAAGTCCTACACTTTTATCAATTAATTAATGAAAATAATTCTTACCTACTCTAAGTTAATGATAATCACTTCCATTATCTTTCGCAGATTTAACCCTTCTCATGCGTTTTGCTTATTCCCCACTTTCTATTGCGGTTCTAACAGCTTTATCAACATCTAGTTTTGCAGAAGAATCAAATTATCAAGAATCCATCCTCAAGGAAGCTACGGTTAAGTTCAGCACGATTATTATCGAAGCTCAGCAAGCAAATGAAGTGGGAAAAACAGTTTATTCAAAAGAAGATTTAGAAAGTACGCCAAATAGCTCAAAGAACATTACCGATTTTTTAAAAGTGAATCCGAATGTGCAGTTTAGTCAGTCACAACTTGCAGCAGGTTCTCAAGGTGAAATTAAACCTGCCGAAATCTCAATTAATGGTGCACAAACCTTCCAAAACAATTTCATTGTGAATGGTGTTTCCAACAACCTACTTATTAATCCAGCAAATTCAAACACAAATACGTTTCAAGATATTGGGACTGGCGCACAAGCTATGGCAGTGAACACTGACCTACTTTGTGAGCTTGAAGTATTAGATAGCAATGTGTCTGCCGCTTATGGTCAATTCACAGGTGGTGTTATAAATGCTAAAATATGCGCACCGCAAACAGAGATAGGTAAAATTCACGGTTCTATCACTTACGATTACACTGAAAGTGATTGGGCTCGCTACAACTCAATTTCACCTTTAGAAGAAAGTAAATTTGAAGAACCTACAGATGACTACCAAAAGGAATATACCAAACAAGGTCTAAGCACCAATATTTATGGGAAGCTCTCGAATGATTGGGGCTTTAATGCTTATGCTTCTCAAAGAGAGTCCATTATTCCAGTCAAAAGTGGCTTTGAAACACCTAAAACAATTGATCAAGAACGACATATCTCAAATCTTGGTGCAACATTATTTTATACACCAAACGCCTCAACCAAAGCGAAGTTTGGTTTGGATTATGGATTGCTGGACAGTTTGAGCTATGTGGACAGCAATCGTGATTCGGGAAGTACCACTGAAACCGAAACACTTACATTATTCTCTGAACTCGAACACCAATTCAATCTAGGTACTCTCGTACATAAACTTAATTTCCAAAACTCGGCGACACAACGCATTGCAGATAATAACTACAGTATGCATTGGTACTACGCCGAAGGAAGTAAAGATTGGAATAATACCGATGTTGTTCGAGAAGGCGCCATCATGGGAGAAATCAAACAACTCCAAGACGTTCTCTCTTACGACCTACAAGCCAATATAGACCCATTTAAAGTTGGTCAATCCCAACACAACATGACTCTAGGTGCGGGTTATAGCCATGCTCATGTTGAGTGGAAACGAGCCGAGGATGTTTTACTCGCGACAAAGATCAACTTAAAAGAACTTGGCAAAGATACTACCTGCCTTCAAAGTGACCCATATTGTGATGATAAACTAACGATAAATGGTTGGAATGGACAATATATCGCTGGTGGCACTCTGTACAAAGCTGGTGCTATCCAAGCTCAGCAAGATCGCCTAAATATATTTATTGAAGATAATATTCAGTGGAATGATCAATTTTCAACACGCTTTGGTGTTCGCGCTGATTATGACTCTTTAAGTAGTAATATCAATATTGCTCCTCGTAGCCGTCTCTCTTACAAACCCTTTAGTAATGATCAATTGCATTTATCCGCGGGATGGAATCGCTACTATGGTCAGCAAACTTTAGGTACAGAGCTGAATGAAATTCAAAATGATTTGCTCTACAAACTGTCACGTGAAAAACCACATGCGCCTTGGGTAGCAACACAAACTGCACTATCCAGCGGTGCGCGTAGTTCAGCGCTCAATACCCCTTTCAGTGACGAGACTGCTTTAGGCCTGAATACACAAATCCAGAATTGGGATCTAGGGCTAAAATGGGTCAATCGCAAATATCAGGATGAAATATCAAAAACTAAAGCTACTCCTTTCGATGGATCAAAATTCTTCTACGAATATAACAATGATGGAAGTGGCAAAGCTGACATCTACACCTTAACACTTAAAAATCGTCAACCGATCGCTCTGGGGGATAGCCAACATTTATTTGCCTTGGGATTTGACTACAGTGAAGTCTTCCGCAGTTATATAGATTACACTTCAGCCTATGATCAAGCCATTCAAGATGAATGGGTCTCTTATGATGGTCAAATTATCCGTTGGTCAGACCGCCCTCCCCCAAACTTTAACCAACCATGGACCGCACGAGTAAATTGGGACATTACATTCGATACACTGCCTGTACGTATTTCAAACTTCTTTAGCTATAAAGACAGTTACGATGATATGGTTGCAGTCTCCGATAAAAATGACAAAGTCGAATATGAAGGTGAACTGCTTGATACCTATTTAGCCTCTGAAATTAAACCCAAATTTACATGGGATATGCGCACCACCTATGACTGGGAAATTTCAAAAGATTTAAGGGCAATTTTTGGTTTAACCATTAACAACGTAACCAACCGCGTGAATACCTATACAACAGGCTCGACCTCAAATGATAGACCACGTGTGATGACTGAAATCGGCCGCCAATTTATTGCAGATGTTACTTTTAAATTCTAGAGCCTGAATAGGTACATGCTGCTGCTCTTTTAGATTTGCTTAGGCTATAATTAATGCGATTTCATATTTTGCCTTTGTATCATGTTAAAAAAGATCTTACTGGTTTTACTGATTTTAGCCCCATCCGCGCTATATCTCTATATCGTCAACCGTGATGATGACAACACTGCGGAGACTGAGACAGTATCAACCCCAGCTGAAAACTCTCAGCCTGAGCAATATCAAACTCCAGATCACTAAGTTTTAGTGATCTTTTCAAATATTTATTTTTTATAGTCCTGAAATCTGTTCAGAAAATAACATCTTAATAAAATAAAGTTTTTGTTTTGCCTAATGTTTAAACTGTTAAATGAATTTTAGCAAAAACCCTTTTGACAAACCCCGGCTTAATCCTTAATATACGCATCACCTCGCAACGTCCCTATCGTCTAGAGGCCTAGGACATCGCCCTTTCACGGCGGTAACCGGGGTTCGAATCCCCGTAGGGACGCCATCTATTGATCTCATACGATCAGACCTTATTCGAAATTACTATTATTCGATTGCAGATTTGTAGTTTTTCACTACAATAGCTCGCTTCATTCCTTTGAAGTATTTCTTATTTCCTATGCACTCATCTCCGAATGATGCTACGCATCAGGGCAATTCTGCGCCTTTAAAACGCGCTATGAGTACTCGACATCTGGTCATGATTTCGCTTGGTGGCGCAATCGGAACAGGCCTATTCTTAGGGTCGGGTGAAGTCATTGCACAAACGGGGCCTGTAGGTGCCATTCTCGCTTATCTCCTGGGCGGTATTATCGCGTACATGGTGATGCTATGTTTGGGCGAACTTGCCGTTCATATGCCAGAATCTGGTTCATTTGGTGCTTATGCCAAACGCTATATTGGGCCAGGCACAGGCTATACCATCACCTGGTTATACTGGCTGACGTGGTCGGTCACTCTCGGAACTGAATTTACTGCAGCGGCCTTGCTGATGCAGGAATGGTTCCCGGACATTTCTATGTGGTTATGGACCATTATCTTTGGTGTATTCGTATTTAGTCTAAATATGATTTCTACTCGCTGGTTTGCCGAATCCGAATTCTGGCTGGCACTGGTGAAAGTGGTCACGGTTGTTGCTTTTATTCTTTTAGGTCTATTGGCCATCTTTGGTGTTCTGGGCTATCAAGGCTATGAAGCTGCACCTTTATTTACCAATCTGACTGCACAAGGCTGGTTCCCTGAAGGTCTATTCCCGATTTTTGCTACGATGCTGATCGTGAACTTTGCCTTCTCTGGTACCGAGCTGATTGGTGTGGCTGCCGGTGAAACTGAAGATCCTGCGAAAAATGTCCCTAAAGCGATTAATACGGCAATTTTCCGCTTATTAATTTTCTTTGTAGGTACCATTATCGTGGTAACAGCCTTACTTCCGCATCAGGAAGCGGGCTTAGCCGCTGAAGGCGTGAGTAGCAGCCCATTCGTAACCGTATTCCAGCACATTGGTATCCCATATGCTGAAGACATCATCCGCTTTGTCATTATCACTGCATTGTTGTCTGCTGCCAACTCAGGTCTATTTGCTGCTTCACGTATGATGTGGTCATTGTCATACAGCAAACAGTTACCTGCCGTATTCTCAAGACTGAATGCTCGCGGTGTACCGTATATTGCAGTCATGGTGACCATGCTGGGTGCATTGCCAGGTTTATTGTCTGAACAGTTTGCGCCAGAAACGATCTTTACCAACTTGCTGGGCGTTGCGGCGTTTACCATGGTGGTGGTCTGGATGAGTATTTGCTTAAGCCAGTTCAACTTCCGTCGTCAGTGGTATAAACAAGGTCATACGGCTAAAGAGCTGGGCTTCGCTGCACCATTGTTCCCGATTGTGCCAATCCTGGGCTTTGTGTTCTGTTTTATTACCTGTGTCAGTATGGTCTTTGATCCATCAATGCGCATCAGCTTCGTAGGATGTCTGCTGTTTATTGCAGCGTGTTATGCAAGTTATTATGCCTTTTATCACAACAAGTCTTAAGCATCAGTTTTAAAAGAGCGGCTCCGGCCGCTCTTTTTTTTATCTATACTATAACCATAGTGGGCAGCCTTAAGGGTGCGTCGATGAAAATTGTGTTTATTCACGGCATGAACAAGCAACAGTATACGGCTACTTCATTACGTCAACATTGGCTGCATCTCCTCAAAACAGGCCTCCGGAAAAACCCTCAACAGCAAGCCCGTTTTACTTATTTAAAACGGCATATCCGTATCCCTTTTTATGGCGATTTACTTTCTCGGCATCATTTTCATAACGTATTGAATGCCAGCACCCTGATGCCGCAACAATGGCCGCATTTCCCTTTTTTACATCCCGCACAGCTGCAACCGGCACCGCCACCAGATCAGTGTACCTATCAAATTTGTGACGTCCCGCAGTTAAATCTTGATGATATCCTGAATTTCAATCGGAAACTGAAGTTCATCACAGCATTAAGCAAAGATATTGCCTTGCGGGATTTTGCGGTAATCATCAATTATTTTCCCAGCTTACACGCCAGCTTTTTGCATAAATTTTTGCTAGAAGCTTATCTTTATTTGGCCAACCCACATTTTATGCAGGAAGTTCACCGCCGCATTCATGATCAACTCTATAGCAGTAGGCCACAGATTCTGGTGGCACACTCACTCGGGAGCGTGATTGCCTATAATTATTTGATTCAGCATCCGGAGCTGAATATCAAGCGTTTTATTACCCTCGGATCACCGTTGGCATTTCGGGTCATCCAGGCTCATCTGCCGCAACCAATTGTACGACCTACTGCAATTTCAGGTGACTGGATAAATTTCTATTGTAGTGATGACTTTCTGACTACCTTTCGGTTATCAGAACCACCCTTTCAGTTTCAGCCGGCGATTATCAATCAGGAGATTCATACTTCCATCTATCATCCGCATGATATTGATGGTTATATTCAGCATCCAGACGTCATTAAAGCGCTCCTGGAATTACTCTAAGACTCACGCCAAACTCTAAATTCAACTTTTACCGTTCCATTCATATTCTTCTTCTATTCAGTATAATCTTTCATCCGAACCTACCAATTCACTGCTTTTTCTGCCTTTTTTATAAATATACAAATGTCTGTTAATGATTGTTTTATCGAAGATAATTTAAACATTAACGCCACAAAAAGTGCAGCTTGGCTTGCCGCAATTTTCTCTATACTGTGAATATATAGATCGACCTCCGTGAGGTATCGATGAAAGTTATTTTTATTCATGGAATGAACCAGCAACATCATAGTGCTGCATCGATCCGCCAGCGCTGGCTGCATATACTTCAAAAAGGCATTCGCAAACACCGTCATGATGCCAGATTCAGTTATTTACGACGTCACATTCACATTCCATTTTATGGAGACTTACTTTCACACTATAACGTTCGCAACATCCTGAATGCTGGAACCTTGATGCCCCAGCAATGGCCCAGCTTTCGTTTCCGTCAACCTGTCCATCCTCAGCTTCCTGCACCCGTTCCACGTCCTGGCTGGCGCAAGCCCGTGATTTCCGATCTTCCCCAGCTTCATTTGAATGGCCCGATGGATTTTAAACAGAAATTCAAATTTATTACCACGCTAAGCAAAAATGTTGCACTGCGCGACTTTGTATTGTTGCTGAATTATTTTCCCAGTCTGCATCGGAGCCTGCTTCAAAAATTTCTGATTGAAACCTATCTGTATCTCGACAATCCTGCTTTCATGAAGGAAGTTCATGAGCGAATTGCCCGGCAATTGAATGGTCGCAAACCTTGTATTGTGATTGCTCATTCTCTGGGCAGTGTGATTGCCTATAATTATCTTATTCAGCATCCTGAACTGAACGTACAGCGTTTTATTACTTTAGGATCGCCATTAGCCTTTCAGGTGATCCAGTCACATTTACCGCAACCCATTGTACGACCTGCAGCAATTACAGGCGACTGGATAAATTTTTATTCAACTGATGATTTTCTTACCGCCTTTCCTCTTACACAACCGCCATTTCAGTTTCAACCCGCAATTATTAACCACGGCATTCGTACCCATATTCACCGCCCGCATGATATTACCGGCTATTTACTCCATCCGCAGGTAGTAGAAGCAATTCTGGAATTGCTTAAAAATCCAGCTTAAACCATGTAATTTTCCAGTATTTTCTCTAGATTGTTTTAAATTTATGCACTCAACCCAGAAAATCATTTTTTTTATGGAAATGCGTTTGACACCCCCCTGTTTTCACCCTATTATACGCCCACCTCTGAAACGTCCCTATCGTCTAGAGGCCTAGGACATCGCCCTTTCACGGCGGTAACCGGGGTTCGAATCCCCGTAGGGACGCCAATTTTCAGAAGTACATTTTATTAAGTCCCTATCGTCTAGAGGCCTAGGACATCGCCCTTTCACGGCGGTAACCGGGGTTCGAATCCCCGTAGGGACGCCATTACTTCAAGCTAAAAGTAGCGGTTTTAAAATTTATCTTCTGTACTGTCCCTATCGTCTAGAGGCCTAGGACATCGCCCTTTCACGGCGGTAACCGGGGTTCGAATCCCCGTAGGGACGCCATATTCGAGATGGCAACATCTCAACAAAAAGCCCGAGCATTGCGACTCGGGCTTTTTTTATCTTGCAAATTTTATTTCTGAAAACTTTAAACCTTGTTTTTATCATTCGTTCAAATCTAGCTCTCTTTCTGGGGGCTGCCATCCCATTCTTAATTTTACAATTTGTATTGTTTTAACATTTCTATGCATAGAAATATCCGTTCATTTTCATTTAAAGCAATACACCAATAAATTAGAACAAAAATTCAACACCCTGCTTTTAGAGGGCACGTTAAGGTAAATCAAGAGAAATCTGCAAGGATCAGATTATGTTCGTCAGCACAGAGCTAAGTTTACCTTTATCGCCAAATAAAAATCATAATTATCAAATTAAAAGCTTTAAGGATTGGGTCGACTTTTTTCAAGATACTGAAATTTCGACATATACCAAAACTGAAAAAGCTGAATCTTATTTGAGCGATCTGATTAAAAATTTAAATATTGATACTCTCGGATGGTTAGATCAGCCCGCACAGGTTGAACAGCATCTTTTAGAACAACATCATCAAATCTGTGCCACTTTCCAGGCCTATGTCAATCGCCGTAAACAGCAGCAGCCTCGGGAATATTTTCCAACGGTTTCTCATGCTTTCGAATTCCTGGCCAAAGTTGCACCGGTCAAACTGGTCGATGGTTCCTGGTTATATTCGACCGTGCCAAACTGTAATCAGCCCGAGCTAAAAGATTTGATTTACATCTATCTCGAAGAGCTTGGTTTAGGGCATCCGCGTGCCAATCATGTCACCATGTATCAGGACCTGTTGAGTCATTATGAGCTGAACAGTTACACCGAGCATTTGGATGACAGTTACTACGAACAGGCTGCCGTACAGCTAGCACTAGCTTATGCCCCAGCCAAATATTTACCTTTGGTCATTGGCTTTAATCTCGGCTATGAACAGTTACCGCTACATCTGTTAATCACCAATTATGAACTGGCTGAACTGGGTATCGATCCGCATTATTTCAATGTGCACATTACTATTGATAATGTTCACAATGGTCATGCACAGAAATCCCTGCAAGCGTTTATCCAGCATTTTAATCAAGCTGAAGATCCACAAATTTATCTTGAACTGATTAAAAAAGGCTATGTTCTGAATGACATCGGCAAAAGTTCCTCCCAGATCATTAAGGAACTGGATATTGGGCAGATGGCTTTAAAAGTTTTCCAGAATAAAGCGCTGATTGGTCAATATATTCATAATCAGAAATGCCAGTTTAGTGGCAAGACCATCAATGACTGGTTATCCAATCCTGCCCAGATTGCCGAGTTTTTGCAGGTCATGATTGACAAAGGCTGGATCGTAAAAGATGCACCAGTGGAGCAAAGCCGTTTCTGGAAAATGATAGATCATCCGGAAGGTAAAATGTTTGGGGTTTTTAATGCAACCGAAAAACAGATTATTAAAGACTGGATTCAGGGTGCAAGCTTAGCAACTCGCCTGTCCTCTCGTAGTGCAGCGCCATCACAAGCAAAAATTGAACCTGCAATGAGCCGCATGGACCAGCAGCGCTTGAATCAGTTAAAAAGCCGCTTTATGCGCTGTGAAGGTGCTGAACAGAAAATTGATCTACTGATTCCTTATACTGCACCGCATATGCATCACACCGAAATAGGCTTATGGGCGACTCGTCAGTTAAGCCAGTTATTATTTCCTTTTCAGACCCAGGCGATGCATTATTCCTAAAGCACTCCTAAGTGCCAGAAATTAAAAAAACCGGACATTTGCAGTGTCCGGTTTTTTTGATAAAAATTAAGCCGATTTTCGTGAGTTTAATTGTCCCTTGATTACCGCTTTGACATTGCCTTTCAGATACTGCAAAAAGACTTTTAGTGGTGACAGTTTCGGATTAGGCTGCTTGCCTTTAGCAATTTCCTTAAACTGCGCGGCATACCAGATGATTTCCATAATCGCCATCTTGTCGACCATTGGAATACCGGTTTTAATTTTCTCAACCGCATAACGTACATCCTGCCCTGCAACCAGACGATTACCCAAGTCAGGTTCTACTGCAAAGGGACGTGCGATTCCAACAAAATCACAGGCACCACTGTCAAGCGCAGCATTCATGCCTTCAACTGTTCGGAATCCACCAGTGACCATGATATAGCACTTCACTTCCTGACGGATTTTTTCGGCAAAATCGAGGAAATAGGCTTCACGGGCAATGGTCGAGGCCTTGCGCTTGTCTGCTTTCACGCCGGCCATCGCAGGTGCTTCATAGCTACCACCTGACACTTCAATGATATCAATGCCTGCCGCGTCCATCGCTTTAAAGACATAGATGACATCTTCTTCGCTAATACCGCCGCGCTGGAAATCAGCTGAATTCAGCTTAACCGAAATAATAAAATTTTCCGAAGTCGCAGCACGAACAGCCTGATAGGTTTGCAGCAAGAAACGGGTACGATTCTCAATACTACCACCCCATTGATCCTGACGCTTATTGGTCAGCGGTGACAGAAACTGGCTAATCAGATAACCATGTGCCCCATGCAACTGCACCCCCTCAAATCCTGCTTTTTCACAGATAGCAGCCGAAGTGGCAAAGCGCTGGATAATATCCAGGATTTCATCTTCACGCAGTTCCCGCGGGGTTCCAAAGCTCATTGCCAAAGCCGGACTAAATGGGACTGCGGACGGTGCAACCGTTTCTTGATTCAGGCCCTTAGGACACTGGCGGCCCGGATGCGACAACTGGACCAATTGTACCATGCCATGCTGTTTGCCTACGTCGGCCCAGACTTTGAGCTGCGCCAGATCGCGTTCTGTTTCTACCACTACGACGCCCGGTTCATTCTTAGCACGATAATCCACCATGACATTACCCGTAATAGCACAACCCAAACCACCTTCGGCCCATGCTTCATACAACTTGAAATGCGCCTGATTGGGTTGGCCGGCATCATTGGCCAGTGCTTCACTCATGGCACCTTTAATGATGCGGTTTTTAAAAGTGATATTGCGAATTTGAATGGAATCGGCCAATTGAGTCATGATCTGTCCTGATACGTTACTTTTATTTTGTACTCGTTTATAACGTAAGCCAGAACAATTGACAATCAGTCTTGTCAAATTTACACAATTTTTATCTGCTTATTTTTTCATGGTTAAAGATTTTTGTGATTTAGTTTCTTGGATCAAAAGCATCCCGTACCGCTTCTCCCATATAGATTAGCAAACTCAGTACAATTGCCAAACTAAAGAATCCCGATAATGCCAGCCACGGTGCATTTAAGTTGTTTTTGGCCTGAAGCAAGAGTTCCCCTAGGGATGCCGACTCGGGTGGCAAACCATACCCTAAAAAATCCAGCGCTGTCAGTGCAGTAATATTGGCGGTTAGCATAAAAGGTAACTGTGACAGGCTAGAACCTATCACATTGGGGAGAATATGTTTGAACATGATCCGTCCATCCCCGGCCCCAATACTTCTTGCTGCCCAGACGTATTCCAGATTTCTGGCGCGCAAAAACTCAGCGCGCACCATACTCACCAGTGTGGTCCAGCCAAATAACAGCATGATCAGAAATAGCCAGTAAATACTCGGGGTAAACAGACTGACCAGTACCATCACCATAAACAGCATCGGCAAACCGCTCCAGACTTCGAGTATGCGTTGCCCGATCAGGTCAATCCATCCACCATAATAACCCTGAATTGCCCCTGCTAAAATTCCCAGCACCGCAGACAATAAAGTCAGAGCAAAACCAAACAGTAATGAAATCCTTAAACCATATAGAATCCGTGCCAGAACATCACGGCCCTGATCATCTGTTCCCAGCCAGTTTTGCGCACTCGGGGGCGATGGCACCGGTTCAGCCAGTTCAAAATTTGGCGTTTGATAGGAAAACGGAATGATGGGCCAGATCGCCCAGCCTTTTTCTGCAATCAGTTGCTGTACGGCAGGATCTTTATATTCTGCTTCTGTCTCAAATACCCCACCAAAAGTGGTTTCCGGATAGGATTTCAGGATGGGCAGATAAAAAGCATGATCATATTTCACCAGCAAGGGTTTATCGTTAGCAATCAGTTCTGCACCCAAGGAAATGATGAAAATAGCACTGAAAATAATGAAGCAGCTAAAGCCCAGCTTATGCTGCTTAAAACGTTGCCAGCGTATTTGCATCAAGGAAGACATTATTGTGATCCTCGACGTGAACTGAAATGAATTCTTGGATCAATCAGTTGATAGAGCAAATCGCTGAGTAAACGCAGTATCAGACCGAGCAAGGTGAAAATAAACAAAGTACCAAAAATCACCGGATAGTCACGCTGGATAATTGCCTCAAACCCTAAAACACCTAACCCATCCAGATTAAAAATAATCTCGATAAACAGGTTGCCCACGAAAAACACCCCGATCAGAACTTCGGGCAAACCTGCGATGAGCACTAAAATGGCATTCCGGAATACATGCCGATATAGCACTGCATATTCAGTTAAACCTTTTGCCCGTGCAGCCAGGACATATTGCTTGCTCAGCTCTTCTACAAAGGAAAATTTGACCAGATAGGTCAAACTGGCAAATCCGCCAAGCACCATGGCCAACAGCGGCAAGGCCATATGCCAGAAATAATCCTGAATTTTCGCAAAGAATGAGAGTTCAGCAAAATTTTCAGAGCGAATTCCCTGCAAGGGAAACCAGTGCAGATAAGACCCGCCAGCAAAAAAGACGATGAGTAAAATGGCAAAAATAAAGGCTGGAATGGCATAGCCCACGGCCAAAACTAGAGAGGTGGTCTGATCAAACAGACTGCCATGTTTGCGGGCTTTACTGATCCCTAAAGGAATGGAGACCAGATAAATCAGCAAAGTACTCCACAGGCCTAAAGAAAGCGATACCGGAAATTTTTCCCAGATGAGTTCAGTCACAGGCTTGTCTTTGAAAAAACTCTGCCCCAGATCAAACTGCGCATAACGCGTTACCATTTCCCAAAAGCGGATATGCAGCGGCTGGTCAAAGCCGTATTGGGTATTGATCTGCTCAAGCATCTCCGGTGTGAGGCCTTGCTTTCCCTGATACTGCAATCCGGTATGCGTCAAACCATTGACCTGGTGCGCCTGATAAATCACCTGCTCCACCGGACCACCGGGTGCCAGCTGGATCACCATGAAATTGATCAGCAAAATGATCAGCAAGGTTGGAATCATCAGCAACAGACGTTTGAGAATATAAGTGCTCATGGCACTCCTTGATAGGCTTGGAGCTTAATGCTGTTTGAAATAATCAGCCACATGTCTGGCCTTTGCCGCATCGACCCACCAGTAATCAATCCCGGCGGAGAGTTTAGGTTTTCGTTGCGGCTGCTGATACATATTCCAGTAAGCATACCAGTATTCGCCCGTACCATAAGTCAGAATATGATAATAGCCTGCACGCAGTAAACGGTCTAATGCTCGGGTACTATTCACCAGCTGTTCACGGTTTTGAGCCTGTGTCACCTGCTGAATGACGGCATCAATGGCCGGATTTCGAATGCCGGCATAATTATAATTACCTGGCTGCGTGGCGGCCTGACTGCCCCAGAACTGTTTCTGCTCCTGCCCCGGTGTCAGGGATTGCGGCATGGTATCGACAATCATATCAAACTGATAATTCCGCAGCCGTTCATAATATTGCGCGGTTTCTACCATACGAATGCTGGCCTGAATGCCCAAGCGTTTTAAATGACGTAGATATGGCATCAGATCACGTTGCTGTTCCGCCTGATGTAACAGGAACTCAATCTGTACCGGTTGACCCGCAGCATTGACCAACTTCCCCTGTTGATAACGATAGCCTGCCTTTAATAGCAATTGACGGGCCTTTAACAGATTGTTCCGGTTAAAACCGGAGGCATCTGACTGAGGATATTTCCAGTCCTCAAGTACCGCCTGACGTTGAACCGGATCAAGCTGCTTTAAATGGGGTTTTAAAATGTGCAGTTCTTGAATGCCTGGCCGTCCATGAGATGCAAGCTCGCTATTGGAAAAAAAGCTGTTCAGGCGCTGATATTCACCATAGAACATGGCTTTATTCAGCCATTCAAAGTCATAGGCAAAACTCAAGGCTTGGCGGAAACGGATATCGGCAAAAGGCTGACGGCGGGTATTGAATATCAGACTCTGGGTCGGAATCGGGTTGTGATGCTGAAAGCGGTAACGCTGCACCTGTCCTTGCCGAACGGCGGGAAACTGGTAGTCTTTCACCCAGCGGTTGACCTGTTTTTCCTCATGCAAGGTAAATTGGCCCGACTTGAAAGCTTCAAACTTGATTTCAGGACTACGATAATAACGATACTTGATCCGGTCAAAATTATAACGCCCGCGATTGACCATCAAGTCTTTGCCCCAGTATCGGGGATTGCGTTTGTAGCTAATACTACGTCCAGCATCTATGTGTTCAATGACATAAGGCCCTGAACCCAGCATCGGTTTCAGCGTCAATTCTTTAAAATTACGTTTTTGCCATTCCTGTTTAGAATAAATGGGCATCTGCGCGACAATCATCGCCATTTCCGGATTATGTCCGGATTTAAAATGCATTTTGACCTGTAAAGGTGACAGGACTTCCAGCCGGTTTAAATCAGCCAAATACATCTGCAGGCCAAAATTGGACTGGGTCTGAAACAGTTCAAAACTGTATTTGACATCTTGTGCAGTTACCGGCTGGCCATTACTAAACCGTGCTTTCGGATTTAAATGAAAAATAATAAAGGCAGTTTTCTTGGGGTCAAAACTGACTTTTTCCGCCAGCAAAGGATAGTACACACCGGGCTCATCCAGTGACTTGGACAGCAAACTGTCAAAAATATAGTTGCCCCCCTCAGTGACATTGCCCTTGCCATTCATGCTGTTCAAATTATCGAAACTGCCATCAGCTGCCAGAATCAGCGTACCGCCTTTCGGTGCTTGCGGATTGGCAT
This sequence comes from Acinetobacter sp. CIP A162, assembly GCF_000367905.1. Taxonomy (GTDB): domain Bacteria; phylum Pseudomonadota; class Gammaproteobacteria; order Pseudomonadales; family Moraxellaceae; genus Acinetobacter; species Acinetobacter lwoffii. The sequence continues at coordinate 402,431 of NZ_KB849159.1, read as the reverse complement.
AAGGCAGGGATTTGGCCTGGGCATATTTCGGCTGGCTATGTAGTGCAATATATGGGGTGGTGATCAGGGCTGCCCAACTGCTACTTACGAGCAGCGGGGCTAGCCAGATCAATCTGAAAGTTTTAAATAAATGCGCGAATCTCATGATCCATTCATTAATTCGGCACTTTAATCACATCACCAATACGCAATTGTGTATTTGGTTTGAGATCATTCATTTCCGCCAGTTCATTGCTGTTCAGACCATAACGTGAAGCCAGACCGATTAAGGTATCACCGCGTTTGACTTTATAATCCGTCACCAGTTTTGGAATCTGGATCGTTTGACTGACACGCAATCCTGCGCGTGGACTCAGATTATTTAACTGAGCCAGGTCGGTCACGCTTATGCCTAAACGGCTGGCAATTACATTCAGGGATTCACCGGATTTTACCGTATAGGATTCAGTTGCCTTAGAAGCTACAGGCTTAGCTGCCACTTTCACGCCTTCAACTTTTTTATCTGCCGGAAAGTCACCCTCAATTTTTAAACGCTGACCAATACGCACTGTGCTATTGGTATTCAGGCCGTTCAAATCTGCCAGATATTGCAGTTGTAAATGATACTGACGCGCAATAGAGCTCAAGGTTTCGCCTGATTTCACCACATGCGAATCCGATTTTGTATTTTTTGCCGCAGTTTCCACAACCACTTCAGATACCGGCTCTGTCACGTCACCACTCAGTTTCAGGCGTTGTCCCACACGCAAACCGGCATTACGTGACATGCCATTCAGGCTCGCCACCTGGTCCATTGACAGATTGTATCTTGCGGCAATGCCAGTCAACGTATCACCCGATTGAACCGTATAGGTTTCAGGGATCTGACTGCCGGCTGGAATCTTGATGGTCTGACCTATACGTAAACCACTATTGGCAGACAACCCATTCAATGCAGCCAGTTCAGAAACACTCAGCTTGCTTTGACTGGCAATGCTATACAGGGTTTCACCGCGTTTGACCTGATAGTTTTCAGTCGCAGTCTGATCGACTTTGACATTTTCAAACTTCTGCTCAGTTTTCTGGCTAGATGCCGTTAGCCCTTCAACTTCCTGAAGTGGTACATTGATTTTCTGTCCCACCATCAGACTGCTACCGGCAGTCAGACCTGAAGTCAAGGATGCCAGTTCAGCATTTGAAAGCCCATAACGATCGGCAATCAGTTTCAGATACTCACCACGTTTCACTGTATAGGATTTGGTCTGAACCTTGACAGTTTCAGCTTTTTTCGTGTCTTCAACTTTGGCTTTGGACTGCCCTGTATCTTTCAATGACAGCTTTTGCCCAACAAACAGACCGCTATTACTATTCAGTCCATTAAAATCAGCCAGTTGTTTCACGCTAAAACCAAACTGGGTCGCTACGCTAGTCAAAGAGTCATTGGCCTGAACGACATAAGTTTCCGGCTTTTCTTTGGCTTTGCTGGCTTCCTGTACAGGTTTGGCATCATACAGATAAATGGTGGTGCCCACATACAGTGGAGAATTTGGATCAATCTGGTTCCATTTCGCCACATCACGCCAGTTCACCCCATTTTTAGCCGCAATCATTGCCAGATTATCACCTGGTAACACCTTATAGGTACTGCGTTTTCCTTTTGGAGCAACCACTACCACTTCAGAATCCGTCTTGACGTAATTTTTGCCCTGATTTAGCTTGGCTTCAACCGAGTTCGCAGTGGTATTGTCAGCAACTTCTTTCGGATAAGAAAAGCCTTTGGTGAGCTCTTTGCCTTGCTGCTCAGCAACAGACAGGCTGGTTTGAATGGCAGTCAGCTTGATTTTACCGTCATAAGGATCAACAATTTCTGTGCCAGCCGGCGCCAATGCTTTCAGCTCTTCAACCACTTGGGCCTGTTCTGCCGGTGTTGCAACAGGCTGCAGAATTTCATCTACAGTTTTCTGAATATCCTGTGCGATGACCGCCTGCTGAACTTGCTGACGCTCAGCTGCCGAAATCGGTGGTTCGACCTGAATCTGTTTCGCTGGCGCTGCAGGTGTTACAGCTACCGGAATACGCGGCGCACTTGGAATTGGCAAATCACTTTGTGCCGCAAAACTGGCCAAGGCAGATGAGCCTTTAGGCGTCGAAATCTTTTTCGTAGTCTGGGTCACAGTATTTGCCGTTGTCGCGGTACTTACCGCTGCTGTGACGACAGGTGGCGTACTTGCAGCTTTAGCCGGAGTCGTTGTTTTAGCAACGGTCGTTGCAGGCTGATTACTAACAACCGCTGGCGGAGTCTGTTTAGAAGGTGTAATCGTTTTGGTATTTAATTCTGGCGGTGCAGCTCTGGTGGGCACCACTGTCGTCGTATTTCGCGGCAAGCTGTTCGTGTTACTCGCCCATAAACCACCTGAACCGGATAATTTTTTCAGCTTCTCATCCACTGAAGGACTTAAGTCAGCAGGAATCAGAATACGGCGCGGACTTGCAGGATCAATATGATCACCACGATGACCCGGGTTTAATTGATACAGTTCTGCACGGCTCAAACCGGTAATCGCTGCAATTTCATTTAAACTGGCAACACCGACCGGTACTTCACGAAAATGCGGACGGTTGGCAATCGGTGGCAAACTCACCCCATAACTGCCCGGATTTTTAATAATTTGTGCAACCGCCAGGAAACGTGGCACGTAACTCATGGTTTCTTGTGGTAGTTTCAATGACCAATAATCGGTAGGCAGACCTGCAGCTTTGTTACGGTTAATCGCCTGCTGAATACGGCCTGGGCCGGCATTATAAGAAGCGAGCGCCAATTCCCAAGAACCAAACTGGTTATACAGACTGCCTAAAAATTCATAGGCTGCACGGGTCGATTCCACTACATCACGACGACCATCGTATAAAGAAGTCTGCTTTAGACCATAAATGCGGCCGGTACTTGGAATAAACTGCCATAAACCTGCTGCCGCCGCACTACTGGTCGCTGCCGGGTCATAAGAACTTTCAATAATCGGTAACAGTGCCAACTCGGTCGGCATGCCACGGCGTTCTGCTTCTTTTACTGTGTAATATAAATAACGTGATGCACGCGCACTTAAGCGATCCAGATAAGGCTGACGTGAAATAAACCAGCCACGCTGCGCATCAATCCGCGGATTCCAGACACTTAAGTCCATCTTGAAACCCACGGTCATGCGTTTCCAGACATCACCATGTTTCAGAATCTGTAAACGGTCGCCTTCGACTGCACGCATATCCGTTGCAGAGAGTAAATCTTCGAGTCCATCCAGACTGCTGGCATCCAGATATTGTGATCCAACCTGCTTGCTTGATGCTGTTTGGGTCGCACTTTGTGTAGATGAACAGCCCGTCAGTCCTAGGGAAGCAAGTGCAGTTCCCAGTACAGAATATTTTAAAAATGTAGGTAATGTCGGCTGCCACAAAATTGCGGTTGGTTTATACATAAAAAAATCCAAACAACTCGTATATAAATTTATTTTTTAGATATGCCATTGTAGTGAAGCATGTCGAAGACTCAAGCCAATAATTTACCGCGATTTCACGTTAAATGTTACAAGAAATTAAAAAATCCCGGACATATAGATTGATCGACTGCATTTGCGCTATACAATAAGCCTTCCAGCTTGTTCTATTTTGATCGGATTTAATCTATGTCACACACTATCACACTTTATGTTGATGGCGCCTGTCGCGGCAACCCGGGTTTAGGCGGTTGGGGTGCGTACATTGTTAACGGCCAACAAGAACACAAAATCTGTGGCGGTGAAGATCATACCACCAATAACCGTATGGAACTGACGGCTGCGATTGAAGGCATTTTATTTTGTGACAAGCAAGACAAACTGGTGATCTATACCGATTCCAAGTACGTCAAACAAGGCATTACCGAATGGATTCATGGCTGGAAAAAGAAAAACTGGAAAGACGTCAAAAATCCGGATCTGTGGCAAAAACTCGATGAAGTCTGTCAAGGACGCGATATTGAATGGCACTGGGTCAAAGGTCATGCTGGACATCCGGGCAATGAAATGGCCGATCAGCTGGCCAATCTGGGTGCTGATGAAACCCTGAAAAAATCCAAGCAAAGCCTTTCAATGTCTGAAGATAAAAAAAAATCTGAACCCGACTGGTTGCTAGATGATCCTTTCGGTCTGGATCTGGCTGAGAGTGAAGAAGAGCTGGAAGACCTGCCGGAAGAAATCATCGAAGTGACTGTTGAAGAAATTGTACAGACTGAAGTTTTAGCAACGGACAGCAATGAAGATGCTTCATCTTCAGACGCATCTGCCTCGACTGAGATACATCCGCAAATTGTCATTACACCGGCCAAGTTACAGCTGCATGGCCCACGACAGCTGATTCTGGATACTGAAACCACCGGTTTTTATTATCAGGATGGTGACCGGATTATTGAAGTCGGCGCGCTGGAAATGATTAACCGCAAACTGACCGGCAGCTCGATTCATATCTATATCAATCCGAAAACACCGGTCGGCGATTCCGTGAATGTCCACGGGATCACCGACGAATTCCTGCAAGACAAACCGCTGTTTGAAGAAATTTCTCAGGTACTGTTTGACTATTTACACGGCGCGGAAATTATTGCGCATAACGCGACCTTCGATATGAACTTCCTGGATATGGAATTCAAACGCGCAGGTTTTAAGGCGCTCTCCGAAGTCTGTGACGTCACCGATACTCTGGCACTGGCCAAGTCCAAGCATCCAGGGCAGAAAAACTCGCTGGATGCCTTAGTGCGCCGTTACGAGATTCCACAACGCGACCGTACCTTCCACGGTGCCTTGCTCGATGCGGAAATCCTGTCCGATGTTTATCTGGCGATGACCGGTGGACAGGTGTCTTTTGATATCGATGCCCTGTCCCAGTCTGAAGACCAGAACAGCCGTTCAGAGATGGCCAGAGTTGAAATTGAATTACCGGTGATTCTCCCGTCAGAACAGGAATTACAGGAACATGAGAATTGGGTCAAACAATTCGAAGAAAAACATGGAACTGCTTGCCTTTTCGCGAAATAAAATCTACATTTCCGGGGATACTTTAGGTTTAAAACTATCGTTCTTCAGTTATAGTAAATACAAAGAGGCCCCGTAGTTTAAAGCGGGGCTCATATATAGATAATACTCCAGGAAAGGTGCAGATCATGTCTTACCAAACCTCTATACATTTTGATCCAACAGCTTTACTGATAATAAAAAATGAGGTTGATAACTCGATCAAGTTAGTCGAATCAGCAGTAAGCACCTTGGTAGAAGACCAGACTTTACCTTTTGGTATTGATGATGCATTAAATCAGTTCGAACAATGCGCCCAGGTTCTGGCACTCATCGACATGTCCAGTCTGGCAAAAGTCGCTCAATATTCAGCAGAATTAATGCGCAAGATTATGGGGAATCCGGCGCAGGTCAATACTCAAGAAGTGATCGCCTTGAGTGAAGGCACCACTATGCTGAAACGCTATATCGAATTTATCTGTTTGCGTGAAGTAAAAATTCCACAGTTTTTGCTGGATACCCTGAACCGCTTGGAACTGGCTTTGGGTAAACCACTGACGACTGAAGGCCAGCATGTAGAATCGCTATTAGATTGCGTCACTCCTGATTTTGCGCTGCCACAGGCACCAAGTCTGGAAAAATCCCAATATGTACACCGTCTGTATAAGCTGTCACTCAACAAGCTGATCAATCAGGAAGAAAGTGAACTGGATTTGCAAGCCATCAAACTGGTGGGGGCTTATCTGGCCGGACTTGCAGAACAACATGACAGCAAGCAGTACTGGAATCTGGTATATGTCGCGTTAAACAATATTGAGCACCTGCTGATTAATGAGCCACGTCTACGCACCTTGGTGAGCATTGAGCGCAACATGGCACAGTATTTTAGCTCGGCAGACAGCTTCAAGGCTTCGCTGGCTGATCTGGCCAATGTGCTCAGCCTATGTATCAGTCAGGAAGATGAAACTGCGCAATCTATCCGTAGCCAGCTCAATGTGGGCGATGACCTGCTGACCGATATGCAATTACAGGTCTTCAGTCGCCATCTGTATGGCCCAGACTTTGAAACCATGCATACCATCAGCGAATTGGTGACCACGGAAATGGCGCAAATTCGTAATGACATCGAGTTCAACTATCAGAACATGACGCCTGAAAAGACTCAGGAACTGCAGGCACAACTGAATAATCTGGCGAATATCTTCAAGGTATTGAACCTGAATGAAGCCTATCATGACCTGACCCGTCAGGCCGCTTCACTGAGCCAGCCGGAGATGATGCAGGATGCCAGCTTTGCCCAGCAGTTGATGAATGTCATTCTGTCTGCCATGAACTCGATTGGCGTACTGGAACGTCATCACACTTCGAGCCGCTTGCAGCTGCGCGTCAACAACATGAATATTTCTCTGGACCGTCTGGATGAAGCACACGCTGCTTTACTCACAGAAACCAAGGCCCTGATCGAGCTTTCTAGCCAGATTCTCAGCAATTACCTGCAAGATCATGACTTGACTGCCCTCGAACCTGTTCCTGTACAGTTTTGCGAGATTGGCGGCGCGATGCTGTTCCTGAATGCAGAACATGTTCGTACTGCGTTCACCACCACTGCAGAATTCATCAAGAACCGTATTGATCTGTCGATTGCATTAAGTCCGGAAGAAATTCATCGTGCTTTAGACACCCTGGCCAGTGCCGACATGATGATTGATAACTTAAAGAACAAACAGCCTGTATTACAGGCGATGTTTCAGGTAGCATTGGACAGTAGTGAGAAACTCAAAATAGTTGCCTAATGTCCAAATTATCACTTGCTTATATTTTTCAACAACAGCAACTGCTGGTCGATCAACACTTTCAACTTCCACGGGTTGAAGCCTTAGCAAGTGATTTGCTACTCCACACGGGTGATCAGGTGATTGCCCGTGATCTTCTTCCCGATGAGCCGATTCCTGCAGGCTTGCAACTGGTTCCCATCCGTCAGCTGTTACAGTTCTGGAATACCCAGCAATTCGAACAGGCCAGCCGCGCAGTACAACTTTTAGAATGGCGTCGTAACCATAAGTTCTGTAGTCATTGCGGTACAGCGACTGAAGCGCATGCTGTTGAATATGCCATGGTCTGCCCATCCTGCAACTACCGGCAATATCCACGGGTACAGCCTTGCGTTATTACCGTCATTACCCGAGGCAAAGACGAGATTTTACTGGCCAAAAACGCGCGCAATACCAAAAGTCAGATGTATGGCCTGATTGCCGGTTTCGTTGAAGTGGGTGAAACCCTAGAAGATGCAGTACGTCGTGAAACGCTGGAAGAAGTCGGTCTGCATCTCAAAAATATCCAGTATCTGGCCAGCCAGCCCTGGCCTTTCCCAAGTAACCTGATGATTGCCTTCAAGGCAGAATATGCTGGTGGTGAGCTACAGCTGCAGGAAGAAGAAATTAGCGATGCGCAATTCTTTAAATTCGATCAGCTGCCTGAAATTCCGTTTAAAGGCAGTATTGCCCATGCCATGATCATGCATGTGACTCAAGGTACAGTAGTCGCAGATGATACCAAGACCTGGCTATAAATCTGCATTCGAAAGATTTAGCTCAACGGCTTAAAAAAGAATCCAGTGGATGTTCTCCCCTGGATTCTTTTTTATCTATTGCTTAGTTAAACCAAATATCAGTCTCAGGATTTAAATGCATCCTCGAGCGCCCAAAGCACCTGTGCCTTGGTCTGGAAAAACTGGCTAAACAAACTGGAGAGTGAACCCACAATCGTAATATGACCAAGTTTCGGAATTTGAATCAGATGGCTATGATTGCCCTTCTCTTTCAGTACACGGTCCAAATCCTGGCTATTGAAATGCCCAACAATCTTGTCTTTTTCGGCAATAAACAGATAATGCCGGATTGAGCTATTTTTAACAAAATAATAAGGCATCACCTGCTGATAAGGCACCGCCTGATCAAATGCATCGGCACAGATCGGATCATTTTTGTAATCAAAATGATAAGGCCCCGCCAGACCAATAATCGCCCGGATTTGATTGTGATCAATGCTGGCAGATTGCGGATGATACAAGGCAGACATCACATTGAATGCCCCGGCAGAGTGTCCCATCAAGACCAGATTTTCAGCACAGATCTGCAACTGTCCAGCTGACTGCTGCAAATGATTCAGTAACAAATGCAGATCATGAATATAGGTCGGAAAAATATGTTGTGGCGCCAGATGATAATTCATCACCACCACATCATAACCTTCTTTAGCAAAGGACTCGCCAATAAACTGATAATCCTTTTTATCGCCATGCAACCAAGCACCGCCATGCACAAACACAATCAGGGGACGATGTGGCAAAGGCTGCTGACTCCGAAACAGGTCAAAGCGTTGCCGGGATTTCAAGCCATAGGCCAATTGGGTTTCGACTGTGTAACCTTGTTTCGGAGTTAAACGATTTAAAGCATAACTACCAAAATCGTATAACCGGAAATCTTGATAGTGCTGTTGAAACTGCAAAATACGCTGTGAGAGTTGGGTTTTAAACTGGCCGACCTTATGGTTCATAGGTCGGTTCAACCGTATCAGGATCAATCGCCACTGGCGTCTGTTCAATACCCGGCTGCGCATATGCCGGTGCGGCAAAGTTTTGATTAGCCAGACTTGAATATTGCTCCACATTATCAATTAGGGTCACAATTTTAGTGACATTACCCACCTGTTGTAACACCTGATTCAGGTCAGCAATCTCGGCACCATTTAAACGACCCATCACATACAGTACGCCATCTTCAGTATGCACATGCACTTTACTATCCGCTACCACAGTCGCTTTCATGATCAAGCCACGGGTATTTGCAGTCACCGCAGTATCCTGCATGATGGTGCTATAGCTGATCTGATTGCCGACAGTAATAAAATTATGTACCGCTTTGACATCACTCATGGATTTGACATTATCTTCAGCCAGTTGCTTTAAATGGGCATCCGGCACCTGACCGGTCAACAAGACATTGCCATGGAAACTTTCAATATTGACCCGGGCCTGCTTAAAGCGCGAATCCAATTTATAAAGATTAATTTTTGCAGTACGGACAATTGAGGAATCAATAAATACCTGCCCCAAGGTACGCGCCCCACTTTCAGTTCCGACAGGAGCCGTACCTGTGCCGCTGGAAATAAAACTTGCACAACCTGATAAACTTGCGACACACAGCATTGTTATTGCAATACGCTTAACCACTCAGCAAGACTCCTTCATTTTATTACGTCTTTTTCAATCTAATAATCTGTTTTCAAGCTCAGATCATGTCAATTCTGCTTGAACTTTACAATGATCTTGAAGCAAATATAAGCATCTTTAGACCTTATTTTGTTCAAAGGTTAATAAACTCTTGATCAAAAGTAAAAGCATTTTCAATCCATTCCAGATCATAAGGGTATTGCGAAAAGTCATGCTGTATGGTTTTTGCAAATTGCTGTTTAAAATCAAAACAAATCACGTCAAAACGATAGTAATAGTGTGCAAATTGTGGATTTTTCTGAATAAAGCACATCGCAGTCTTGAGCATCTTTCCCTGTTTTGCTCTGGAAATCGACTCGATCGCTTGCGCATATCGGGTTTGCGCACGTGCTTTGACTTCCACAAAGACCAGTTCCTGATCACACACCAGAATCAGATCCAGCTCGCCATAGCGACTGTGATAATTGGCTGCCAGGAACTGAAATCCATGGTTTTGCATCAATTGGGCCGCTTGCTGCTCCGCCCATGCACCTAATTGCTGTCGCAGCATTGCTCTTTCGCTCATAGTAGCTTGACGCCTGTGCCACTGTACTGGAAACATTCTGGACTACGCTGAATGCTGTGTTCACTGATCTGTATCCGGCCAGTTCTACCCTGAAATTCAATATTCTGTGAACGCGGTTGTGACAGGTACTGCTGGGTGATCTGCCAGGCATCGCCACCGAAGGCAATCAGCCACTGATAGGACATATCCACCGGCTCTTTGACATAAGCCTGTAGAACATCCGGCCAGTCAGCCAGATAAAGTACCGGAACATCACAGAACTTGATCCCTTGTGGCAGCTTGTGCTGCTCGCTGATCGCATTGGCTACGGTATACATCCGTTTACGGCTTAATTCCGGTATAGTAGCCAGGCCTTCTGCATTGCCGAGGAATAACAGCCCCTGCTTCGGCATTAAAAAAATGGGTGCCTTGTTCACGATCTTAAATTTCAGATCACTCTGACTGAACAATGACATCAGCAACAGTTCATGCTCAGCTTCACTGCCCGGCTGGCGTAAAATCAGCAGCTGTTGAATTCCATCTTTGTGCAATAAGGTTTTTAAGGCAGCAGCATCTTCTTTTTTGGACAGGCTGAATTGCCAGACTTGGGGTAATGACCCTGCTACATCATTCAGGCTGAGGGTACGTACTTTAGGTTTGCTCTTGAGTAGTTGTTCCACATCGCTACGTGCCAATGGACCCACCACCATTTTGGTCTTTTTATTGACATGCTGTTTCAGTAGCTGGGAGATATTTTTCTGATTGGAATTGACCCATTTTAATGGAACTTTCTGCCCGGAAGTAGCATAAGCACTGAGAAAACCCTGTTTGATACTCGATGCAGCTCGCGCCAAAGGCCCGGATTCGGGTAGAATGATCAGCACTTCTGCTTGTACGCTGCTGATGTAGCTGACTAAACACAAGCCCAATATTTTATTTTTAATCTTCCATTTTTTATTATTCAATTTATTCCACATGGAGAAACCTATGAGTGCTCAGTTATTTGTTGTTGCGACTCCAATCGGGCACTTAGATGATATGAGTTATCGTGCAATTCAGGTGTTGAAGTCGGTGAGTCTTATTGCTGCTGAGGATACACGAACTTCCGCACAGTTGCTTAAACACTTTAATATTCAAACACCTCTGACTGCCTGTCATGAGCATAATGAAAGCAACAAGATTGATCAGCTGATCCAGCGCCTGCTCAATGGCGAAGATATGGCCCTGATCAGTGATGCTGGCACTCCCCTGATTAGCGACCCTGGCTTTAAATTTGTCCGGGCTGCTCAAGCGCATAATATCCGCGTGATTCCCGTTCCTGGTGCTTGTGCTGCGATTGCAGCTTTAAGTGCAGTCGGCTTGCCGAGTGACCGTTTCAGTTTTGAAGGTTTTCTGCCATCCAGACAAAGTCAGCGTCTGCTAAATCTGGAAAAACTGAAAGATGAAACCCAGACTTTAATTTTCTATGAAGCACCGCACCGGATTCTGGAGTCCGTTAAGGATATGGCCAGCGTTTTCGGAGCAGATCGCCCGGTCGGTTTTGCGCGAGAAATCACCAAGACTTTTGAAACTATCAAGAAAATGACCTTGGGTGAATTGGTGGAATTCATTAGCAATGATCACAATCAGCAAAAAGGCGAAATTGTTCTGGTGATTGGCGGTGCCACCGAAGAAAAAGATCTGGATCAAGAAAAGCTGGATAAATTATTGAAACGTTTGTTACAGGACCTTTCGGTCAAAGCAGCATCACAGTTGGCAGCAGATTTAACGGGTATTAAAAAGAAAATCGCTTATCAACGTGCTTTAGAACTGACTTCGGCAAACGATTAATTGCTCTAGATATTTCTATCTCGTTTTGATTTGTAAAAAAAACACCACAATTGATGTGGTGTTTTTTATAAGAGACAAGTTAATCAATAACTTATTCTTTGGCTACTGATTCATCTGCCGGAACTTCAACAATACGACCACCACTGGCAAGGAAAGCCGCAATCTCGTCTTCCAGTGCTTGACGCTTTTTCAGCTTTGCAGTGACGGTCAAAGTTTCAGCTTCTACAAGATCGGTATCACTGACGACCTCTGTGCTATCGACCGCGCCTTTTTCAGCTGCTTTTGCTTCATCATCGTCAACGATTGAATCTTCAACGTCGTCATCATAATCATTCATGTCTGTCATTTGCATCTCCCCAAAAATGGCGCTTGCTTGGTATTCCAAGCCAGGTATCGAATTAAGTGAAATTTAGCAATCTCTTTGGGCTTCGCCTAGTACTAAACATCAAAAAATCGTATCTTTTTTAAACAAAATCGTTACTCTTTATTGATGTTTGTTTAAAAAATTTACATTTCTGTCTTAAGCTGCGTAGCGTGTGTCTTTAAGTAAACTCAGACCGTTGGCCTGCGCCATAAATGCATCTTTCAACATGGGCTGATTTTCTACCTGTTTCAGGCCGAAATTGCGTGCCCAAACCATCGGGAAGAATAAAGTGGTTTCCATCCAGCCAATCGCAGACATGCTGTGCATCATGGCATCGTTCTGACTTTTACGGCGATGCTCATAGCGTTTTAGGGTTTGTTCATGTGCCCATACGCCACGCGCCTGATCATGCAGTAAAACATCACAAAGTATCGCAGCATCCAGACAGCCAATATTCACCCCTTGACCTGCCAGCGGATGAATCACATGTGCGGCATCTCCAATCAGGGCTAAACCATCTTGAACATATTGTTGGGCAGCGCGGGCTTTTAAGGGGAAAGTGGCACGTAGTGTCGCCTCTAAGACTTCACCCAGCATATGCTGGCTTTCACGGGTCAATAGCTGGGTAAATTCAGCATCGGGGAGCGCTGCATATTCTTCAGCATAATCCTCTGGCAAAGTCCAAACAATCGATTGCCAATGTCCCTGCTCTTCCGGACTAAGGCTGGCCATGGGTAAAAAAGCCAGAGGGCCGGTTTCGAGAAAAATCTGACGTGCCATATGCTGATGAGGTTGTGCAGTTTTAATGGCACAACTGATGCCCGCCTGTTTATAGTCCAGTACATCAATATCGATGAAAGCTTGCTCACGAACAAAGGAATTGGCACCGTCGGCGCCGATCACCAGCTTGGTTTTAAGCTGAGTACCATCGGCCAGATGAATAATCCACACACCGACGTCACGTTCAACGCGGCTGACTTTGACCTGTGTTCTATAATCTTGAACATCTTCAAGCATCTTTTGCTGAATGGCCAGATTCAGAATGCTTGGTTCCACCATCGAACCTAAAGCCTGTTCTAGCGAGGGTGTTTTTTCTGAAGGCTGGCCGAAATTGATTTCGCCATAGCCATTTTTATTCCAGACCTGCATGCCGGTATAAGGCTGCTGCCGTGCCAGGTTTTCCCAGACCCCCACCGTCTTTAACAAGTGAATGGTTGCCTGACTGAGAGCCAGGACACGCGGATTGGCCACCTTTAAGGTTTTATCTGCATCCAGAATTGGCGCTGCATCCAGAACTGTAGGCTGCATGCCACCTTGGGCTAACAAAAGCGCTGTAAGCCCACCCACCAATCCACCGCCAATAATGACGACGTCTAATATTTCGTTAGTTTGATTTAAGCTCATGCTTTTAACCCCATGGCATAATTTGCAACCAGTGGCTTGATGCCTGGAATCGTATCAAAAGCGATTAAACCCGTATTACGAATCAGCTTTAAAAATGGATTCTGGTTACTAAAGCCACGCACCACTGAATCACAGAATTTGATCACTCGTTGCTGGTCACTGAGACGAGATTTTTCATAGTCTTGTAATATTGCAGCATCGCCCAAGTCTGCGCCTTGTGCTTGCTGTTCCTTGAGGTAACGCACCAATACATGCGCATCACGCATACACAGGTTAAAACCCTGACCAGCCACCGGATGAATCGTATGTGCTGCATTGCCCATCAACACGACACGGCCAACAGCCTGTTTTTCAGCTAACACTTGAGATAAGGGAAAACTGAACCGTTTTCCGGTTTTCTGGAACTTTCCGGCACGATCGCCATACGTTTCCTGCAAGGCATCGAGGAAATGCTGGTCATTTTCATCTCCCAGCCATTCTCCTTCAGTACCTTTTTTCACTGGCCAGACCACGGAACGGCGATATTCGCCCGGCAATGGCAACAGTGCCAAAGGCCCTAAATGACTGAAACGCTCAAAGCCCACATGACCATGTGGCTTAGACGTTTGTACTGTGGTCACAATTGCAACCTGATCATAATCATGTTCTGACGCACCAATACCCAAGGCTTTACGGCAGAAAGAATCCCGTCCATCGGCGGCAATAACCAGTTTGGACTGTAATTTTAGTGATGATTCACCACGCTGAGCTTCGATATAAGCAAAGTCTGTATCTTGGATAAGGGAGGTCACTTGAACACCATCAATCAATTCAATTAATGGCTCTTTTTTGACTTGGGTCAGCAGTACACGACCGAGCCAGGCATTTTCAATGACCTGACCAAAGCTTTCGACTTTTTCCTGCTCGGCTTTCAGTCGGGCCTTACCAAAGCTGCCTTGTTCGGTAATATTCACTTCCAGAATTGGGGTAGCATGTTCTTGCAAGGCATTCCAAAGTCCAAGTTCCTGATAAATCTGCACGCTACGGCGTGACAAGGCACTGTTACGTGCATCAAAACTGGAATGATAGGGCGCAAGATTTTCATCATCATAATCTGGATATTTGATGGCTTCCAACAGTTTGACTGCAATATTGGTTTTCGCCAACATTAATGCGAGGCTTAAGCCGACCATACCACCACCGACAATGATGACTTCTTGTTGCATGCTTACTTCCTTATTTGTTTATTCGCATCTATGGCGAATTACATAAAACGTATACTGGTTTTATCTTACCTCAAGGCTTTAAATTTTTATAATGATTCGTTTTATTTAGTTTTCTTCATGATGATCCAGCCTATATTGAAAAACCAAGACATCACGCTTTTCAGTACCCAACTTCGGCAATACAGTATAAGCACTGATCCGTTTAACAACTTTAAACCCTGTCTTTAACAGCACTTGGTGTGCCTGTACATGTTCTGCATCGCAGAAAGTATCCAGTAATTTAAGTGGGAGATATTGTTTAAAATGCTGAATCACCGCTTTCATCGCCTCAAGCATATAGCCCTGACCCTGAAATCGAGGACCAAGTTCGAAATGAACTTCAAGGCTGCTATTTTGCTGTTGAATGATCGTTAGTAACCCGATTGCCAGATGACTTTTTCGCTCAGCAATCACCCATGAAAATCCTTTAATCGGTTGCTGCCAATAGCTTAACGCCCATTTCTGCAACATCTGCTGAGTTTGACCGACTGTTGTATGCACCTGTCGTTGTAAGTATTTTGATGCTTCAACGTCGCCACAATACTCTTGGAATAATGAAAATTCATCTCCAACTTTATATGCTCTTAACTCCAACCAAGTTGTCTTTAATTCAGCAACTAAAATATTTATACTCACTTTTATCAACTCGGCATTAAAAAACGGAATGTTGTAATTTCATTTGGCACTTATACGATTCGATCGCAAACCTAGTCAAATTGGTATAACTCGATCTACTCGCTTCGCACAATTTTGAATACATACTGATGCTCGTAGATCCTGAATGATAAAATTGTGAATCAAGCCATTTATAAATAAGCTGATAATCACTGTCAGGAGCAGAAGGCCCATTTTCAATCACTATTATTTTCTTATTTTTAGAGAGTTTTATAGGGTCTGTTGACATTTACTGTTCATAATTAACCCTATAAAGGTAGCCATAAAAATATACAGGCTAAAGCAACAGAACTTTGATAATTTCTTTTGAGCTTGTCATATCGAGTAGCTATTCCTCTAAATTGCTTTAATCTACAAAATATATTTTCAACTAAATGCCTGATTTTATATAAATACCAGTCCATATGGTCATTGTTCGATTGGCTATTTGTTTTCTTTGGTATATTCGCTTTAGTCCCTGTTTTCCTGATCTGTTCACGCAGTGGTTCTGAATCATAGCCTTTATCTGCACATACCACTTTTGTCTCTTTTAAATCTAATGTTGATATTAAATCAGGTGCAACTTTAACATCATGTGTGGTTCCATCGGTAATCATGAAATCAATAGGATTGCCATGTGCATCAACAATCAAATGTATTTTTGAGGAGTTTCCTCCTACACTTTTAGAAATAGATTGATTCGCTATGCCGGCAGAATGTTGATGAGCACGTACATGAGAGCCATCAATAAAAATCCACTCCATATCGGGGCATGAGGCTAGTAATTTGAATAATCTAAGTAACTTACCGCTGCTTGACCAACGATTAAAACGTTTGAAAATAGAGTTTGAATGACCAAAACAGCAAGGAATATCTCGCCACGGACAGCCTGTTCTAATTCTATAGAGAATAGCTTCAATAAAATTGCGTAAATTTGAGTTGTGGTGAATGGATAAATTACGCAGAATAACTTTCAACTTTTGCCAGTGTTGATCTGTCAGCATGGTACGAGGCATAGCGAATAGTAAAATTGGGTTTGGCGATTTGATTTTACTACTTCGCTATTTTTTTAAGCTAAAAGTGTCAACACACCCTAAATATAACTCGATTTTTTAGCTAACAGATATTTTAAAAAAAATTTATCCAACCATGTACAACCTAATCTTATTTGTATGATAGTAATCATTAATCTTTAGCTAAGTGTTGTTGTAGATCTGAGGATGATTCTATTAATAACCTATAAACACCTATATAAAAAACCCCGGAAATATACCGAGGTTTCTTCATCTTCCACACTATTTCTATCCTCTCGGCAAGTTACTCGAAGACATGAATCCTATCTTGCAAGAAACTCGCCCAAGAAGATTAGCTTAACGCACAATATTGGTATGATGATCTGTGTGGTGTACTGTTTTACCCAACTTCGTTCCTGTATAAATCAGGTACAATGCCGACAAACCAACCAATACATAAACAATTCGAGATAAGGCGCTCATATCACCAAAGATTGCAGCGACCAAATTAAAATC
Source organism: Acinetobacter sp. CIP A162 (assembly GCF_000367905.1). Classification (GTDB taxonomy): domain Bacteria; phylum Pseudomonadota; class Gammaproteobacteria; order Pseudomonadales; family Moraxellaceae; genus Acinetobacter; species Acinetobacter lwoffii. Next base: position 385,613 of record NZ_KB849159.1, on the reverse strand, counting down.
GAATGCACCAATTAAACCCCAATTAATGCCACCAATGATTGTTAAAGCATAAGCAATCCAGTCAATCGTATTTAATCTCATAAGTGTTCTCCTGCTGTTATTTAAGTTTATTTAAGGATCAGAGAAAGTATGAGAATCTCAGCGCATTTAATATGTAGCTTTGATGCTAAAAACAGATTTTCTGTGTTGACTTCCTGTCACTTTTTAAGCTGTAAATTTTACTTAGGTTAGTTTTATTTGACTTGTTCGAGATAAACGTAAGCTAAATCACTTTTTGATCGATTCGATATAGCTAGGAATTCTTGTTTAAAACGGCATAGAAATGTCATAAAAAAAGCCGATCTCGCGACCGGCTTTCTGTATTTTTCTTGGATTAGGCAGCGCGCGCTTTCGCCATCAATGCTTCAATCTCTTCTACCGTTTTGACAACTTTCGCAGTTAAAACCAGCGGGCCATTTGCAGTGGCTACCACATCATCTTCAATTCGGATGCCAATTCCACGCCATTTGGCATCCACTGTTTCATCATCAGGCGCGATGTAGAGACCCGGCTCAACGGTCACGACCATGCCCTCTTCATACGAGCGCCATTCACCATCAACCTTATAAGCACCGACATCATGCACATCCATACCGAGCCAATGCCCCGTACCGTGCATGTAGAACTGACGAAAAGCTTCTTTTTCTATAATCTCGTCGATATTACCCTGCATCAAGCCAAGATCGAGCAAACCCTGCACCAAAATACGCACTGCAACATTGTGAGGTTCTTTATACGAGTTACCAATTTGCACGGCATTGATCGCAGCGATTTGAGCATCCAGTACTACGTTATATAAGGCTTTCTGTTCCGGACTGAATTTACCATTTACCGGAAAGGTACGGGTAATGTCTGAAGCATAGAACTGATATTCAGCTGCAGCATCAATCAGGACTAAATCGCCATCTTTCAGTTCTTTGTCATTTTCTACATAATGCAGGATGCAGGCATTCTCACCGCCACCGACAATACTGTTATAAGCCGGAACACCGCCATTTTTGCCAAAGACATAATTCAGCTCGGCTTCCAGCGCATATTCCATCATACCCGGACGTACTGCTAGCATCGCTTGCATATGTGCATCAGCAGAAATATCGGAAGCAATCTGCATCAGTTCGATTTCATTTGCATCTTTATGCAGACGCATTTCATCAACAATACGATCCAGCTGAATGACTTGCGCTGGCGCAGAAGTACCACGACGGCTTTCACCACTTGCAGTTGCAATCCATTTGGCGACACGCGCATCAAACTCTGCATGCTGTCCAATGCGATAAAATAACTGATCTTTATTTTGTAACTTTTCTAAGATTTCTTCATCCAGCAAATCAATCGCATAGGCTTCATCTGCATCATAATCCTGAATAGCCCCATCAATACCCGCGCGGTAGCCATTCCAGATTTCCATTTCACGGTTGCGTTCACGACAGAACAAACTGTAGCTATAGCCTTCTTCTTCAGTGTCAAAGGTTTCAATCACAGCCACAGCTTCAGGTTCCGCGAATCCGGTTAAATAGAAGAAACTACTGTCTGCACGGTATTTATAATCTGCATCACGGTTACGCATGGCTACCGGACTGGTCGCGATAATAGCGATACTGCGTAAACCGATTTCCCCTGCGAGGATTGCGCGACGTTCCTCAAAAACTGCCTGTGTCAATTTCTTCATTACACCTTACTTCTTTCTTATCGATCAATACTTGTATTTAGAATATAGTCTTGAAATCAGACTATAGATTTCACTGTAACAGCAAAATATATGCCTGAATTCAAGCAGCTGATGGTTCACCTCAGCATTTCATCAGCTTGGACGTTTAGGCGAGAAAATCTCGACCACACTTTGCGCGTCTGTAACAGCGGCTTTAGGCTGATTTTTTTGACTAAATTGCTGTAAGAGTGGTGTTTCTTCAACTTCGACCTTTTTACGCCCTAAAGACAGGCTGACAGGAATCAGACGCACAAATTCGTACAATTCCTGATAGCTTTCTTCACCTTCGGCATCATCGTCTGAGTCTTCAAATTCAACTGCGGCTACATCTTGTAAATGTTCAATCAGCTCAACTTCATCCTGACGGATATGTCCTGAAGCCAGTCCGAAACCTAAGACCACGCCTGCACACCAGTCCGCCAGAGCCTGTACGCGTTCTGAAAGCACATGCTCATCATCAGGCAGCAAAGGTAAATAATCCAGCTCATCTTCAGACAGTGCATGAAACACATCTTCAGCTTCGCCCGTCAACAACTCTAATGCTTCGGCATCCAGTTCAGGTACATCCAGTGTTTCTAAAATCTGTAACCACTCTTCACTGCTTGGCGCCTGGGTGACACAAACAATGCCAGTTAGCAAACCATGTAGTTCGCTAGGGCTAGAAATTTCCTCAATTGAAGAAAAATTGCGGTGCCATTCGGTCCAACCTGAAATATCGTCTTGCATTCGTTTATCCAATCTTTATACTGCTTATATATTACCTTTGTTTGCAACACTGTGCGACCTCGATATGTTAGAAGAATTACAGCGTCTACAAGTGCAGATCGGCGTGTTAAAAACGCGACTTGCACGGCTTGAAAGTGAAAATTCCAGTTTGCGCGAAGAGCAAGACTCTTCAATGATGCAACATCAACAGCAAATTGAACAAAAAAACAGCGTGATTGCGCAAAAACAACAAGAAAATGAAAATCTGACAGAACAATTGACGGATTCTCGTGCCCAGTTTCAACTGCTTAATAATGATGCAACTGCACTGGCAGACCGTTATGGTCGTCTGGAAAAAAGCTGTACCGACCTGAAAAACCGTTTTCAGGAAATTCTGGCTGAACGGAATGAACTGCGCGTAGTTAAGGAAAAGATGATCCTTGAACAGCGTCATGCCCAGCAGGAAATTCAGCGTCTGACTCAGGAATCTGAACGTTTAACCCAGAAAAATGAAAATGCCAAAGCCAAGGTTGAAGCGATTATTCAACGTCTGGCCATTCTTGGCACTGCGCAGGATCATCACGCACAGGAAATTCAACAACTGGCCCATCCGACTGAAGCGACTGAGGAAGCCTCATCATGAGTGAACAAATTGCAATTGATCTCAGAGTATTGGGGCATAGTTTCCGTTTGGCCTCTACTCCTGACAAGCAGGAAGAATTAGAACGCGCGGCACAGTTATTAAATGACAAATATGATGAATTTCGCCGTAAAGCACCACGCATGGAACCTAGCAAGCTGATTATTATGGTTGCACTTGAGCTGATGCAGGAGGTCTTGAATATGAACAGATCACTGCAACAATATGCGCATTGCGAGCGTTTGTTACAAACTATTTTAGAAGAAGTTGAAGAACTGACTGAATAATCTCGAATTCTGTTTAAACTTCGGACATTCGACCGAACTGTTTACAGTTCATGAACAGCATAGAGTTGCCACACCGGGATTATTGTTTATAATTAACTTAACTCTGAGGTGTTCGCCAGCGGGTCTATTCCCCTGCCGATACTAACACTTATGGGTGTGTTCTGTATATTTAGAGTGTATGCCCATCTCCGTATGGGAAACCCAGCAAGTATACGTCGCATCCTCCTTGAACTCATCGGGTTCAGGGTAACGACACATGCAGCGGCATCTTCGGAGTACTTCAATTTCGTTTTCAAAATATAATTATAATTTTTCCTGAATTTCCTCTTATTTTAATTTTGTAGTATTTCTCTCGAACATTCCTCTAGATTCATTTTATTGATGTATTCATCATCTGGAATGAAAAAAAATCTTTAGCTATAAAAAAGATAGGGCTTTAATTACTTCCGTCAAAATCAAACAATCTTTCAGTAACTTATTTTCCTATTTTCAGGCTATTTTATCCCGATATAAAGTATGCATGGCCCAGATTGCAGCAGGAATCCAGCCTAAAATCGAAATATGAAGCATTAAGCATACTGTGGCTTCGGCTGGTCGATGAAGGGTCATAAATAATGACCAAGGGAAAATAAATGCAACAATTGATTTCATTCTTAAAACCCTCTTTTTTTGCAACGTTCTAACTTTTATATCCAGTTTTTATTGGCACTTAAAACTGGCACTTAGATTTAGATATTTTTAATAGGATCAGCAGAATCTCTGTACATGCTGTAATCCCGCGTAAAAATATCCTGAAAGCCTAATTCAGCCAGCTTAAATGAAGCTTAAAAATTATTTTAAATCCGCTAGCCTTTGCATATTTTCAATCAAAATATTGACGTTTGAATGAAACAGTCTTTGCTTTAACTTTTACTTTCCACAGATTCAGATCCGAATAAAATCCTGAATCCCTAAACCTTTATTTACTTACTGCAGCTGGTGTACACAAGGGTGATACTCGCCAAATCACATCACCGACATCATCAGCAACCAAAATGGCACCTGAAGAATCTACCGCCACACCGACCGGTCGCCCATATGCATCGCCCTGATCGCTTAAGAATCCAGTCAAGATATCTTGAGGTGGGCCCATCGGTTGTCCATTTTGAAAGGGAATAAAAATCACTTTATAGCCACTGTGCGGTTTGCGGTTCCATGAACCATGCTGGCCAATCAGCGCACCGTTTCGATATTGAGGCATCAGATCTGCCCTATAGAAGGCCAAGCCCAATGATGCAGTATGATTGCCCAATGCATAATCTGGTGGAATGGCCTGCGCAACTTGCGCAGGATTTTGCGGTTTGACCCGGGTATCTACATGTTGGCCATAATAACTATAGGGCCAGCCATAAAAAGCGCCTTCTTTGACAGAGGTCAGATAATCAGGAACCAGATCATTGCCGAGTTCATCACGTTCATTTACCACCGTCCAGAGTGTGCCACTCTGGGGTTGCCAGTCCATACCATTCGGATTACGCAGTCCGGTAGCAAAAGGTCGCGCTTGAGCACTGGCTATGTCAAATTCCATGATTAGTGCCCGGCCCTGCTCCTGCTCTAGGCCATTTTCAGCGACATTGCTGTTGGAACCCACTGTAATATAGAGTTTGCTGCCGGCAGGATTGGCAATGACATTTTTGGTCCAGTGATGGTTTAAACGGCCTGCCGGTAAATCCAGCACCTTGGTACCGGCTGCTGTAATTTGAGTCGCACCGTTCTGATAAGGAAAGCGCATTAGGGCATCAGTATTCGCCACATACAACATATTGCCGACCAGTGCCATGCCAAATGGAGAATTGAGATTCTGTAAAAATACGATTTTTTGTTCAGCCACCCCGTCTCCATTGCTATCGCGAAGCAGACTGATGCGGTTGGCACTGGGGTGCGATGAACCTGCACGTTGCATCACCCATTTCATGATTTTGCCTTTGATCCCTTTGCTGTCATCGGGCTTAGGCGGTGCATCGGTTTCAGCCACCAGTACATCACCATTCGGCAATACATACAGCCAGCGCGGATGCTGCAACCCTTTGGCAAATGCCTGAACTTTTAAACCTGTCGCTGTTGTCGGCATTTTACCTTCAGGCCAACCTTTAGCAGGTGCAATATTGACCGTAGGCAGCAAGCTTGATTTTGGTTTGGGCAAATGTGGCTGGGAACCATAACTGTCATTGATGGGCGATTTGGAAGGCATGGTACATCCAGTCATGGTTAAGAGAAGTGCACAGCCGGCACCTGTAAGTAAAAGTTGAATAGGCTGATGAAGCATTTTTATCTCTTGTTATTATCATCCTCAACTTACTTTAAAAAACAATTTGAGATGCCACTAGCGGGTTCTTGTTTTTTCTGGTTATGAATTGGTTATCAATTTTAAGTCAGGTCTGATATTTTTCTTGCTATAAAATAAATTTATCCTGATTAACTTACGCAGGACTAGAGGATAACATTTCCAGTGTAATTTTTTTCACCTCATTACGGCTGTGCCGGATATGGGCATCCAATATAGAGAGACAGAACGCTGCATCTTGTGCAAGTAATCCCCTTAAAATCTGTTGATGTTCGGCATAGGTGGCCTCAATCCGATAATCTTTGGAAAAATCCAGACGGCGTATGATGCGAATTTTCTCGCTGATCTCACTATGTATTTTTGCCATTTCTGTATTGCCGGCTGCAAATACCAAATGACAATGAAATGCTTCATCTTGTGCAGATAACCGCCTGAGATCATAGATATATTGTTCTGGTTGAATACACCAGGTTTGAATCAAAACAGCCAGAGCAACCTGCAACTGGTCTTTGGGCATCTGACAAAGTTGTTCGACTGCATAACCTTCCAATAAAATCCGCAGATCATACAGTTCTTCATAAACTTTAAAGTCTAGTGACCGAACCTTCCAGCCACTTCTAAACTGCACCTCGACATAACCTTCCTGCTGCAAGCGATACAAAGCTTGCCGAATAGGTGTACGGCTGACGGCATAGCTTTCAGCAATTTCCGATTCGGTAAACCGCTCTCCCGGCATCAGTTTAAAGTCAAAAATATCATTTTTAATTTTCTGGAGAACCAGCTCAGACAGATTGTCTGAGCTTTTTCCGGTCGCTTTAGTACTTGGATTGCGAACAATAGTCATGGCTCACTCCATTACTCCATATAGACCAGTGGCTCACCACTATGCACGGTCTGACCAGAACGGCAGATAATCGCTTTAACGATACCATCATCGTCAGCATAGACCGGCAGTTCCATTTTCATGGCTTCAATGATGGCCACCGTGTCGCCTTTTTTCACAATCTGCCCCGCTTCTACAAAAATCTTCCAGATATTGCCGGTCATAGAGGCGTTGAGAGGGACATACTGGCTGTAATCGGTGTCATCCTGCAGCACTTCTATTTCTACAGGTGCATCAAACTCGTCTTTCCAGCGTTCTACCTCGGCACTAAAAGCAGCCTGCTGCTGCGCTTTAAAGGTGGCAATGCTGTCCTGTTCTGCAGCAAGGAAATCCTGATATGCTGCAAAGTCAAACTCGCATTCCTCAATTTTGATTTCTGCCAGACCATGGGCGAAATCAGCACGGAACTGATCCAGTTCGGCCTCAGTGACCTCATAATATTTAATCTGGTCAAAAAAGCGTAAGAACCATTGCTGATCGCCAAACTGCTTGTTCTTTTTAAACTTATTCCAGATCGGTACGGTACGGCCAATCAACTGATAGCCACCCGGTGAGTCCATGCCATAAATACACATATACATACCACCAATCCCGACTGTACCTTCAGCGGTAAAAGTACGGGCCGGATTATATTTGGAACTCAGTAAACGGTGGCGCGGATCAATGGGCACTGCACAAGGTGCAGTCAGATATACATCACCTAGCCCTAAAATCAGATAATTGGCATCAAAAATAATGTCTTTAACTTGCTGACGAGTGTTTAGACCATTGATTCGCTGAATAAAATCGACATTATTCGGTAGCCATGGGGCCTTGGCACAGACACTTTCCTGATAACGCTCAACCGCACCCAGAGTCGCTGAGTCCTCAAAGGCCATGGGTAAATGGATAATTCTTGAAGGTATTTTAATGTCACGTAAATCACCCATCTGTTCTTCAAGACCAAGCAGGAAGTGAATCAGTTGCTGCTGGCTCAAACGCAGACCATCATATTTAATCTGCAAGGATCGCACACCAGGTGATAATTCCAGGATACCGTCAAGATCAGCTTCACGGATCAGTTGCATCAAGCGGTGTACGCGCAGGCGTAGGGCCAAATCCAGTACGTTATCACCGTATTCCAGCAAGATATAACTGTCACCTGCCTGACGATATACAGCTTTTGGTGCATCTGGCGTAGCTTCACGCAATGCCAGGATACTTTCTGCCTGAACTGTAACGATTTCAGCCTCGCTGGTTATCTCTGCCTTGGCAAAGTTTTGAAGGGTTTGAATTTGCTGCCGCTCCAGCGCATTGGCCTGCTTTACCGAGATTGGATAGAAGCTAATCGTGTCATCGGCTTTCAGTTGACCAATTTTCCAGAGTTCAGCTTTGGCAATGGTCACCGGACAGACAAAGCCACCCAGGCTCGGACCATCTTTGGCAAGAATTACGGGGAAATCACCGGTAAAGTTAATCGCACCAATGGCATATTCACAGTCATGTACATTGGATGGATGCAGACCCGCTTCACCGCCATTTTCACGCGCCCAGCTTGGCGTCGGTCCGGTTAAACGGATACCCAATCGGTTCGAGTTAAAATGCACTTTCCAGCTTGATGCAAAAAACTCCTCAATATATTCAGCTTTAAAGAAATCAGGAGCGCCATGCGGACCATAGAGCACACCAATTTTCCATTCCTTGCCATAACTTGGAATCAGATCTGTTGCCAAAACTTCAGGTTCTGCAATCGCTAAAGGTAGACCATCGGCCGGCAGCTCAGGATTCACCATCTTAATCATGTCACCAGCCCGTAACACTCGGCCTGCATGTCCACCAAAATTACCTAAAGCAAAGGTAGAACGGCTACCCAGATATTCCGGCACATTCAGACCATTTCGTACAGCCAGGTAGGTCCGGCATCCAGATTCAACCTGTCCAATTTTTAGGGTTTGGCCTGCTTTTACCTGAATAGGCTGCCAGAAATTTACTGCTTCATCATCCAGACTTACCGGACAAGGTGCGCCAGTTAAAGCAATGATATTTTCTGCATGAAATTTGAGGATTGGACCTTGCAGGGTAAATTCAAACCCGGCGGCGGCCTCGACATTTCCAACAATTTTATTGGCCAGCCGGAAGGCATAATCATCCATTGGGCCTGAAGGCGGTACACCAATATCCCAATACCCGACACGACCCGGATAATCCTGAATCGAACTTTGTGTACCCGGCTGAATCACCTCAATCACATTCGGCACATATTTGAAATCATCCAGCATGCGTGTCCAGATCTGCATCTGTTCAAAACGTGGATCTGAAATAACAGTATGCACATAATCCAGATTGGTACTAATACCATTCAGGCGAGTTTCAGCTAAAGCTGATTTAAGCGTATGAATGGCAGTATCACGATCTTCAGCATGCACAATAATCTTGGCAATCATCGGGTCAAAGTATTGGGAAATTTCAGTTCCGGTACTCACCCAGGTATCAACCCGGACATTTTCCGGAAAAAAGACATCGGTCAAAATCCCTGGACTCGGCTGGAAATTCTTAACTGGATCTTCGGCATAGATGCGTACTTCAATCGCTGCACCTTGAGGCTGAATACTGCTTAGATGCTTCCAATCCAGAGTATCACCTGCTGCAACTTTCAACATGCATTCAATCAGGTCTAAACCGGTCACCATTTCAGTCACCGGATGCTCCACCTGCAAACGGGTATTCACTTCAAGGAAATAAAACTCGTCACGTGCTGTATCGTAAATAAACTCAACCGTACCGGCACTGCGATATTCCACCGATTTGCCCAGTTCAACTGCCGCCTGATGCAATTTTTGACGGGTTGCTTCAGGTAACTGTGCCGCTGGTGTTTCTTCCACAACCTTCTGATTACGGCGCTGCAGTGAACAGTCACGCTCGCCCAAAGCCACCACTTGCCCCTGACCATCCCCAAAAATCTGTACTTCGACATGACGGGCTTTATCGAGAAAGCATTCTAAAAATACTCCGGCATCTTTAAAGAACTGCTCGCCCAGACGTTTTACACTTTCATAAGCCTCCTGAAGTGCCTCGGCATCATCACAACGGGTCAAGCCAATTCCGCCACCGCCTGCTGTACTTTTCAGCATAATTGGATAACCAATTTTTTCAGCTTCTGCCAAAGCTTCGTCCAGACTATTTAGCAGACCTGTACCGGGAGTCATCGGTACATTGGCAGCTGCAGCAAGTTCACGGGCACGATGTTTTAAACCAAACTCTAAAATTTGCTCAGCTGTTGGTCCCATGAAAGCAATATTATTTTCTTCGCAGGCACGGGCAAAGTCAGCACTTTCTGACAGAAAACCATAACCTGGGAAAATTGCTTCAGCCCCGGTATTCTTGGCTGCAGCAATCAGTTTTTCAATACTTAAATAGGTATCACTCGGTTTGGTCCCTTCTAAGGACACTGCAATATCTGCATCAATCACATGCTGTGCATAACGGTCCGTTTCTGAATAGACGGCTATACTGGTTACGCCCATTTTTTTTAATGTGCGAATGGCACGAACGGCAATTTCGCCGCGGTTTGCAATCAATACAGTCTTAAACATATGAATCCTCTGTTATTTTATCTATTTTCTGAATCTGCCGAATTGATCTATTTTTTTGATTAAGCTGCTGCATATAAGCCTACCGCCGTCACTGATCTCTGGCAGCCTCTGATACATACAGTCCGAAATACAGTTTTTTGAATACATCAATTTTTGTTTGAATAAGATATGCAGCAGTCCTAACCGAAATCCAGGCAGGTTCATTCCCCTCAAGTCGGGCAATGAATTGAGCCAAGTTATTCAGTGGAAGCATTTTTTGCTGATCGGCATCGCGGCATGCTGGGACTATCCAGCCGATCATTTTCTGATGAAGCATTCTGTATCCAATCTTGTATCCAAGTTTGAATACAGTTATGCAGAACTTATGCCAGTTTAATTTTTATTTTATTTTCAATATCTTAATAAAATTTAAGATGTATAAATTAGGGAGAATTTCATTGGATGGTTGTTTTTGGTTCAGCCTGTTTTCAATTCAGTGCAAAAATTATTCTGAAACTCATATTGCATGATCTGCATCATCTCAACTTTTGCAATGCTCATATAAAAGCCCATCTGTTGATGAGCTTCTAAGTGAACTATTCGGTGGTGTTTCAAAAAGTATGCTGGCGTTAAACAAATCCGTTATTAAGGTAAAAGAAAGTCAAATCAAAGGCTTTAAAATGATTTTCGAGCTTTTTAGAAAAGTTGCAACTTCTCCTAAATCCACGCCTGATTCGATGACGAATTCTACAGTTGTTACCTTCAATACCGACGGTAAAAAACTTACCGATCACTTGCTTGCAACATTGAAATGTTGTGATAAAACTATCCCAGTGATCACTCGCAATTCCAGCATATTGAACCCCAAGCTTTTTAAGTCTAGCTTTAAGACGTTGAACCGTTGCTAAATCCCGCTTACCCCAAACATAAGCAACAACTTCTCCAGATTCTCGATGGTAGGCATAAATAAGCCATTGTTTATTTTTCTTATTCCCTACAAAAGTCCAAAGTTCATCGACTTCAAGACATTCGTAGTGGCTTTGTTTAGGCTGAATCTGATAGATCGATTCACTTAAGGTTCGTAATACCTTGCCAATGCTGATACGCTCGACTTCAGCAATATCTCTTACACCGCTTCCTCTGACCATTAAATGTAATATCTTGCCGGTAATACCTGAGTTACATCCTTGATAGCTTAATGCATGATCACCAATAAACTGACGTTTGCAATCTTTGCATTGATGGTTTTGTTTCCCATCTACTTTGATGCCATTTCTCTTTATATTGTTACTTAGACAGGTAGGACATTTGATTTGTAGCGTTATTTTCATACCTCTATTTTATCAAAAGCCATATTGTTTTTTTCAGCATACTTTTTGAAACACCACCAACTATTCTATTTGTAGCTTAGTACAGTCATAAAAATTGAGTGTATTAAATACCTGAATTGAAAGGTTTGAATCAGCGTGTATTCGTCATTACGGTATTCACTATTTCACCGGGATCATTAAGTGCTGATAAGGCGTCCCAGACCACATGACATAGGGCAAAGCGGTATCCGGTTGCTTATGCTTAGGATACATATCATAGAAACGAGCTTCAGCACCGACGATCATGACATGGGGACCCGTTTTGACCCAATGATTGCCCGCACTAGGCTTCTTGGCATAGGGATCAACATTACTGGCATCCGTACCACCTGCCAGCATATACATAAAGCCTACTTTCCCGACTGTGGGCAGTTTATGTCCCATCCAGGCCTCTGCCCATTCTAGAGCGGCCTGATCCATACACATTGGGTCTGGACCTGGCGTAGTCGGATTATCAGGCATACAGGTAAACCCATTATTGCCCTTGCGCAAGGTACGCATTTTGCCATCTGCACCGACAGCGACAATCGTGGCCGCAGCGGCTACTTTTTTTAGGTGCGGCAGTCATAGCACTTGCAATGGCTTTCTTATCGGCGGCAGAGGAAGCTGCACCTGAGCTAGCTTTGCCCGACATGGGCGGTTCAACGGCTAAAGCGGCAGGTGCAGACAGGGCGACCCATCCCGCCATAAACAGTAATTGAGGAAAATTCATGGCACATTCTCCTTGAATCATCATGAAGAAATTGGATTTAGGTTCAAATCAAGTTGGATTGATCTGAAATTTTTGTAACGGATCCTTATAGAGTTGAGGGATAATTTGAGTTGATAAAAAGAAAGGAGAAGATTTAACTATTGCAGTGAAATTGCGCTACACAGCAATATCAACTCGAATGAAAGACAATATCTTTGGCGCTTAACCATGAAATGCCGCTTCGATCACGGAGATGTCAATTTTTTTCATGGTCATCATCGCATTAAATGCGCGCTTGGCCGCAGCGCGGTCAAGACTGTTACAGGCGTTGATGAGGACCACTGGCGTAATCTGCCAGGAAATGCCCCACTTGTCTTTACACCATCCACACTCACTTTCCTGACCACCATTGCCAATAATGGCATTCCAGTAACGGTCTGTTTCTTCTTGGTCTTCAGTCGCCACCTGAAATGAAAATGCTTCATTGTGTTGAAAGTCAGCGCCACCATTCAGTCCAATGCAGGCAACGCCCATCACCGTAAATTCAACGGTGATAACATCGCCTTCTTTTCCGGAGGGATAATCTCCGGGTGCAAGATTGATCGCGCCAACTGAGGAGTCTGGAAAGGTTTCTGCATAAAATCGTGCTGCACCTTCGGCATCGTCATCATACCAAAGACAGATGGTGTTCTTGGCAATATTCATCATGTTCAATCTCCATTGATTTAGGTCTTACGTGCTCTGCCTAAGCACAATGTGTCTCATATATCGGTCGAGAATAGTCATATAATCCCTTGTCTATCTTTCACCAAAAAACAGAATAAACCTACTTTAGAATTGTATTTTTATTGATCTAAAGCTGTTGCAAAGTGCTTAAACTGATGCGTTTCCAGAGTTTGTCACTGAACAATCGGTTGCTTGGAAAATCGTGAATCAAAGAAAATAAATTGACCGTTTCAACACATTTTAACAACCAGTGATGCAACTGTTTTTTAACTTTGAAACTGGTGACAAATTAGCTAAATTTAAATCAGCAGATACGGAATAATATAAAATTGCAGCTTACAATTATTTTTTACTTTTCCAGAATTCCCACTTAGACTAGAGCACAATTTTGTTGCATATGCTTTTTGCCCTATGACCATTCAGGAATTAAGAAGATACCTTCGTAAAACGCGTCGTCATCTCTCTAAATTTGAGCAAAGGCAGTCCGCACAAAAAGTTCTAAACCGTCTGATCCGCAGTCCAGAATTTATTCATGCCCAACGTATTGGGCTGTATTTGCATGCCTTTGGGGAGATTCAGACCCAGGCGATTATTGAACGCTGCTTTAAACTGGGCAAACAGGTGTATCTACCAGCGATTTGCGACATGAATAAGCAGCTGGTCTGGATTCGAATCAGCCAGCATCAATATCATAACAAGCGCTTTGCTCATCATCGGCTGGGTATGCGAGAGCCCATGAGCACCCGTGGTGTGCATGTTTCCAAACTGGATTTATTGCTCATGCCGCTATTGGCCTGTGATACTGCGGGCACACGGATTGGTATGGGCGGCGGTTTTTATGATCGTACCTTGGCTTCTGCGCCCGGGCGTCCGTTCCGTCTGGGTCTGGCGCATAACTTTCAACTGCTGGCACAGCCGTTAAAACGTGAAATATGGGATCAGCCCCTTGATGCTTTAATCACCCCGACAATTTTTATAAAGTTCAAACGTTAATTTTGCATTTTTACCCTTGCTAACTACTTTAAAATCACATAATTAGTCATTTTTCATACAATTTAATCTTAACTGCCCTTGTATTTTTAAAATTACCCATCACTATTAAAAGCATGGCAACACCGTTGTCACTCATTAGGAGTGCTCATGTCTGAAATTATTATGAATCAAGAAACCTTAGAGCCTCAGGTTCCAAGTGTACTACCCCTTTTGGCGTTGCGTGATGTGGTGGTTTATCCGCATATGCAAATTGCGCTGTTTGTCGGTCGTGAAAAATCGATCAATGCAGTTGATGTGGCTCGTAACAGTGACAATCTAGTATTTGTAGTTGCGCAAAAAGATTCGCTTACAGAAGAAATTGATCACGACAATTTATATCAATACGGTACTGTCGCGAAGATTGTGCAAGTTGTGAATCACGAAAATGATGAAAACTGTATTAAAGTTCTGATTGAAGGCCTGCATCGTGCCAAACTGAAAACCATCATTGACGAAACTGAGTATCTGACAGCAGAGCATGAACTCAGCCCAATGACGGTGAGCGTCGATGCAGATACCCAAGCTGTGCGCTTGCAGGAATTACGTGCGCTTTTCGCTCAATATGCAGAAGCGAAACTTCGTAATGCGCGTGAACTGATCACCGCAGCCAACAAAATTGAAGATCTATTACAGTTATTGTTCTTCGTCGCAACCCGTGTTCCATTGAATATTGATGTCAAACAGAAATTCCTGGAACATGACGAATTCGAAGCGCATTTGACTGAGCTGATGACTTATCTATTGCAACAGTCTGAAGAACAACAGATTGAGCAAACCCTGCATGATTCTGTTAAACGTCAGATGGAAAAGAACCAGCGCGAATATTTCCTGAATGAAAAAATGAAAGTCATTCAGCGCGAGCTTTCTGATATGAACGGCGGCGCGGAAGACGATGTCGCTGAAATTGAAAAACGTCTGGCTGAAGCAGATTTGCCTGAGCATGTACGTAAAAAAGCAGAAGCTGAATTCCGTAAATTAAAAGCGATGCAGCCTGCTTCAAGTGAAGCTGCTGTGGTACGTAACTATCTGGAAGTCATTCTGGATACACCATGGAATAAAGCCAGCAAAGTCAGCATTAACCTGAGCAAAGCACAGGAAATTCTGGATGCAGACCATTATGGTCTGGACGATGTCAAAGATCGCATTGTGGAATATCTGGCAGTTCAGTCACGCGTGAAAAAATTGCGTGGCCCGATTCTGTGTCTGGTTGGTCCTCCAGGTGTGGGTAAAACTTCACTCGGTGAATCAATTGCCAAAGCAACTGGTCGTGAGTTCGTGCGTATGGCACTGGGCGGCGTGCGTGATGAAGCGGAAATTCGCGGTCACCGTCGTACCTATATCGGTGCGATGCCAGGTAAAATTGTGCAGTCATTGACTAAAGTGGGTGTAAAAAACCCGTTGTTCCTGCTCGATGAAATCGACAAGATGGCGCAAGACTACCGTGGCGATCCGGCTTCTGCGATGCTTGAGGTACTTGATCCATCACAAAACAACAAGTTCAGCGATCACTATCTGGATCTGGATCTGGACCTGTCTGAAGTGATGTTTATCTGTACCGCAAACAGTATGAACATTCCTGAGGCGCTGCTGGACCGTATGGAAGTGATTCGTCTTCCGGGTTATACCGAAGAAGAGAAAGTAAATATTGCGGATCGTTACCTTGTTCCTAAAGCAATCAAGAACAATGGTCTACGTGCCAAAGAATTGACCGTGCATGAAGAGGCGATTCGTGACATCGTGCGCCGTTATACCCGTGAAGCCGGTGTTCGTAACCTTGAACGTGAAGTGTCAAAAATTGCACGTAAAGTGGTAAAAGAAGCGGTTAGCAAGAAAGCCAAAAACCTTCAGGTTGAAGTGACCGCAGGAAATCTTCCAGATTACTTGGGTCCACATAAATTTGACTACGGTATGGCGGAAGAAGAAGCGCAAATTGGCCGTGTAAATGGTCTGGCTTGGACTTCTGTCGGCGGTGAATTACTGACCATTGAAGTTGCAGCAGTCCCAGGTAAAGGCAAGTTCATTACCACCGGTTCTCTTGGCGATGTCATGAAAGAATCGATTACCGCTGCGATGACTGTAGTGCGTACCCGTGCGGATGAACTCGGCATCGAAGCCTCGCGCTTTGAAGAAACCGACGTGCATGTGCATTTACCTGAAGGCGCAACACCGAAAGATGGTCCATCGGCAGGTTTGGCTTTGACTACAGCATTGGTATCTGCTTTCACGGGTATCCCGATTCGTCCGGATATCGCGATGACAGGTGAAACCAGTCTGGGCGGTCGTGCGCTGCGTATCGGTGGCTTGAAAGAGAAACTTTTGGCAGCCCATCGTGGTGGCATCAAGCTGGTATTCATTCCACAGGAAAACATACGTGACCTGGCGGAAATTCCAGAAAATGTCAAAGAAGGTCTAGAAATTAAAGCCGTAAAATCGATTGATGAGATTTTACCGCTGGCACTGACCTCTTTGCCAAAAGCCTTGGTTAAAGCACCAATTGTGAAAACCAAAGAAGAAGCGAAAGCAGCGCGTCATTAAGACTTGATGTTTCGTATAAAAAACCCTGCTTCGGCAGGGTTTTTTATTGAGTTATTGAATAAAACAACTGAATTATGGCTGTAGTGCCATCGTAACCAATCCATCAATCACATGAGTCATCTTGTTCAGATCAAGCTTGTCTAAAGTATCCAATTCGGTATTGTAATAAGGATTACGATAATTCGCAGTATCGGTAATCAACATG